>DATDGW010000419.1:0-5373 GCA_036521895.1 Candidatus Sulfotelmatobacter sp. | reverse complement strand
GGATGCGACCAATGCTGGAATCCGGCGACACACGCCTTTATCGGAACCCAGCTTCGGGACTAGCCTTAACTTAATTCGCTTTTGATGGTGGGCCTGCCAGGTGTTGTAAAGTCCCAGCGTTGTGCCCACAAGAGCGCCAATCGTAGTGAAGAAGTCCTTGAGGTCAATCTGATTTGGAATGTTCACGGGTCAGCATGGCGATTTCCTGAAGGGTTGAGAGTTCCAGGAGCCATCACATTCTGAAACAAAACAGAAACAGAATGGCGTTCTCAGATTATCGAAATGTTCCGGTGGATAGGTCCCCAAGGTAGAATATTGGTTGGCGACCCCGTTGAAACGTCGGCTGCAGCAAGTCAGCGGTGCGTTGGTGGGCCTGACGTGGACCGACGTAAACCGCCGGCGTTCGCCCTGGTCGAGCACATGGAGCACAGGAACATGAAGGCAAAGAACACAATCTGCCTCTGGTTCGACAAGGGCGCGCAGGACGCGGCGCGCTTTTACGCCGCCACCTTTCCGGATAGTAAAGTGACGACTGTTCACCATGCGCCCGGAGACTATCCCGGCGGCAAGGAAGGCGATGTGCTGACAGTGGGGTTCACCGTTCTGGGCATTCCTTGTCTTGGACTCAACGGCGGCCCGGTGTTCAGCCACGGTGAGGCATTTTCCTTCCAGATCGCAACGGACAATCAGGAGGAGACGGACCGCTACTGGAACGCGATCATCGGGAATGGCGGCAAGGAAAGCCAGTGCGGTTGGTGCAAGGACCGCTGGGGCCTCTCCTGGCAGATCACGCCACGCGCACTTACCGACGCGCTTGCGGCTCGCGGCCCTGAGGCAAGGCGTGCCTTCGACGCGATGATGACGATGACGAAAATCGATATCGCCGTTATCGAGGCAGCGCGGCGAGGCTGACTTTCATCACGGCAGAGGGGGACCGATGAAGCGCATATGGACGATCATAGGGGTGGACGACGTCCCGCGCAGCTTCACATGGTACCAGGCGCTCTTTGGTCAGCCGGCTACCTGTGCATGGCGAATTAACAGGATCAAGCGGCTATCGGAGTTTGGTACAAGCCTCGACAGTGCCTCCGCCACCGGTACGAACCGAGACCAGTAGGTGATACAGCTCCTCCCGCAGGCGGTTCCGGCAGGCGCCCTTCCAGCCCCGCATGCGTTCGATGCCCGTTATAGTAATGTTGAAAATCGATTAGCTTCGCCTCCAGATCGGCTGTGGTCCAGAATAAGATGCGGTCGAGATACTCCCGGCGAATCGTGCCGATCAGTCGCTCTACGAAGGGGTGCGAAAGCGGCACGTAAGGAACACTCTTGATTTCGGTTACCTCGAGGATCCGAAGATTTGCCTCCCATTGGTGGAATCGATACAGCGGATCGTGATCCGAGCTGAGATATTTGGGCAGACTGTGCCCGCGAATCGCACGATAGAACATCCGGCACAGCGCCACTCCATCCACGATGCCGCGGTGGACGCCAAAACCAATGATGCGACGCGTAAACTGGTCCATCACAACAAGAACCCAGTGGGTTCGCAGCGTTGCCGATTCGCATCGGAATAAATCGCAGCTCCACAAACTGTCCTTAACCGGCTAATCTCTGCCGAAGATTCTATTGATGGTCGATCGTTCGGGCTGCTGAGGCGATCTTTGTAAGGCGGTTAGCAAGCCGCTCCAGAAGACGGCGTGGGGCGCCATCGGGAAGAGTGCGGCGGAACATTTCCAGCACGTGTTGAGCGACTTGGATCGAGTCGAGAAGGCCGGACAAATTTGGCGCGGCGGAAGTGGCGGAGGATGTCTTCGGCGCGGGTGCGAGATGCCGGGGGTGTAGTTGTGCCAACTGGAACTCTCGCTGCACATCCGACAGGGAGACTTCAAGATAGCGTAAGGTCATCTTGGGCGTTTTGTGGCCAAGAAGTTTCATCAGAACCGGGAGGCTGACGCCTGCGCGGAGCATCTCAGTGGCAAAAGAATGCCGAAATTGATGCGGGACGATACGGCTTCTGATGCCAACATCAGCAGTGATCTCATGCAGTGCAATACGCAACTCGTAGCCGAGCCTCGCGCGCCCGCGAGGGCGGGCAAGGAGAAAGCCATCAGCGGCGACCGCTTTCTGAGGGCGGAGCAGTCGAAGACGGTGCACGATCCCACAGACGAAGGCATCGACGGGAACAAGACGCTCCGTCCGCAGCTTGCCGAGGGGCACATGAACGGCCCACTGATCCTGGCCGATACAGCGCAAACAATCGAGAGGCAGATCGAGGCACTCGCCGATGCGCATGCCGGTGTGCCGCAACAGCAGCAAAGCGTTGGTGATCAGGTCGTCGCGGCGCAACAGTTCATCCTGGATCAACTGATCCTGCTCGGCTGTGAGAGGACGGGGCAGACATCCGTCGGGCCGCGGGATGTCGTCGGCGCGGATCAGGTGGGTTAAGAGTGGTATCCCTTGGGTCCACGCCAGTTCTTCAAGGATACGGCGCAGACGGATGACATAGTGGGAGTACGTCATTTTGGCGAGAGCAGGCTGGCGAGAGCGCAATAACGTGAACCAGTCCAGGATGTGTGGGTCGCGGCGGAGTTGCCCAAGCGAGCGCACGCGGGGGTGTCGAGCGTCGAGAAAGTTCAGGAAGTGGCGGCCAGTGCACTGATAATAGTGCGCCGAGTGTATGGTGAGTGAGGTGGTGAGAGATTCAGCAGCCCTTTGAAAAAGAGGCGCCATCGGATTACGCGGAGGAGGAAACGTTTGCCTCATCATGACTTGACAGAAGGAATCGGCAGGAGCCGCTTGGCTACGGCGCGCGCATACTGTTCGATAACGTCACGCGGCGAGATCTGAACGTAGATCATCGTAGTTGAGATCGAAGCGTGCCCCATCAGATTCATCAGAGCGGGCAGGCTGATTCCGGCACGAACCATGTCAGAGGCGAAGGTGTGCCGGAAGCGGTGTGGATGAGCGCCAGGAACGCCACTGATGAGGCGGTGATAACGAAACAAAGAGCGCAACCCTGCGGGCGTGATGCGCGTGCCGCGTGCTCGTCCTTTCAGCGATACGAACAGTGCAGAACCGCATGCGGCGGGCCGTTCCAGCCGCAGGTAGTGATCCAGCAAGCGAACGGTGTCGGAGGCCAGCGGAAGCGGGCGAACCTTATTGCCCTTGCCATGCACGCAGATCCGGGACTCTGCCAACTGAACATCTTCGCAATCCAGGGCAATGACTTCCTTGGAGCGGAGTCCCTGCAGCAGCATCAGTCCGACGATTGCCATGTCACGCGCCGTGCGGAAGTCGGACCAGAACTGAGAGACCTGATCCACTGACAGCGGTACTGGGATACGCTTGGGTTCTCTCACGCGGAACTGGCTGCGAACCGGTAGGAAGCGGCCGTAGCCCAGCGATGAACGCAACCAGTAGGAGTGGGAGAAGCCGGATGCCGGCGAGCACGTCGTGTCGGGGAACATGTGGCGTAAAGCGCATCCGACAACGATGACGCGGCGGTTGATGGTTGCGGGGGCAGGTCGCGGCTGCTGTCCTGCCTGGAATTGCACATAGTCCGGCAGCACCGAGGCAACTGCGTTCTCGGTGATGGCATCGGTGTGATTTACGCTGGTCCACCAACGAAGAAAGTGCAGCAGGTCCATAGCGTAACTACGCAGCGAAGTATTCGCCAGGCAGCGGACACATTCACGATCCAGAAAGCGGTTGACCCACTCCACTTCACGGCCTGTCTGCGTCTCGATGACGTGAAAAGGACTCTGTGCGCCTCCGGCGTTAGGCTGATGGATGACCTGGAATGTCATGGACGTGCAACCTCCAAGAGACGCTGAAACTGTTGTGTATCGCCACCTTGAACAAAGAAGCTGTTCGGGTCGAGTCCGTCTGGCAGGAGGACCTGAAAAGCAGATAAGCCCTGAGCGCCAAGACGACGTACCATCCATTGCGCCGCGGACTGACCACTTCCGTTGGGGTCGGAATCGAAGGCAATATAAACAGTCCGGGGGCCGTCGGCTAGTTCTTGAAACTGCCTTGCATTCGGATGGTTGCCCAACAAGCAAGTGACATTGCGGAAGCCGGCCTGCCACAGCACCGCGTAATCGAAAAGGCCCTCCACGAGAATGATCTCCTCGCTTTGACGAACCTGGTCCCACGCATATAAGCCGCCTTTGCCGCCGGGGAGGAATCGGTGCGGCACCGCGTCTCCGATGCTGCGGCCATAAAGATTGCCTTCTAGCGGGAACACGACACGGTGGGCATAGGTATCGTAGCCATTGACATTCACCAGACCCGCTTGCTGCAGTACTTCCAGTGGATAACCCAGTTGATTCAACCATGCCCGAAGACAACGGCCAGGTGCATAGCCGATGCGCATGTGATCAATAATCTCGGGCGCGTGCAGTCCGCGCTGCTGTAGGTAAGAAACCGCTTCGCGATGACGGGATAACTGCATCCGATAAAAGCTGGTAACTTCCTCCAGTAACGGAGTAACTCCACACCATTCGCGCAGTATTGCCACGGCTTGCGGAAACTTGACATGGTGATGGAGTTCGGCGAACCGAATCACGTCGCCGCCGCGCGCGCAGCCGTAGCAATAAAACAAGTTGCGGCAGGGGTCCGCCAAAAAGCTTGGACTGTGGTCAGTGTGCAGGGGACACAACCCCATGAATCTACCGCCATTGATTCTCCGAGTTGGCCGCCAGCCGTGCGCCTGTAGGTATTCCAGCAGTGGAATCTGCTGTTTCAGTTCATCGATGGCCTTTCGATTCATGAGCTGTTCACCTCCAGGGGCAGAATAAGGCGAACGACGTTCCAATCCCAGGCAACGATGGTGGACGGACCGAAAATGTTCCATCCCGTCGCCTGCGACAGTCTGGTGGCCAGCAAAACCCACAGGCAACACAGTTGCCCGGCCCATCGACGCACTGTGGATGGGTCCGGCATGTGGTCTGGCTCTTTCGTGTTCGGAACCGATTCTTCCCAACTATCCGCTTTGCTCAGCGAGTCCCAGGCTTGCTGCCGGCAATGCAGACTGTAGCGCCCGTAAGGCGGCGACCAAGCCGGCAGAATCGTGAAAGCTTTCCGGCATGGCCGACATCGCCCGCGGCGAATCCAGATCCAGCCGTGCCGCTGATCGTGCGCTTGCTTGCGCCGTCTGCCATGACCGACGATGGTCCGGTTGCCGCACACTGGACACCGTCGCGGCAGCAATCGCAGCGGGAACGGGGTCACCCCGGATCGGTCTTGTTTTCGTCCTCAGGTAGTGCGATAAAAAGAATCAAGGCAGGTGTGAAGGCCCGCTCTTGAACGCCCCGCCAAGGCTCGATCTGGTCGCGGGACTTCACCCTCCGGTAAAGTCAGTGTCGAACGAAA
>DATDGW010000418.1:0-12699 GCA_036521895.1 Candidatus Sulfotelmatobacter sp. | reverse complement strand
CAAACGGTGGGTTTGGCGGCGGGTTCCTGGCGATCGCTGCGACCCTAGCCACTAGTGGCACAATCGCCCTAATGGTAGGACGCCCGCCCAGCGAGAGCGCTTGACCGTAGCGCCGGCATCCTGCCGGCAGTCGCGGGGGCGTCTCGCCCGCACGCCTCGTACGGGGTCAGAAACCTCAAGGTTTCGGCTTCGCGTCGTCCCATCAATTGTTTACAATAGAAACTTCGTCTGACCGCGAGCCAACGGACGCCTTTATATAGAGGAACGATCACCAATTTTGGAATCGACAAACCATAATTCCAGTACGGCCCCCACCGTCTACTGGCGGGTTGAGGGCAGCCTGCTTGACCTGACCGTGGTCGAGCCCGTGGCATTCTTCACCTGGAACGCTCAGACGTTCGCCGAGCGCTTCCGGCGGCGTGGCCTGATCTTTCTGATGGCCTTGCTGCGGCCGTTCCTTTACTCCACGAATCGCAAGTTTGCCACCCGAGCCGTGCACATGGTCCTGCGCGGAGTGACCCGCGACCGCTTGGACCTGCTGGGCGAAGAGTTCTTCCTTTACAAGCTCAAGCCGCGCCTGAAACAGCGCGGTGTCCGCAAAGTGCAGGAACTGGTCGATGCCGGCGCCGAGGTTGTGCTGGTCAGTCAGGGATTGGACCATGTGATGCGCCCCCTGGCGCAGCATTTGGGCGTTAAGCGGATCGTGGCCAACCGCCTCGAATTTCGTGATGGCACGGCGACAGGCAGACTGCTGGAGCCGATCATCCGGCCACGCGGGGCGTTGGCGCGCATCCGGGAAGAGAACCCAGATGGGCGCAGGGCGCCCAAGACTCTGGCGCGGCAACTGGACATTTCCGGGGAAGACTTGCGCGCTGCCGTCATTCCCGCTGAGCGCCGACCCTTTGCGCCGACGCGCCCCATCGTCCATTTCGAAGGGCAGAGGCAGGCTCCCGGGTTCTCCGTTCGCCGGGCATTCGCTGGGAAGCACGTGATGCTGATCGGCGTCACCGGGTTCATCGGCAAGGTCTGGCTGGCGAATACGCTTCTGGATTTGCCCGAAGTCAAGAAAATCTATCTGCTGATCCGCCGCCAGAAGTCGAATCCTGCGGAGCGGCGCTTCGAAAAGATGGTCGAAGACTCGCCGGTATTCGATCCGCTCTTCGACCGGCACGGCGACCGTCTTCTCAACCTTCTGCACGACAAGATCGAGGTCGTCGAGGGGGACGTCACACAACCGGGCCTCGGACTGAACGCTGAAACCGCCCGCCAGCTGCAGAAGAAGCTTGATCTGATTATCAATAGCTCGGGTCTGACCGACTTCAATCCCGACCTTCGCGACGCGCTGACGACGAACACCGACGCCGCCGTCAATATTCTCGAATTCGTGCGATCAGCCGATCATGCTGGACTTCTGCATCTCTCCACCTGCTACGTGGCAGGAGAGCAGGACGGCCGAGTCAGCGAAAAACTGACGTCCAACTACAATCCGCGCGGACTGTCGGATTTCGACGCCGAAAAGGAATGGCGCTCGCTCCAGGAATTCGTGAAGCAGGCCGAAGTACAGGCCGAGAGCGACGAAGTCACCTCGGGTTTGCGGATGCAGGCGCAGTCCAAGGAACACGCGGCGAAAAATCTGCAGGGTGCGGCGCTCGAGAATCAGATTCGGAAAAATCGCGTCCGCTGGCTTAAAACTTACCTCACCGAGGCGGGAACGCGCCGCGCCAAAGAACTGGGCTGGCCGAACACCTACACGCTCACCAAGAGCTTGGCCGAGTCGCTGATCGCGAAACATGGCGCGGGACTCCCAGTCGCTGTCGTGCGTCCTGCTATCGTTGAGACGTCGGTTGCCAAGCCATTTCTTGGATGGAATGAGGGCATCAATACTTCTGCCTCTCTGTCCTATTTGCTAGGCACATATTTCCGCCAGTTGCCAACCAACGAAAGCAAGCGCCTCGATATCATTCCGGTGGACGCCGTTTGCAGCGGAATGACCCTGATTGCCGCTGCGGTCATGGAACGCCGGCATGACGCGATGTACCAGCTCGCTACTTCTGTGACCAACCCCTGCGACATGGGACGCTCGATCGAGTTGACGTCTTTGGCGCACCGCAAGCACTACCGCGCGCAGGAAGGCCTGGAATCGTGGCTGCGTCTGCGCTTCGATGCCATTCCGGTTTCGAAGACGCGATACAACCGCATGTCCGCCCCGGCACAGAAGGCGATTGTGAAGTCCATTCAGCGCATCATGTCGCCCCTGCCGCTGAAGAAGGCACCGCTGGTGAAAACCGAGCGCAGCCTGGAGCGTCTGGAAAAACTCATCGAGCTGTTCGAGCCTTTCATCTTGTTGAATGAGCATGATTTCGCGGCGGAAAACATCGAGAAGCTTTCCTTCGCGCTTGTGCCCCAAGAGCAGGAAATCTTCGGCTACGACACGCGCTCGCTCGACTGGTGGGAGTACTGGATCAACATTCACATCCCGGCTCTGCGCCGCTGGACGTATCCTTTGATCGAAGGACGGCCTCTCGAAGCACGGCCTCCTCGCACTTTTCAACTTGCGCCCGCGAACGGAGATGCCGTGAAGACCGGGACCGACGGAGCCACGTGGCGATATTCCTGACCGGGTCGACCGGATACATCGGCGCACACGTCGCCGCCAATCTGCTGGAGGCGCACGGCGCTTCCTTGAACGTGCTGGTGCGGGCGCGTGATCCGCAGGAAGCGCAGTTGCGGCTGTGGCGCGCCCTGCAGCTGCACCTGGATTTCCCCCGTTTCTTCGAGTACCTGCAGACGAAGGTGCGAATCTTTTGCGGCGATCTGACTTCTCCCGGGTTTGGTCTGGGCCGCGACGAGTACGACCGGCTGGTGCACACCACGGATTCCGTGATTCACTGCGCGGCATCGCTGAACCGGAAGTCGGAGAAGAGTTGCCTGAACGTGAATCTTCGGGGCACGCTCGAAGTCCTGACGCTGGCGCGGCACGCCGAGCACTATCACGGTCTGCGCCGCTTCAGCGAGGTCAGCACGGTGGCCGTGGCAGGCAAACGCAGCAGCGAGGTGGTCACCGAAGACGGCTCGATCGAGTGGGACCGCTCGGACTACGATCCTTATGCGCGCACCAAGAAGTTTTGTGAGCACATGACGCGAGTGCTGCTGCCGGACACTCCGAAGACGGTCTTCCGCCCTAGCATTGTGCTGGGCGACAGCCGTCACGCGGAGACCACGCAATTCGATATGGTGAAGGCATTCGTATTTCTGGCGGGCCTGCCGGTGCTGCCGTTTCGGCCCACGGATAAGATCGATATCGTCAACGTGGATTTTGTGGCGGACGCGATTGCGACCCTGCATCAGAAAGATCAGCCGCAACACGAGACCTACCATTTGTCTTCCGGCACCGGATCGCAGACTTTCCGCGAGGTGACGACGGCTCTGGCCGCCGCTCAGCAGAAGCGCAGTCCCGTGTTTCTCCCGTTTGCCGAGAAGCCATTCTCCGGCTCGGTCAACTTTCTCTCCAATCGGAAGGGCGCTATGGCCAAAGGTGCTTCGCTGATGAAAGTGTTCATGCCGTATCTGGTGTGGAACACGGTGTTCGACAATATTCGCGTGACCTCCGAGTTGAAGCGCAAGCCTGTGCCGTTCTCGGAGTACAGCTTTCCGCTACTCAAGTTCAGCCGCGAGAACAACTTCGAATACAAGTACAGGCCTTGGCCCGCTGCCGCAGGAGGGACTGCCGCTTGATGGATTTCGTTTTGGAAGCGTGGGTCAGCGGTAACATCGAACGGGCCAAAGCCCGATGGATGCTGGGCGGACACAATCCCTGGCAGCCGGGCGAAAAACTGAAGCTGCTCTTTGCCGGCTACAACGGCACGCGCAACATGGGTTCGGACGTGCGCGTCGACGAAATGCTGCGCCAGATCCGTCACATCCTGGGCGCGGAGCGCGTCGAGTTCAGCGTGATGAGCCAGAACTTCGAGTTCTCGAAGGGATACTTCGCGGGCACCAAGCAGGTTCACCTGCCTGATATCTTCCCGCCGTTCTTGTCGGATGAAGTTCCGCGTCACCACGGCGTAGTGGCGTGCGAAGGCTCCATGTTCAAGAGCAAGTTCGCCAACGCCCTGACCACGATGATGATCGGCTCCCTCGGCATCGCCGCGGTAGAGAACAAACTTTCCGTCGGATATGGCGCAGAAGCTGGCCACATGGATCCTCTACTGGCCAAGATGTGCGGCCGCTACTGCAAGAATTCGCTGGTCATTACGCGCAACGAAGAATCGCGCACCGTGTTGCGAGAGTTGGGTGTGCCGACCGAGCTCGGCACCGATACTGCGTGGACTTTTGAGCCGCGCCCGGCCGAGTATGGCCAGAGTGTTTTGCGGCAGGTGGGTTGGGACGGCAAAACGCCTGTCCTTGTTGTATGCCCGATCAATCCGTTCGAATGGCCCGTGAAGGCCTCGCTGGCCAAAGCGGCACTGCATAGCCTGACCGGTGCCTACAACAAGAGCCATTATCGCGGGCCATACTTCCACAACTCGGGCCCGGCCGCCGATCGCGCGTACGAGTACTACCTGAGTTCCATTGCCAAGGCCGTGGATGCCTTTCGCAAGCAGCGCAGCGTGTTCGTCATCCTGGCGGCGACCGAGCGCATGGACGCACGTGCGGCCAACCGCATCTCCGAGAAACTCGGTGGAGTGCCGGTTCTGAGTTCAGACCAGTACAACATGTATGAACTGGTCAGCATTTTGCGCTCCTGCCACATGATGGCGTCGTCGCGCTATCACGGCATCGTGACGTCCATGCCAGCGCTCGTGCCTTCCGCGGGAATCACCATGGACGAGCGCATCCGCAATCTGATGCGCGAACGCGGCCACCCGGAACTGCTCATGACTGTGGATGACCCGGATCTCGATCAGAAGTTACTGGTGGCTCTCGAGACACTGGCCACGCAGGGCGAGCGCATCGCCGACGGGATTGCGCGCACGGTGGTGAAGAACCTGAAAGTGATGGCGCGAATGGGAGTTTTCTTCGAGGAAGAAGTTCAGCGTCGCTATCCCGAATTTCAGACGCGCAGGGGCGAACGGCGCTGGGAAGACTATCTCCCGCCCATGAACGCTTCGCTTCGCCAGTTGGTGGCGGCCTACAGCTGAATCCGCGATTCTCCGGTACGAACAACCATGCCATTTGTCGGCGAAATATTCTCGCAACTCAAGGTCGCGGTCGACATCCCGATGCTCCAGGAAATCCGCGACGGCCAAGTCACGGGTGCGACCGGTGGCGAGTTCCTCGAGTTGGTCCGCAAGGCGCGAACCTTCTTGGCTGCCAAGGGGCTGAAGAAAGGCGACCGCTGCGGCCTGCTGGCGGCGAACAGCATCCGCTGGATTGCGGTCGATTTGGCGGCAATGGCCGAAGGGTTGATTGTCGTTCCGCTCTACGTTCGCCAGGCCCCGGCGGAGTTGATCGCCATGATAAAGGACAGCGCGCCGTCCCTCGTATGCTGCGGCGACGCAACCCTGCGAGAAGGAATCCTGCAGAACTGGGCGGGCGGCTCTGCAGCGCCGCCGCATTTTCTGTTCGATGAAATCTTTGTCGGTGTCGACGGCGTCTCGCTCGATCGCCCACAGGTCCGCGATGAGGACCCCGTGACCCTCATTTACACGTCGGGCACGTCAGGCGAGGCCAAGGGTGTGGTGCTAACGGCGGCGAACGTCGGGTTCATGCTGGGTTGCACCTCGGCGCGACTGGACTCGCTGATGGGCGGACGATCCGGGCAGGACCACATTTTCCACTATCTGCCGTTTAGTTTCTGCGCTTCCTGGATCGCTGTGCTGACCTTCCTGCTCCGCGGCAGCCTAGTGACGCTGAACACCGATCTGACGAAGATCCCAAGCGAAATGCAGGCAGTGGAGCCGCACTATTTCCTCAACGTGCCGCAGTTGCTCGAGCGCATGCGCCGCGCGGTCGACAACCAGATCGCTCAAAAGGGCGGCATCGTGCAGGCGATCTACTCTCGCGCCAAGGCCGCGCGGGCCCGAAAAAAGGAGCGAACTTCGAAAGCGGGTGATGCTGTCTGGCTTTGGCTGGCCAATACAGCTGTGTTCCCGGCGATCCGCAGGAAAATGGTAGGCCCGAATCTGACAGCCCTGATCTGCGGTTCGGCACCGCTGACTCCCGAGACTCAGGACTATTTCAGCATGCTCGGCATCTCCGTATTGCAGGTCTATGGACTGACCGAGACGACCGGGATCTGTACCATGGACGATCCACATCATGTCGTCCCGGGGCGCGTGGGTCCAGCGATCTCCGGCCTTGAGATGAAACTTGCTGACAACGATGAGATTGCAGTCCGTGGACCAAATGTTTTTCCTGGCTACTGGAATCGCCCGCAGCAGACGGCCGAAGTATTGCGCGACGGATGGTTCCATACCGGCGACCAGGGCGAGATGGACGCAGCCGGCAACTGGCGCATCGTGGGACGGATCAAGAATCTGATCGTTCTCGGCTCCGGACATAAAATTGCGCCGGAGACTATCGAAGAGCAAATCGCTCACGAGTTGCCAGACGCTCAGCAGGTAGTGGTGGTTGGCAATGGCCGTGGGTATCTTTCTGTCATTGTCACGGGCGATGTCACCGCAAAACAGGTGCAGTCCGCGCTCGATGCCATCAATCCAAGCCTTCCTCACTACAAGCAAGTGCGCGCTTTTCGCCTGCAGAAGGAACCATTCTCGGTTGAGAGCGGAATGCTCACAGCGATGGGCAAGCTGAAACGCGACGCGATTTCGGCGCGCATGAAGAGCGAGATCGAAGATATGTATCGAGTGAAGCAGGCGGTAGAGGGTTGACGCAGAAAGGGACGGCATTGGACAAGCAGCAATTCCAAGGGCAAGCGCTGTCGTGGCAAGTGCAGAGTGGAGTCATCGAGTTGGCTCTCCACCGCGGTCCCTGCAACGAATTGGGTTCGCTGTCGCTCGATGAACTAGAGAAGTTCGCCTCTGCGCTCATCGACTTGGAGAAAGACGCGCACGCCCTGATCATTCATAGCGAATTGAAGTCCGGTTTCTGCGCCGGCGCCGATCTGCGGGAGCTTTACGAGCAGTCGCAAACGATGGAGAAATCGGCGGCCGTACGCGGCGTGCGCGATTTTCTGGAGCGCATCCACCGCGTGCTGAATCGAATAGACGCAGCCGCGCTGACCACGATTGCCGCAGTTCACGGCGTAACGTTTGGCGGCGGTTTTGAACTCGCGCTGGCTTGCGACTTGATCATCGCCGACAAAATGGCGCGTTTCTGTTTCCCGGAATTGAGGCTGGGCCTCATCCCCGGCTTCGGCGGAATCCCACGTCTGAAGCGGGATTTGGGCAACGCCGTCGTGCGCGACCTGCTGCTGACCGGCCGCAGCTTCAATGCCACCAAGGCTCAACAGATCGGCCTGGTGAGTCAAGTCGTCTCGGAAGGCGAGGCGTTGCGCGCAGCCCGAGCGACCGCCGCCCAACTGGGCAAGTTCGACCGCCAAACCGCGGTTGCGGCCAAGCGATTCATCAAGCCGGTTCCGCATGACGAATTGCGCAAGGAGATCGACATCTTTTGCGACCTGTTTTCGCGTCCGGCCGTGCAAGCCGGACTAAAGAGGTTCGTTGAGAGCACGGACGCGCAGCCTTATTTGCCGTGAGAACGGGCGCTGCCAGGAATCCTAAAACAGTTTAGAGTAACTTATATGCCAACAGCCGATCAGACCCTCGACGAAATCCTTACCTTGGCCGCGGCGCATTTCAAAGTCGCGCGCGAGAAACTTTCGCCCGACGCCGATTTCTTCAAAGCACTCGGCATCGACAGCCTGCAGACGCTCGATTTGCTGACGCGCCTCGAGAACCACTTTCACGTGGAGCTTCCGGACTACGAACTGCAGGGCGTGACCGACTTCCGCACGCTCGCGGGCAAGATTCAGGCGCGGCTCTAGATTCTTGAAGTTGAAGCCGAGATTCGGCAGGTAATGAATTGATAACTAAGCTTTTCCCCATGCTTCCCCGTCCCTGTGGTGAAATGAAAGGTTAATGCTCGACCTCCGCCAATACACCTGTCTGGGCGCCGCGCTGCGCGATGCGCTCGACCGCTTTGCTTCCGAAGTCTGCCTGATCGAAGCGGAACGCGATCGCGAAAAGGTCCGCCTCACGTATTCCGATTTCAAAGAGATGGCTTTGCCCCTGGCCCGCGCGCTTGAGGACGCCGACTACGATGCCGGCGACCGCGCGGCCATCATCATGACGAATCAATCGAAGTGGCTGATCTCGGCCTACGCCGTCTTTTACTGCGGCGGCGTGCTGGTGCCGCTGGACTACAAGCTCAGCGCCACGGAGCATCTGCAACTGCTCGCGCATTCCAAGGCCAAAGTTCTGATCGTCGAGTACCACCTGTGGCGCGCGATCATGGACTCCCCCGACTTCCAGAAGATTGCCACCAAGATTGTCCTGGTGACCGAAGCCCCGCTGGGCGCAGAGTTGGCCGGTGCCTTTCGCTGGGAAGACTTCAAGCGCAAAGGCGCTCCCGACTTCGTCCTGCGCGAGAAGGATGACGTCGCCTGCATCGTCTATTCGTCGGGAACGGGCGGCCGCCCCAAGGGCTGCGTCCTCACCCACGAAAATTATTTGGAACAATGCCGTGCGCTCACAGCGTGGTACCCGTTCTGGCCGGGAGTCCGCTACCTGAGCATTCTCCCTACCAATCATGCGATTGATTTCATGGTGGGTTTCATCGGACCCTTCGTGTGTGGAGCGTGCGTGGTTCATCTGCGCACGCTGCGTCCCGAGTTCGTGCGCGACGCGTTTGTCCGTTACCGCATCACCTACGTATCTCTGGTCCCGATGATCGTGAAAAATCTGGAGCGCGGGCTGCGCGCGAAGTTTGACGAACTTCCCTCGTGGAAGCGCGCGTTCCTGAATGCCATGATCGCGAGCAACCGCCTGCTTACGCGTCGGCGCCCCAAGGTGAAGCTCAGCCGCATGCTGCTACCCAACATTCATCGCGGTTTTGGCGGCGAGGTGCTGGCGCTCTTCACTGGTGGCGCCTTCATGGAGCCCTCGACCATGCAGTTCTTCTATGATCTCGGCATTCCCGTGGTGAACGGTTACGGACTGACCGAGGCCGGCACTGCGCTCACGCTCAATGATCTCAAGCCATTCCGCGCGGATACGGTCGGCAAGCCGCTGCCCGGAGTTGAGCTGCGAATTCTTAATCCAGACGCCGACGGGGTGGGGGAAGTCGCGGTCCGCAGCAAGACGGTGATGTCGCACTATCTCGACGATCCCGAACTGACATTGGAGACGATCGTCGACGGCTGGCTCCTGACCGGCGATCTGGGCCGGTTTGAGAGCGGCGGCCATCTGCAACTTTTCGGGCGCAAGAAAAATATGATCGTGACCGAGGGCGGAAAGAACATCTACCCTGAGGATGTCGAAACCGTCTTCGAAGGCCTGCCGGTGAAGGAGTACGCCGTGTTTGCGGCGAATTACATCTGGCCGAAGAAGGAACTCGGCCGTGAAAGCTTGGTCCTTATACTCCGGTTGGAACCGAACCAGAAATTCGACGGCACTTTGTCGGAAGATATCTCCGCGCGAAACCGCCCCCTGCCCGACTTCAAGCGGGTCGGCGGATATCTCATCTGGGAGAAGGATTTTCCCCGCACTGCGTCGATGAAGATCAAGCGGCAGCTGCTGGCCGAGGAGATTGGCAAGTCTGTAAACCGGGGCGCAATTGTGGGATTGTGACCGGCTGCTGGAGTGATATTTGTGGTAGAAATTCCTGACGCACAGATCATTCCCTTGCTGTGAAAACGGGACCTTGAACCTTGGGACAAGACTACCTTGCGATCGTGAATCCGGCGGCGGGAGGCGGGAAGAGCCGCAAACTTCTCGGTCCTGCCGTTGAGCGTTTGCGGGTTGGCGGCATCGAAGTCAAAGTCGCGGCCACTCGCGTCCCGGGCGAGGCAACGGAGATCGCGCGTGAGGCCTACGGGCGCGGCGTCCGGAACTTCATCGCCGTCGGTGGTGACGGCACCTCGTATGAAGTCGTGAATGGCCTCTACCCCGAAGCCCTCGCAGCTGAGCGGCCGACGCTCGGCTTCTTGCCGCTCGGTACCGGCAATTCTTTTTTGCGCGACTTCAGTCATCAGGGTGTCGAGTACGCGATCGAATCGCTACTCGCTCACCGCAGCCGGCCCTGCGATGTGATGCGCTTGCGTCACCGTACAGGTGTAATTCACTACATCAATTTGCTGAGCATGGGATTTTCCGCCGATGTCGCCACGCTGCGCGCCCGGCGCTTCAGCAACTGGGGAGAGTTGGGGTACCAAGCCGCAATCTTTCTGACTCTGGCTCGCTTCAGGCGCCGCCCTTTCCCCGTGCGCGTCGAAGGCGCGGCAGAGTTTGACAGTCGGCGATGCCTCTTCCTCACCTTCAACAACAGCAAGTTCACCGGCGGGACGATGATGATCGCTCCCCAAGCCGAGATCAATGATGGTCTAGTCGAATACGTCCGCTGGGGGCCGATCGGCCGGTTCGGTCTGATCCGCAACCTGCCAGGCCTCTACGACGGCACCCATGTCGAGCACCCACTGGCGGAGCGCAAGGGCGCTCGTCGCATCGAGTTCAACCTGGACGCGCCCGTCGACGTCATGGTCGATGGGGAGGTACTGACCCTGCATTGCGAGGAACTCGACGTGCTCCCCGCTGCGCTCCACGTTGTCGCTTGATCGTCGAGATAGTTCGCCATGATATAAGGATGAGTCATGTCCGAAGAACGACGGAAGCGGCAACTGGAGCGCGATGGCGACTCCAGGGAGGGAAATGCGAAGAAGATTGCCACCTATGGCGCGGTCGTGATCCTGCTGGCGGCAGCATTGATTGCGGGCCGGTACTACAAAAATCATAAATACGATGCTTTCGCGAAGTGCCTGGCGACTACGCAAGCCAAAATGTACGGCCTCTACTGGTGCCCGCACTGCATCGAGCAAAAAGAAATGTTCGGAGAAGCGTTCCACTACGTGCCCTACCAGGAGTGCGCCATCAAAGGTTCCTCCGAAGAAGCGCCGGTGTGCAAGATCGCGGGAGTGAAGTTGTTCCCCAGTTGGCAGTTTGGGGACGGGGCGCCGAAAGAAGGCGTTTTGTCTCTGCAAGCTTTGAGCGCCAAGACCGGGTGCAGCCTGCCGTGACGGATTCCGCACCCCCCAATCGAGTTGTCTTCGCGCTGATCGCGCTCCTGTCGCTGGCCGGTGTGATGGTTTCGGCGGTATCGCTTCAGCGCCACTACGCAAAGTCGGCGACCGCCTTCTGCGACTTCAGCCAGAAGTTCAGTTGCGATATCGTGAACCGCAGCGAGTATTCGACCATCCAGGGGATTCCCGTCGCCGCGATCGGCGTTGCAGGCTATGCCGCCCTCTTCGTCCTCGCCACATTCTGGAGATCCCGCGCCGAGACGCCAAACCGCCTGCTGGTAGCGGCGATTGCGGGTCTCGCCTTCGCCCTTTACCTCACCTATATCGAAGCCTATGAACTCATGACCTGGTGCATTTTGTGTCTGATTTCGCTGGCGCTGATTTCCCTGATCAGCTTGCTCTCCACCGCGGTGAAAGTCAGAACTGCGAGAGCGTAAATAAGGCCCTCCGTTGTATTCTGATAGAGCGCTTCTCCTGATGGAAGAAATCCAGCAAACAGAAAGCTATCCTTCGGGACCAGCTACCGGCGTAGTCCGCGCGCAGTCCGCTACGGGAGATTTGCGCCTGCATGAATTCCGTAGTCGAATTTTCGGGAACACCCGATTCCTGCGCGTGTGGCTGCCTCCGGGATACGACGATCCAGCAAGCGGCGGCCGGCATTATCCCGTGCTTTACATGAACGACGGACAGAACCTGTTTGAAGGGGCGAGCTCCTTTAACGGCATAGAATGGCAGGTCGATGAAACCGCCGACCGCCTGATCCGCGAAGGCGTTGTGCCGCCCATGATTATCGTGGGCATGGACAATGCGGCCCGGGCGCGCATCCGCGAATACATGCCGCACCGCTCGCTGCATCCCATGATGATGCGCGCGCATGGAACGCGCTATCCCGCATTTCTGTTCAAAGAAGTATTCCCCTTCATGGCCCGCAACTACCGCGTGGCAACGGGACCTGAGAATACAGGGCTGGGCGGCTCATCTCTGGGGGCCCTGATTGCGCTTTATACGGTGGCCGTGCGGCCTGGAGTGATTGGCCGATTGCTGCTGGAGAGTCCTTCGCTCTGGGCCTCGAACCGGCAGTTGATCCGGCAGAGCCGTGGAGTCAAGCGCTGGCCGGAACGAGTCTTGCTCGCAACTGGAACTGCCGAAGCGGGACGCAAAGACAAAGATCAGAGCATGGTGGACGATGTGCGAGAACTGGCCGCGATCCTGCGCCGCTCAGGATTGGACGACTCGCGCCTGAGGCTGGTCATCGATGATGGCGCTTCTCACCACGAATCGGCGTGGGCCCGACGTTTCCCCGAGGCGCTGGCTTTCTTATTCGGAAAGCAGGGATAATCTCGGCCCGGCGTCCGCGCACCCTATGAGGTCGCAGTGATGTTCCCGGAGTCCCACGCAGTTCCACCGCGCGACATACTCCATATCAGCCACAGAGCAGCCGCCATCGCAACCACCGAGAGCTGGACGTGCGACCATCGATCGAAGGGGCCCAGAAGCGGAAG
>DATDGW010000417.1:0-6808 GCA_036521895.1 Candidatus Sulfotelmatobacter sp. | reverse complement strand
CGTGCGTCGAGCGGTCCCTGGCGGAGTTGTGCGGGAGGATGCGGGCGCTGTGCGCTTAAGGGGCGAGGGGGCGCACGAGAATCAAAAAGGCCCACGAGAGCGGGCCTTTTTCAATGATGAATTACGGCGTTGCTTACTGATGGGCTGTTGGAGCATCTGTGGTCGCGGTGGTGAGCGGCGCGATCGGTTGCGCGACTTCTTCATCCACCAGCTTCGGCAGCGGAGATTCCAGAGCGATCTGGAGGACCTGGTCCATGGTATCCACGAAATGCAGCTTCATGGCATTGCGCAGATTCTCGGGCACCTCGGCTACGTCTTTCTCGTTGTCCTTGGGCAGAATCACTTCGAAGAGTCCGGCGCGGTGAGCGGCGAGCAGCTTCTCTTTCAGGCCGCCGATGGGTAGAACCTTGCCGCGCAGCGTGATCTCGCCGGTCATCGCCAGGTCGCGACGCACGGGAATTTTGCTGAGCGCGCTGGAGATTGCCGTGGCGATGGTGATGCCCGCCGAGGGGCCGTCTTTCGGGATGGCGCCTTCGGGAACGTGCACGTGCAGGTCGAGGTTGCGGTAGAAATCGCGGCTCAGGCCGAGGCGTTGCGCGCGTGAGCGCACGTAAGACATGGCGGCCTGGGCGGACTCCTGCATGACGTCGCCGAGTTTGCCGGTCAGCGTCAACTTGCCCTTGCCGTCGACGACGCTGGCTTCGGTGCTCAGGATGGAGCCACCAACTTCGGTCCAAGCCAGGCCGGTGACGAGGCCGACCTCGGACTTTTCGTGAGCCAGGGTGTCGCGGAACTTGATGACGCCAAGGAAGTCGTTGACGTTCGCGCCGGTAATGGTGACGTTATAGTTTTCGCCTTCTTTGACGACCTTGCGGGCGACCTTGCGACAGACGTTGCCGATTTCCCGCTCCAGGTTGCGGACGCCGGCTTCGCGGGTGTAGGAGCGGATGAGTCCGGTGATGGCTTCGTCGGTGAACTTGATGTTCTTTTCCGAGAGGCCCGCGGCGAGCATCTGCTTCTTGACCAGGAACTGCTTGGCGATCTCGACCTTTTCCTGCTCGGTGTATCCGTGCAGGCGGAGCACTTCCATGCGGTCTTGCAAGGCCGCGGGAATGGTGTGCATCACGTTCGCGGTGGCTACAAAGAAGACTTGGGAAAGGTCGTATTCGACGTCGAGGTAGTGGTCGACGAACATGAAGTTCTGTTCGGGATCGAGCACTTCGAGCAGCGCGGCGGACGGATCGCCGCGGAAGTCCATCGACATTTTGTCGACTTCGTCGAGCATGAAGACCGGATTCTTGGTGCCGGCCTTCTTCATCATCTGGATGATCTGGCCGGGAAGAGCGCCGATGTAGGTGCGGCGATGGCCCCGGATTTCGGCTTCATCGCGCACACCGCCGAGCGACATGCGGACGAACTTGCGTCCTGTGGCCTTCGCGATCGACATTCCCAACGAGGTTTTGCCCACGCCCGGAGGTCCGACGAAACAGAGGATCGAGCCTTTGGGATTCTTGACCAGTTGGCGCACGGCGAGGAATTCAAGGATGCGCTCCTTGATCTTCTCCAGGCCGTAGTGATCTTCGTTCAGAACTTTTTCAGCGCGGGAAATGTTGCGGATTTCCTTGGAGCGCTTCTTCCACGGCACGGCCAGCAGCCAGTCGAGATAGTTGCGGGAAACCGTCGATTCGGCCGACATGGGCGGCATGGCTTCGAGTTTCTTTAGTTCCTGCAGCGCCTTGTCCTTGACTTCCTTGGGCATGCCGGCGGATTCGATCTTCTTCTTGAGTTCGTCGAACTCGCTCTTTTCGCCGCGGCCGAGTTCCTTCTGGATGGCCTTGATCTTTTCGTTGAGGTAATACTCTTTTTGCGCCTTCTCCATCTGGCGCTTGACGCGCGATTGGATGGTGCGGTCGACGTTCAGTTTCTCGATTTCGATGTCGAGCACGTCGGCGATACGGGTCAGGCGCTCGGCCGGGTCGAAGATCTCGAGCAGTTCCTGCTTCTCTTCAATGGAAAGCTGCAGGTTGGCGGAGATCACGTCGGTCAGCTTGGCCGGGTCTTCCATACGCACGGCCGAAATCATGGTCTCGTAGTTCAGGGCCTGGCACAGTTTGACGTACTGTTCGAAGAGGGAAGTGACGCGCTGCATGCTGGCTTCGAGCGCCGGGTTGGGTTCGCTGCCATAGCGTGCGACGCGAACCGTGGCCCGCATGAAGCCTTCGGTGTCGACGACCTGCAGGATCTTGCCGCGCTCGACGCCTTCGACCAGAACTTTAATGTTGCCGTCGGGCAGCTTCAGGCTCTGCACGATGTTGACGATCGTGCCGACCTGGTAAATCTCGTTGGCCTTCGGTTCATCGATGGAGGCATCGTGCTGGGTGGCGAGGAAGATCTTCTTGTCTGCGGCGAGCGCCTCTTCCAAGGCTCGTACGCTCGATTCGCGGCCCACCACGAACGGCGTCATCATGAAGGGAAAGATGACCACGTCCCGGATGGGCATCATGGGCAGCTTTCTGGATTCGAACTTTTCCTTGGATGTGGTCACTGAGTCTCCCTGGGGTAAAGGTCCAAGCTAACGGTCAACGATACCTGCCAACAGACAGTCCTGCCAGATTCTAACGCGCCGTGCACGTCCGGCGACATAGCACTTACCGACCATATAGAGACCTTAGCCTCTACCAGTGCCTAGCCTGCCTTCTCCATCACCGTGGCAAAGGAAGCGCTGCGCTTCTCCACCATTTCCCGCGTGACTTCGAATTCTTTCAGCTTTTTCTGGCTGGGCAGGTTGAACATCAGGTCGAGCATGAGTTCTTCGAGAATCATGCGCAGCCCGCGCGCCCCCACCTTGCGCGCCATGGCCTGGCGGGCGATGGCCCGGAGGGCCTCATCGTTGAACTTCAGGCGCACGTTCTCGAATTCGAACAGGCGCTGGTATTGCTTGACGATGGCATTCTTCGGACGGGTCAGGATTTCGATGAGCGCGTATTCGTCAAGGTCTTCGAGCATGCCGACGACCGGCAGGCGTCCCACAAATTCTGGAATCAGGCCGAACTTGATGAGGTCTTCGGGTTGAATCTCGGTCAGCAATTCCTGGGTGCGCTTCTTGGAATTGATCGCATCTTCCTTGTCGGCATCTTCGCCGCTGCGGAAGCCGAGCGACTTCTTGCCGATCCGCCGGGAGATGATCTTGTCGAGGCCGACGAAGGCTCCGCCACAGATGAAGAGGATGTTCGTGGTGTCGACCGGAGTGAATTCCTGGTGGGGATGCTTGCGTCCGCCCTGTGGCGGAACGTTGGCGATGGTGCCTTCCAGAATCTTTAGCAGAGCCTGCTGGACGCCCTCGCCGGAAACGTCTCGGGTGATGGAAGGGTTCTCGTCCTTGCGCCCGATCTTGTCGACTTCATCGATGTAGATGATCCCGGTCTGCGTGCGGCTTACGTCGCCGTCAGCCGCCTGCAGCAGCTTGAGGATGATGTTTTCGACATCTTCGCCGACGTAGCCGGCTTCGGTGAGCGTGGTGGCGTCTACAATGGCGAAGGGCACATCGAGCATGCGGGCCAGGGTCTGCGCCAGAAGCGTCTTGCCGGTTCCGGTCGGGCCGATGAGCATGATGTTCGACTTGCTCAGTTCGATGCCGTCGCTGGTCTTCTGCCGGTTCATGAAGATGCGCTTGTAGTGGTTGTAGACAGCCACGGCCAGCTTCTTCTTGGTCTGCTCCTGGCCGATAACATACTCGTCGAGGAAGGTTTTCACTTCCTGGGGCTTGGGCAGTTGGTTCGGGGTGCTGGTCTGAGGAGTGGCGGTACGGTCGTCTTCCAGAATGGAATTACAGACAGCCACGCACTCGTCGCAAATATAAGCGCGCGGATAATCGCTGGGCGACGAGATCAGTTTGGCTACAGCGTCCTGCGACTTGTGGCAGAACGAACAGCGTAGAATCTCGTCGGAGCCCGACTTTGTTTTCACTCGGCTCTACTCCTTAGTCTTTCTCCGGCATGATCGGGCTCCCAGCGTCCGTGGCCCGTTCCGCCTTTTGCCCCTGACCTGCGGTGAGGAGCGAAGGCAGATCATACCGCTTTTGTCGTCTTATAGATGATATCGTCTATGATTCCATATTCCTTAGCCTGCTGCGCGTTCATGATGAAGTCGCGCTCGACATCCTTTTCGACCTTGTCCAGCTTCTGACCGCTGTGCTTCGAGAGTAACTGGTTAGTAATCTCGCGCATGCGCAGGATCTCGCGGGCGTGGATGTCAATGTCGGTGGCCTGTCCCGACAAACCTCCCATGGAGGGCTGATGTATTAGAATCCTCGAATTCGGAAGTGCCAATCTCTTTTTAGGTTCGCCTGATGCCAATAGTAATGCGGCCATGGAGGCGGCCTGTCCCACGCAGAGCGTCATGACGTCGTTTTTCACGTACTGCATGGTGTCGTAAATCGCCATGCCGGCCGTGATCGAGCCGCCCGGAGAGTTGATGTAGAGCTGGATATCTTTCTCGGGATCTTCCTGAGCCAGAAACAACATTTGGGCGATGACCAGGTTGGCGATGTTGTCGTCAATGGGTGTGCCGATGAAGATAATGTTGTCGCGCAGCAGCCGGGAATAGATGTCGTAGGCGCGTTCGCCCCGCCCAGTCTGCTCGATGACCATCGGTACCAGCATCATTTGGGGATCGTTTTGCTTCATGTGCACCTGTCACACTCCGCCCCGACGCAACGGTTAGCTTGCTGGGGAGGATCGAAAGTGGCCCGCGTTTTTTCTCGACTCACGCGGACTGGTGATACAGAAAATCGAGGGTCTTTTCGCTGCGGATTCTGTTCCGGATTCTATCGAGGCCCCCATCCTGTGTCAAACGAGCGCGGACCGCTTCGGGAGTCTGTTTCGACTGCTGTGCGAGGGCTTCAATCTCATGATTCACTTCGTCCTCGCCAACTTCGATTTTTTCCAGATCCGCCACGCGTTCCAGTAACAACGACGACTTCACATCCTGCACCGCCTGATCGCGCTGGCCCACCCGCAAGCGGGGAAGGTCCATCTTTTTGAGGTCTTCCATCTTCATGCCTTGCGCCGCTAGCGCTCTCAGGCCACGCTCGAGACGCACGTCGATTTGCCGGTCGACCATCGACTCCGGCACTTCGAAATCATTGCGTTTGACCAGTTCAGCTACGAGTTTGTCTTTGGCTTCGCGCTCGGCGTCGTGCTTGCGCTCGGCTTCCATGTTCTCGCGAATCTGCTTGCGCACTTGGTCGAGGTTTGTGAAATCGCCCAACTCTTTCGCGAAATCATCATTGAGTTCGGGCAGGTTTTTCTGCTTGATGCCCTGAATCTTCACGGTGTAGACGAAGGTCTTGCCCGCCAGGCGCTTGTCGGCGACGTCTTCGGGATAACTCACTTCGAACTCGCGCTCGTCTCCGGCATCGGCGCCGCGCAGGTTTTCGGTGAATTCGGGAACTGTGTTCTTGCCGCTGATCTCGATGAGGACTTCGTCCATGTGTACGGGTTGGGACGTGCCGTCGTCTTGCTTGGGCTTGCCCTCCATCGATGACTGGGCAAAGTCGCCATCGGCCAGGGGACGTCCTTCGATCGAGGTATAAGTGGCGTGTTGCTCGCGCACGCTGTTGACTGCGGCTTCGACTTCTTCGTCTTTTACAACGATTTCGGGATGGTCGGCGCGCAGTTCCTTGTAGCCTTCGACGACGATTTCGGGTAGGACTTCGAAGCTGGCCTTGAAACGCAGCGGCTGGCCATCATGGATGTGCAGGTCGGTGACGCGCGGTTGGGAGACCGGAATCATCCCCTGCTTTTCGGCTTCTTTGCGGAAGTAGCGCGGGACGAGGGCTTCGACCACGTCGCTCTTTAGGTCTTCTTTGAAGCGCTGCTTGATGATGGAGGCGGGCACATGGCCGGAGCGGAAGCCCGGCAGGCGCGCCACCTTCTGATATTTCTGGACGATCACTTCCATTTCGCGAGCGACGTCTTCGGCGGGGATTTCAACCGAGATCTCGCGTTTGACGCCGTCTTTCTTCGCGTCGACTGTTTCGGTGGGACTCACGTTTAACCTCTCGGCTTACACTGCAAAATCCGGCAGTAGCTGCGGTCCTTGAGCGAAGGACCAATCCTTTTCCCATGCCGTTAATCTTGAGTGTAAAGACTAAGGGAGAGCAGCGTCAAACGATGGGAAGGGAGAAGGGAAATAGACGTGCCTAGAGACACGTGTCAAGATGATAAACATCTGGAAATCATGTTTTGACCACTATAAGATCAATTCGCGTCATGCTCAGACTCGATCAATTCAACTCAAATCCGATTCGCGTGTTTCGAGAAGGGAAAGAGACAGTAACAGAGACACCCCCCTGTGAGAATCAGGTTTGGATGTCGCGAGTCTGATCTTTCTCAACTCTCCTCCTCTTCGCACGCTCATAAACATGTCAGCGCTGCGTTCGCCGTGTAAGACTTGCCGTTCACTTGCGCTGTCGCGGTGATGGTTGAAACAAACGGAAGAAGGACTACTGGCGCCGGCTGGAGGCAGGTAGCCGTGTTTCCCTTGAGGAACACCCAGGATGAGAAATCGTAAGTCCAGGTAACGTTGCTGAGCGGATTGGGACTCTGACTGCCATCACTGTAGGCGACAAACGCGGCGAACGTGACTTGGTTCTCCGGTGGGGCGTCCGCGCCATAGACCGAGGCAACACTAGGTTGCACTGCGATGCCAGTAACCGTGGGTGCGGGCATGTGTCCACCTCCGCAGCCAAGAGTCAGCGCTGCTGTGGTCAGGACCGAAAGTAGCCCAGATCGCCGTAGCCAGAAAT
>DATDGW010000416.1:0-5577 GCA_036521895.1 Candidatus Sulfotelmatobacter sp. | reverse complement strand
GGACGATTAGCCATCCGGTGGCGAAAAAGAGAATCTTCTGGGTGCGGGACACGCCGCGCTTGGGCTTGGGTTCCGGCGCAGCGCCGTTAGGAGTTAATGGAGTTGAGGCTTCTGATTGAACCGACATGGAATCCCGGAAAGGAATATAGCAGAAGGAGCCTACTCGACGTCCGCGTCGAGCACGCGTTCCTGCTCGAGATAATGCGACATGGCGTACTGGGCGAGAAGCGGCGTCTGGAGCCGAATTTCGGCGCCGATCCACTCGCCTTTGGCGTGAGGAGCATCGGGCGGATGGTTGCAGCGGCCGCCGCTGCCGAACTGCGGGCCGAAATCCGCGCTCTGAATCTGATCAAACTGCTGGATCTCGCGCCACGCGGCGTCGCCGATGGTGCCGGACACGTCAATTTTGAGCTTCAGGGCACTCATAGAAAATCGCCCACTATGGCGTCACAGAGGCACGGAGAGAACCATGAAAGAAAATCCTCAATCAAAACCAAGCCTGGTGACTTTGTTTTCTCCGTGGCTCCTTGCCTCCGTGGTGAGAGCTAGCTATGCGGGAACCACTGGTAAAGCATGAAGTACACGATTACGCCGGTGACGGAAACGTACATCCACAGGGGCCAGGTCCAGCGGGCAATCGCACGGTGCTTGTCGTAGCGGGCTTTCAGCCCGCGGCTCAACGTGATGATTGCGAGGGGCACGATGACGATCGCCAATGTGACGTGCGAAATCAGGATCGTAAAATAGACGGGCCGCGCCCATCCTTGACCTAGAAACAGAATATTGCCCACTTTGAAGTGGAAGAACAAATAGCATCCTAGAAAAAGCGCCGACGCGACCACGGCGGCGATCATGCAAGTGCGATGGGCGGCGATGCGGCCTCGCGCAATCATAATCCGTCCGGAGAGCAGCAGCACGGCGCTGGTTCCGTTCAAGCTGGCGTTGAGGGCAGGGAAGAATGCGTATTGCTCAGCGATCACGCAACGGGCCTCATGCGAGAGAAGATCTGGTGCGGCGGTTTGCCATCAAGAATGCCAGTCCGAACATGACCAGCGAAAACAGAACCAGGGTTGCCATGGCGGAAGGCAGAGGGAATGTGGTCTCCGCCCCCGGATAAAGAAGGCCGCGCAGGGCTTCGACGCCATAGCTGAGCGGGTTGAGACGCATGATGACTCGAATCCATCCGGAAGCACCCGCAAGAGGGAACAGCGCGCCCGACAACAACCACAGCGGGATCAGGAATAGGTTCACGATCCCGTGAAAGGCTTGGGAAGAATCCATGGGCCAGGCGATCGCGAACCCGAGTGCTGTCAAAGCGAACGACACCAGAAACACCACCACGCCAGCCAGCAGCACCTGCACAAGTTCGAGATGTACTCCAGCAAAAGGCGCGAAGATCAGAAAAATCATGCCTTGGACGGCGGAAAGGGTCGTCCCGCCGAGCACTTTGCCGAGCACAATCGCGGTGCGGGGAACCGGGGCGACCAATACCGAAAGCAGGAAGCCTTCCTGGCGGTCCTCGATCACCGACATCATGGTGAAGATGGACGTGAACAGCACGATCATGATGAGCGCGCCGGGATAGAAATAGTCGAGATAATGCCGCTGTCCGGGGCCGCCGCCGGAGCGAAACGACGTGCCAAAGCCTGAGCCAATGACCAACCAGAACACGAGGGGCGACGCCAGTACGCCGACCACGCGCGTGGGTTGGCGGTAGAAGCGCACGATCTCCCGCCACCAGAGGGTGAATGCGGGCAGCATCACACCCGCGGAGTCGCTAGCCATCGGTCGCGCCAAGGTTGTTGCCTGAGTCGCCATTGCTTAGCTCGCTTTCGCTGCGGGAGTCTTTGCGGGTGGAGCCTCTTTCTTGCCAAGCATCCCGCGGTCGCGCATCTCCCAGAACGCGTTTAACAGGAAGCACGCCGAAAGCGTGAGCAGGATCAGCGTCATGAACAGGCCGTCCACCGTCGCAGAAAACGGGTAGAGGACGATCATGCCGCTCACGAGAATCCACACAACACCCACCATGGGCACCAGACCGAGCACCAGAGAAAGCACCAGAATCATTGGACGCAAGCTACCTCCTGTTTTTCTTTGAGTCTTTCTTGTTAGCTTCTGCGGAACTTGCTTCGCGCTCTTCACTCCAGAACTTGTGACCCGTGCGGTGGATGAACACATCCTCGAGTGCGGGCTTGCTCACGGAAATTGCCTGAATCTCGCCGGGAAAGGCCTCGACCACGTCGGGCACAAAGCGGTGGCCACCCTCGCGCTCAATGCGCACCTGGTTGCCCATCACAGTCGCTTCAACGTGGAAGCGGGCTTGGATGTGTTCAGCCAGCAATGAGGCATCGTGCGCGGCATCGAGCAGGATTACGTCGCCGCCAATTTCGCTCTTCAACTCGGTCGGCGTTCCCAAGGCCACTAGATTCCCTTCATTCATGATGGCCAGCCGGTCGCAACGCTCCGCTTCTTCCATCAGGTGCGTCGTGACCAGCACCGAAACGTGCTCTTCATCGCGCAGCAGCTGCAGATATTGCCATAGGTCGCGGCGAGCGCCCGGATCGAGCCCTGTGGTGGGCTCATCGAGCAGCAAAACTCCCGGGTGGTGCAGCAGACCCTTGGCTAACTCGATGCGGCGCTGCATTCCGCCGGAAAATGTTTCTACACGCTCTTTTGCACGGTCCGCCAGCCCAACGCGGGCCAGGATTTCGCCTACGCGCTGTTTGAGCGCCGATCCGCTCAAGCCATATAAATGTCCCTGGTGCCACAGGTTCTCGTAGGCCGTCAATTTTGCGTCGACACTCTGCGCCTGAAAGACCACGCCGATTTGGCGTCGCAGACTCGCGGGATTCTGGGCGGCGTCGCATCCCATGACCATGGCGCGACCGCCGGTCGGGATCATCAGAGTCGAGAGAATTCGGAAGAGCGTCGTCTTGCCGCTGCCGTTGGGTCCGAGCAATCCAAAAAGCTCTGCTGCCCGCACGTCGAAGGAGACTCCGTTGAGCGCGGTCCTGGTTTCGTAGCGGTGAACCAGATTTTGTACGGAAATAACGGGCGCGGCGCCTTGCTCCAGTTCCGAACCGGGTTCAGCGAGCGCAGAGACTTTCGAGACCAAGGGCGACTCCGGGGACTCTATCCAGTTTACGACATCATGCTGACTCCTGCGTCTGGGAACGGCAGTGGCAAGTCGAACCCTTGCAGGTGAGGGGAGTCGCGGTCCCGTCCTTTCCCTGGCGGAAAAATACTTTTACGCGGCCGAGGGGTCGCGTTGCGCCTGCGGCACCCTCTCTTCGAAGGCGATCGGGACATGCCTCCACACCTGAATTGCCAGGATCACCGTGATCGCAAGCAAAAGCGCTCCCACGGCGACGTGAGCCACGGTTGCCAGCACCATAGGGAGTTCTGGCTGCACCGCGTCCCGGCCCCACGACACGCGGGTAAGGAATGCTGTAAAGCCGAGGCCTAACTGGGCGATCACAAGCGACAGCGTCAGGATTGCCGGGCGACGGACTGCCTCGATTTGCGGATAGACGGTCAGCGCGCGAATGGAGGTCCACGCTAGCACCGCCGCTACGACGACAGCGTGCACCACGTGAGGCCACCAACTCAAACCGTGGTGACGGAACATCGCCCCTAGGATCAACTGCACGTAGAGCACGAAAATGGAAAGCAGGGTAAGAGTGAACAGGCTGGGGCGTCGCTGGTCGAACTCTACCCGCGGCTGCTCCTCCACCCATTTGCGGCCAGTGAACAGCGCCATGGCCACCGCGATGCAAAAGAACGTTTGCGCCAACGCCGCATGCGCGGAGGAAATTGGTGGCGGCAGGAAGAACCGTACGGTAAGGCCCCCCAAAATCCCCTGGGCAATCACCGTTCCCAGAGCGGCAAAGCCCAGAACCCGCATCCAGCGCCGCTTCTCCACGCGCCATGTCCAGATCGCGAGGATGATAGTAAGCAGTCCTGCAACTTGGGCGATCATGCGGTGCGTGTGCTCGAACTTCACGCCACCCACGAGTTTTGGAATCTTATACAAGGAGCCGAACGACGTCGGCCAGTCCGGTACCGAGAGCCCGGCATCGTTACTGGTGACTAGCGCGCCGGCAATAATGAGAAGAAAAGTCCAACCGGCAAGAATGACGGCGAGGCGATGGTGCCCGCGATTGTAGGCTGTCGCGATGGCTTTCAGAGTACTGCCCCTTGGGTCAGGAGGTCTGCGAAGGGAACGAGAGCGCCCTTGGCTTAGCAGGGCCGAGCAGGTCGCATGGTGAGCGCAACCTGCTCCGTCCAACCCGCTATTTTACCACCGGCGCCATTACTCGGCGGCGGCTTTGAAGCCCTGGTCCACGGTCTTGGTTTCTTTGGCCGCCACGGTGACTTTCTGATCCTCCTCGCCCAGTTTCTCCTGCACAAACGCGATGGTGTAATCGCCCGGCGGCAGTCCCTTGATCTCGTACTTTCCGTCTTTGCCGGTGACCGCGTAGAAGGGGTTCTTCACCACGTTGATGTACATCTTCATCCACGGATGCTGGTTGCACTTCACGGGGAGCATGATTTCTTCGCGCGCGAAGCTCTTTTCGATCGCCGGAGAAGAGGGGGGTTGCGACTCGTTCCACTCCCGATTGTCCTTAGGCGTGGGGTGGATGTTGTGGGTCGTGGGATCGTCATTCTTGATCTGCACGGTCTGGCCGGCCATCACGCCCAACACGTGCGGGTGATAACGGCAACCCTGCTGATCGAGGACCACGGGATCCTTGGGAACATCGAACGTGCGGTTCCCAAGTCCATCTTTGACGTAGACGAAGACATTGGCGAGATCGCCGCCAGTGACAAGTTCGTTCTCGGCTTCGTTCGTGCCCTTGCAGCCGGGATCCTGGCTCATGTCGATCTTGGAGGCTTTGGGAGCCGTGCCGTCAAATTTCACGGTGCCGTTGATTGTGGCTACGGTTGCCGGGTCGATCGGGGTTGCGGCCGGCGCGGAAGCCGCCGGTGTCTCGGCGGCCGGAGTCGAAGCAGGAGTTTCCTCCTTCTTGTTGCAAGCTGCCAGGATCAGAAGCGCACACAGTGCCAGTGCGCTAATCGTTATTTTTGTCCAACCAGTCTTCTTATTCATGATGTCGCCTTTCTTTGAAGTGGTAGTGCCGGCTGTCCCGCGGACGTCCCCGTCCGTGCGGTAGACAGCCAACAAAATTCAAAGCCTCACCGAATCGCACATTCTACCGCGAACCACTACCGCGAACCACCGCTCGCCGTATGATGCGATTCCACGGCTGCCTGTTTACGACTCGTCGAGGGCTGTATCGCTGCTTTCGCCGGTGGCATGGATGCCGCAACCCGCCGCTGCTCGTCCGGGGTCAACTGGAATATGTAGTCGGTCAGCAGCTTGCGGTGATCTCCCGTATACCCATCGAATGTCGGCGGGGTCGGCCCGGAAAAGACGTACTGAGTACCCTGCGGTTTGAACAAGCCCGACGGCATGGACGTGCCCGGACTGACCGCTTGTGGATCGGTGATCCAGCGCTCGACCCAGTCGGGCTTCAATCGCTCTTTGGCCAAAAGGAAATTCGGCGCGGTCGCGAT
>DATDGW010000415.1:0-12564 GCA_036521895.1 Candidatus Sulfotelmatobacter sp. | reverse complement strand
AATTTTCAGAATCGAACATTATGCTGGTAAAGAATTTTCGGTAAGTTGAAACATTCGCTCCATGAATTCGCAAGCCGAGACACGCAGCGTCCATTTTTTACAAACGGGAAAGCATATTGCGGTGGAATGAGTTGCAAATATGAATCGGAAATCCAAGCAGAACACGGTAACCGCCGAAGAGGATCGTCACGTAACTCGCTATCACGATACAGTTGGATTCAACGCCAGGAGAGCGGTCCTTGTGGGAGATAGAATATGTGGAGAGTTCTCGCGATTTTTGTTCTTGCGCTAACCGCATGGGCCCAGCAACCGCACCCTATCCTTGCCCTCGGTTCGCCGGCGCCAGACTTCAGACTTCCAGGCGTCGATGGAGTGATCCATAAGCTCGCGGACTACTCTTCCAGTCCGGTCCGGGTGGTGGTGTTTGCTCGTAACCATTGTCCAATCGCACAAATGTATGAGCGCCGTATCACACAGCTTGCAGCGGATTACAAAGAGCGCGGTGTCGCTGTGGTCGCTATTCAACCGAATGACCCGAAGGCAATCACCATCGATGAACTGGATTCCTCCGACATCGGTGACAGTCTCGAAGAGATGAAGATCCGGGCACAGTACAAACATCTGACGTGCCCGTATCTTTACGATGGGGAAACACAGTCAGTGGCGCAAGCCTATGGTCCGCAGGCGACACCGCACGTATTTGTTGCTGGGTTGGCAAATTCCTTTCAGACGCTGCCATTGACCTGGCTGGCAATACATCCGCCGACTGTGTCCACTGTTAGGAAACTACCTCTCAAATCCAAAGTTGTCTGAATAGGGGACCCCCTTGGGTTAAACTGACATCCCATGACGGAACCAGCCGGAGACGGCCGTGCGGCGAGGGTCGCATCGGCCTGCGAGATGTCAAGATCGGACGCGCCAAGGGTCAATCAATCTCCGGCCGACCGACGCCAAGCGTACCAGGCAGCGGCGGCAGCTTTTGTGGTGCTGTTCTGAGTTGTCGGCGTTTCCCTCTGGGGCCTGCCTTTCTATTACGACTTCATGGTGCAACAGTTCGGTTGGACGCGCGCCCAGGTGACGTCAGGCAACGCACCGAGCAGACTCGTCGTCGGACCCGTCTTTGGGTTCCTCGCAGGATGGGTGGTTGACCGCTTCGGGCCTCGTCGCATGATGATGATCGGCACACTAATGGCGGGGGCGGCACTAGTGGGACTGGGTTCGATCACAAGCCTCCGTATGTTCTACTTGTTCTATTTCTTCAACGCGCTGGGCTACGTTTGTGGTGGCCCACTGCCCAACCAGGTTCTCTTGATGCGGTGGTTCGATCGATCGCGTGGAAAAGCGATGGGCTTCGCCTACCTGGGGATTGGCATCGGAGGAGCGACCGTACCGTGGATATCGCACATGCTTGTCCAGCACTTCGGATGGCAGACCGCGTTGCGGTTTTTGGGGATCTTGATTGTGGTGGTCTCGTTCCCACTGGTACTGTCGGTGAAAGAGCCGCCTGGAGTGAAAACGACCCCTGGATCGGTCCGACCCCCGAGTGCGAAGGCAGCATTCAAGGAAACATCGTTTTATCTCCTTACCCTGGGCAGTATGTGCTCAATTGCCGCGGTCAGCGGCACCCAGCAGAATCTGAAGCTTTTCTTGAGTCTCGACCGGCACTTTACGCAGCGGGATGCCGCAGGGGATCTATCTCTGGTGCTGGCTTTCAGTATCGCTGGCAGGTTGCTCATTGGTTGGCTTGCTGATCGCTTTTCCAAGAAGTACGTCATGTTGCTGACGATTGGTCTTTGAAGTAATTCGATCCGGGTTCGCGAATGTACGCGATGATGTGGTGAACCACAGAGCGCTCCGTAGGTCGGACTTCGACGGCCTGCACCCATTTGTCTTCAGTGAAGCCGGTGGGCACGATGACATATTGGTACTCGACCATGCCCGATTCCGGCACGGAGAATTCTTTGGGCAACTGAAAAATCACATTCGGTTTTGGAATGCCCCACCCTTCGACAAAGTGCACAGGTGCGGGCATATCCATGGGATGGCCTTTGGGCGCATCGGCGGTCACCCAAGCCACAATTGTGTCGATCTCCCTTTGAAAGAGCGATCTGTCATTCGCGAAGTGCCCAACCTGAGGATCGGCAAACCATGGCGGCATCAGTTTCTGCTTCACGGCCAGTTTCATGGCTCCGGTCCAGGGCCGCGTCTCCTCGTACGTGAGCATTGAGAAGGGGGCAGCCTCGCCCGGCCGGTGGCAGCTTTGGCAGTTTTTCTGCAGGATCGGCGCGATATCCTTCGCAAAGGTTGGGGCGTTCATATTGCCCATCTGCGCAAACAGACACACTGTCGGATAAACGGCAAACAGCAAAGTTAGGACTGTGCGATTCATTGCGCCTGTATCTCTCTGGCTGCGTTCGTTCCAATTCCTAGAGCCGGGCTAGCGATCATATCAAAGATGTCCAACACCTCCTTTCGTGCACCCAAGGAAATCGCGGAAGCCTTGAGCCTTCGCCCTCTACGAAACTCCAAGAAAACCCCAGGCTCCCGTTGGGCAGAGATTCTCACTGCCTGGCGCGTGCGCGTCCGGACGTATCCACGTGTAGTACAGTAACGGGGTGGGCTCGTCTTCAGGATACTGAATGTATTTCCTGCCGCATGTGATTTCTTCTTTCCGCAAACTGCGGCGAGTCTCGGCGCTCGCGATGATGGCCGAGATCGCGCTTTTCGCGTTTACGGTTTTGCCTCGCGCGCAAACGCCTTCCGCGAAAGCACAGAGCACCTCCGCGCGGAACGCGCCGAAAGAACCGCTGGTTCCGCGCAGCGAGTATGTGGGCGACGAAGCGTGCGCGCGGTGCCATGAGGGCAAGGCCGAAAGCTACGATAAAACGGCACACCATTTGACGTCGCAACCTGCCAACAAGAACACGGTCTTAGGCGCGTTTGGCCCGAGCGAGAACATCATGCGGACGTCTAACCCGGATTTGCACTTTCGGATGGAGGCGAAGGACGACAAGTTTTTTGAGACCGCGGTTTGGGGAACGCCTCCCAACGAACGGACGCGCACGCATTCGCTCGATCTCGTCATTGGATCGGGACAACAAGGTCAGTCGTACTTGTATTGGGATGATGACCAGCTCTTCGGATTGCCGGTGGGGTATTCGACGATCATGCACCGGTGGATTAACGGGCCGGGCTACGTCGACGGCACGGCGAAGTTCGATCGCGGCGTCATCCCGCGATGCCTGGAGTGCCACACCGCGTATTTCGAATCGAAATTTCCAAGCGCTTTTTCCAACGTCTATAACACGGCGAATTTCGTGCTCGGGATTTCGTGCGAACGCTGCCACGGTCCGGGCCGGGGGCATGTGCAGGCGCAGGAGCATGGCACGGCAGCAAAAGCCACGCAGGCGGCCGGAAGCGCGATCGTTAGTCCGGCAAAGCTTTCGAGCCAGCGCCGCGCCGAGATTTGCGGACAGTGTCACGGCGGGCACGGGGCTCCGGAGGCTCTGCCGGCGTTCTCCTACGTACCCGGACAGCCGCTGGCGAATTACATCAATCTGACCGTTTCGAGCAAGGAGGTGGACGTGCACGGGCATCAGGTCGAGCTGCTGGCCAGGAGCAAATGCTTTCAGGCGTCTCCGGACATGCCCTGCTCGACGTGTCACGACATCCACAAGTCGGAATCGGACCTGGCCGTGCTTTCACAACGCTGTCTAGGGTGTCACAAGGTGGAAATGACGGAGACCCACAGCAAAGTGGGAGGCGCGCTAACAAGCAATTGCGTGGACTGCCACATGCCGGTGCTGGCATCGAAGGTAGTCTCGCTCGACATTGACGGCAAGCAGATCCCCGCAAGGTTCCGGACGCACTGGATCAGGATTTACAGCGAAGAGGAGAGGAAATAGATCGCGCTGCCGCTCTTGCCTCCAGAATTCAATTACTGTCTGAATTAGTGTTTTCGTCGAGAATGAAGTCTATAGTCTCTGCCAGAAAGTTCGCGGATGTAGTCACGCTGCTCATGACCGGAGGGAAGGAACGCACCGTGGAGGAATATCGCCACCTCTTGGGTCAAGCTGGGTTCAGTCTCAATCAGGTGATCTCGACTGGGTCCGGTTTGAACATCATCGAGGCGCTGCCGGCCCAGTAACCGAATCCGCTCTGCTAGATGTTCAGCCATCGGCGGGTCTTTAATTGTTTCACGCAGGGAACCAGCTGAGTCGGCATAGATCCGTTGCAGCAGAAGAATCCACGCCGTATCGGCTAAATCTAAAGGATCGGAAGGCACCTGGAAGTCCACCCTCCGACGGCGGAGATCCGCTGTCAAGGTCGACATAATGTGATCCAGAGTCAGATCGCTGGTGTTCGGTTGCCTGTCCCCGATTGCTGCTTTCCAGAGAATAGAAAAGCGAATCGCGTGGTGTGGGTACGTGGCGCGGACTTCACCATTTTCGAGAATTGACCAGTTGCCATCGCCGTTCGAATGAATCTGCGCTGCGGGCGAAATGCAGGGTGACGCCAAAATGTTGACAGGCAAGTCACTGAAAGCAAGAATGTTCGACAGCCATGAGCGTGCGTTTCGGAGCATTCGAGGTCGATCTGGAAAGCCGCCGCCTGTTGAAGAGGGGAATGCCAATCACCCTCCGGCAACAATGGTTTCAGGTGCTCGCCGCTCCCATGGAACGGCCCGGCGAGATCGTGGCCCGCGAAGAACTGCGCCAGCGCAAGTTTGCGCTTTCCTTTCACCTATCTGGCGAACAAAAGGAGCAAAGTTGGTAAAGTCGAGCGTGCCGGACTACATCTATCGCCAGCTTGTGCCGCAGGCGAACGACGTGAATCATCCAGTGGAATAAACGTTGGGACAGTAGCCGGAAGAGACGTGGTGCCGGTAGGCGTGACCAATCACGAATACAGTTTGATGGGAGCCACCACCCGCGTAATGGTTCCGTCTGGACTCGGCTGGTCGGGCTTGAGGCCGCAGCGCATCGACGCAAACAGGCCAATCAACTGGCTCAGCATCACGTCAAGCACGGGACGATAATAGTCGGGAAAGTCAGCCGCGCAATTCAGTGACAAAGAATAATCAACCAGCGACGATACGTCGGAGTCGCCGTGCGCCGTAACCACCGCTCGTACTCGTCCTAGCCGCTTGCGATCAATTTCCCGCAGCAGATCCAGTTCGTAGCCGCGGCGCCGCGAATCGCTCGACAGGAACGCCACAAACAGCGTCTGGCTGTCTACGCTCGACAATGGCCCGTGACGCAATCCGAGCGGCGTCTCCGCCAGAGTGGTGACTCTCCCGGCGGTGAGTTCCACCACTTTTAGCGCGGATTCGTCAGAGACCGCTCGCAGAACGCCCGCGCCCACAAAACAGACGCGGGTGCACCCCAGCAAAGTAACCGTCTCGGCAACTTCCGCCGCCGCCGGAAGGAACGATCGGCCGGTTTCGCTGATTTGCCCGACCATATCGCCGAATTGCGAGAAATCTTCCAGATGCGCCACGCACTGCCCGGCCAGAACCATGTTGCTGAACGAACTCGTCATGGCGAGACCACGGTCGTTGACGGCGTCGTCGAGCACCAGCGCTACGGCGCGGTCCGGGTTCCGCAAACACAGTTGCGCCATCGGCCCGTGCTGGTTGCAGGTAATCACCAAATGCCGGATCTCGCGATGACGCCCCAGCGCCTGCTGCAAGAGCGCCACGCCCTCCGGACTCTCTCCCGAACGTGAAAACGAGATCCACAGATACTCTCTTCCGGGACGGTGATATTCCTCAAACTCCGTCAACAGCGTCGTACTCGGAATAGGCCATACGTCACAGCCCCAACGCCGGCGAAGCAACGGAGCCAGAGCACGGCCGGTGTAGTCCGACGTGCCGGCTCCCACGAGATAGACGGTTGGCGACGAGGTGCTACCCCGGCCGATTCCGGCGCGCCGCAGTACGTCGTTCAGGTCGACAAAGCGGTCATGGCAGCGCTGATAGGTGGTGAGCCACGTGTCCGGCTGTTGCCAGATTTCGCGCGGCGTGTGCAGCAGCCCTCGCTCGTTTTTTTCCACATCCGGCAAGTCCAGCAACGTGCGCAAGGGGTCGCTCAACGTAGAATCTCCTCGGTCCAAGTCTATTACAAATCCGACTCGGTTGAAAAGCATTCGAAAGAAAAAGAAATACGGTTCGGAAGCAATCGTCAGAAGGGAATGATCGAAAGCCGCATCCTGGGCAACTAATCGGCTTCAGCGGTGTTTCGTTTGTCAGTGCTTGTTTCTTAAAGGAGAGACCCATGATTCGTGGCTCGCACCCATTGAGTTCATTGCTGCTGGCGGCCGCGCTCGCCTCGTCTTTAGCGGGAATCGGATGCGCTGAGCACCATGCCTACCGCGTTTATGATCCTTATTACACGGACTATCACGCGTGGGACAATGACGAGGTGGTTTACTACCATCGCTGGGCCGAGGAGACTCACCGGGACCGCGACCGCGATTTCCGCAAGCTTCCTCCCAATGAGCAGAAGGAATATTGGACCTGGCGCCACAACCACGGCGACCATGACCGGGAACACGACCGCGACCAGGGTCATCACTAGATTGGGGGCATCACTCGATAACCCGCCAGGCTCAGTGGCCGAGCGCCGCGAGAGCCTGGCTGGTCGTCGTCACTCTGGCCCCAAGGCTTTGTAACTCCGCCATCGTCTTCTGACCGTCTTCCTGCTTCAGAGTCTCGATCGCATCTTGTACCACGGCCACGCGCCGGCCCCGCTCGAGCAGACCCTTCACGGCAAAGCTCACGCAATATTCCGTGACGACACCGAAGACAACAAACTCCGCGCCCTTTCCGAGTTGCTTCACCAGAGCGTCCGCGTGCCGGCCTTCAAAAATATTCAGGGTTTGCTTCTCCAGCAGGATCTGCTGATACTTCGATAAATCCGCCGGCAGTTTCGCGTTGGCTCCATTCGGCACGCGAACAACTTTTTCAGCCAGCGCTTCTGGAACAAGTTCCGCACCCGCAGTTCCTTTAACACAGTGCGGCGGAAAACTCTTGAACTCGGGATCGTTTGGCGTATGAAAGCACCCGTGAGACACCAGAAACACTCGGTCCTGCCGGGCCGCATCGGTCAGCCTGCGAATGTTCGGCAGCAACTTCTCCGCGCCCGGTACGTACAGGTGCCCTCCCGGCAACATGAAATCGGCCTGCACGTCCACTTCCCAGAAGATGAAGTCTTGCGAAACCATGGTTCTCCTTCCCTGCGAACGCCGAGCGTACCATCATTGTTCCGGTGCTGACAACGGCTCACGCGGCTTCCCCGCTCAAAGAAGTCTCGCGTATGATTGCGCATCCATCCTCGCACCACGAGATGAATCCATGAGCCTCGACACTCCGGCAAAATCGGGATCCAGTACGTTGGTTATCCGCAACATCGGACTCCTCCTCAGCGGAGACCTCGACCACCCTATTCTTGACGCCGACACCCTCGTTGCCATTGATGGTCTCATCCACGCCGTCGGCAAAGAGAATGACATCAACACCGCCGGTGCCACCACCACGATCGACGCCAAGGGCACCACGCTAGCGCCCGGACTGATCGACAGCCACGTGCATCCTGTCTGTGGTGATTGGACGCCCCGTCAGAATCAGCTGGGCTGGATCGACAGCTGCCTTCACGGTGGCGTCACCACAATGGTTTCGGCCGGAGAAGTCCACACTCCGGGGCGCCCGAAAGACATCGTTGGTCTGAAAGCGATGGCGATCTTCGCGCAGCGCGCCTTCCATGGGTTTCGTCCTGGAGGCGTCAAAGTTTACGCGGGAGCACCCGTCCTCGAACAAGGCATGGTCGAAGATGATTTCAAAGAGCTTGCCGCCGCCGGCGTGAAGTTCCTGGGCGAAGTCGGCCTCGGCAGCGTGAAGGATGGCGTCACCGGGCGCCGCATGGTCGCTTGGGCCCGCAAATACGGCATTCAGAGCACGATTCACACCGGCGGCCCGTCGATTCCCGGCTCCAGCCTCATCGACAAAGATATGGTTTTGGAAACTGATGCCGACGTTGTCGGCCACATTAACGGCGGCCACACGGCGCTGCCCGATGACCAGATTGTCGAACTGTGCGAGCGTTCGCCACGCGCATTGGAAATCGTACACAACGGCAACGAGCGAGCGGGACTGCTCGCGTTGCGAACCGCGAAGGAACTGAAGCAACTCCATCGCGTGATTCTCGGCACTGATTCGCCCGCAGGCTCCGGCGTCCAACCCCTGGGCATTCTACGCATGATTTCGATGCTGTCATCGCTCGGCGAGATCCCAGCAGAGGTAGCGATCTGCCTGGCAACAGGAAACACGGCAAAAATGCGCCGCCTGAACTGCGGTCTGATCGCTGCGGGAGGCGAAGCCAGTTTCTTATTCCTCGACACCGCACAGCAATCCGCGGGAAAGAATCTGTTGGACAGCATTCAAAAAGGAGATCTGGCCGGCGTTGGCATGGTCATTACTGACGGCGCCGTCAGCATCCAACGCAGCCGCAACACTCCGCCTGCGACTCGGGTACCGGAGGTCGTCCGTGCATAGACGTGCGTTCTTTCTCGCGATGTTCACAATGCTGCCCTTATCACTGTTCGCTCAAGCACCTCTGCCGGACTGGTGCCGCGCCCTTCCGCGCCCGGAATACAACTCTCTCGAGCGCGTTCCGGTGTCTGATCCCTGGTTCGAGGTCTACAAAGCGGCACCGAACGTGTTCGCCATCTACGAGCCTCATCAGGGCGAAGAAACGATCGGATACCTTATTGTCGGCAAGAAGCGCGCTCTGCTGTTCGACACCGGCATGGGCATCAGCGACGTCAAGAAGGTCACCACCGAACTGACCAAGTTGCCCATTCTAGTACTCAACTCGCATACCCACGACGATCACGTCGGTGACAACTGGGAATTCGACACCGTCTACGGAATGGAAACGGACTTCACCCGCAAGAACGCGCAGGGCTCACGCGACGACGCGCAAGCGGAGATCACTCCCGATCAGATCTGCGGCTCACTGCCGAAAGGATTCGATGCGAAGGCTTACGTCACTCGTCCCTGGAAGATCACGGCCTACACGCATGACGGAGACCGATTCGACCTGGGCGGCCGAGCCCTTGAAGTCATCGCCACCCCTGGCCATACACCCGATGCTATCTCTCTGATCGACCGCGCAAACGGCCAGTTGTTCACCGGTGACACATATTATCCAGCCCCCATCTGGCTCTACCGTCCGGAAACGGATCTCGATGCGTACGGCGCGTCAATTCGCCGCCTCGCAGCACTCGCCCCACAGATCAAGTTGGTTCTAGGCGCACACAACATTCCGGTCGCGCAACCCTCAGTGCTGGTGCAACTCGTGACAGCTTTCGATGCAGTGCGAGCGGGGAAAGTAGCTGCGACGCCGGATTCTCCGGGCAAAGTTCTCTACAAGGTGGGTGACATCTCGTTCCTGATGCGTGCGCCCGACGCGCACTGAGCGAGGAGCCTCAGCGGAGCCCGTCTTCCCCTTTGATCTGGTCTTTCCTGAGTCCGCCCACGCGAGCCAGCGGGCGTCCGCTGTCGGTCACGGCGATCGCGACCATGATTTCATTCGCCCGCGGGGCGTCGTTCAGACGCACTTCCATGCCGTCGAAGTGGCTGCGCACAAACGCCGCGTCCTTGTGACCAAGCGGAATGTCGAGCACGACGCCTATGCCGCCGCGTTTCTTCGACGACGGAATCAGGGCCGCACCCTTGCCCAGGACGCGCCGCACGGGAGTTCCCAGCTTCGGGTGCAGGATAGCCGCAGCATGTTCCAGTTCGCCGTTCTCACCAACTGCCGCAGCCTTGCCATAACTCTCTGCCGAGGGTCCCGCGATTCCCAGGGCCGCGACTGCCCGAGCCGTGAGCAATTCGCCAAGCTCCTCGCCGATCGCCATCAACTCTGAAAGATCCTCGACGTATTTCCCAGCGCACGGATTTTCAATCACGGCCACGGCCGCCGCCCGCCGCGTGGGAGGAGAAATGACACGCTCCATCTCTCGCGGGGTTTCTTCCACGAACGTCGCGATCTTCCGAATCTTTGCTTTCATCGGTTCGTCCTCATCGCAGTCCGTCTTCCCCTTTGATCTCGGACGCCTTTAGCCCGCCCACCCGCGCATGCACTCGAGCGCCGGTCGTCATGACTAGAGCCAGCAGAATTTCGTCGGCCCGAGGCGCATCGTTGATACCCACTTCCATGGCATCGAAATGGCTGCGGACATAAGATGCGTTGATGTGCGTGATGGGCACATCCAACCGCGTACCCGGACCGCCAACTTTCTTCGTCGAGGGCACAATCGCCTTCGCCCCTCCCAGCACTTCGCGCATCGCATATCCGCCCGGGACGTGCCACAGCGCACCATGCTCAAGCTCCCCCGCAGATCCGACAATCGCACCCTTGCCGTAGCCTTCAACGACCTTCGCATCCCCGCCGAGCGCGGCGACCAGCGTCCGCGCCATTTCCAGACCGAGTGGTTTGAGGTCGTCCATGAAGCCCTCGATGCTCGCGACATATGACCCGGCGAACGGATTCCGAATTACCGTTATCGCCGCGGCGCGGCGCAGAGGCTTCTCCGCAACCGGACCTCCCTCGTGAAAGGTCTCTTCCACGCAGACACTTCTTTTTCGGATCACCACCTCAGGCATGCACCCGGCCTCTTTCGCGAACGCGAACTGCAATCACCCTCGATTCTCCGACTTCTCCGACGACGCGCGTCTCTCCTTGCAGACTCAACGCCGCCGATCGGATCAGCCCCATTCTCAGCAATCGCTCCGCCGCCCGTGCACCCCTGGTCAAAGCGCGATTCACTTCATGCGAGGTCAACACGCCCACCGCCTGCGTGACCATCCGATCCCCGAGATCGCTGTCGGGAGCCAGTTCACAGGCAGGAACGCGAACAATCGCAGGATGCCACGGCAAGTGGACCTCGTTGGCAATGATGGTGGCCGCGGCGTCGGCAGCCGCGGCGCGGTCCGCGAGCACCGTGACCGCATCGGCGATTCCCAGGGAAAAGCTACGCCCGCGCCACCCGCTGGTCGCAACGCCGCGTACGGGATCAGCTGCATGCACTGTAGTCGTGCCAAGCAACGAAGGGCCATCGGGTCGCTCGACCATCCCGACCACAAATTTCTCGCCTGGACTCATGTACAGCGCAATGTCGCCGCCATCGTTAACGTATGCGGACGCAAGATCCCCGGCCACAATCATCGCCGTCAGAATCTCCTGCGCTACCGCACCCGCCACCGCGGCCATGGGAGTAATGAAGTACTCCGCAGCGTAAGGCATCACGGCCGCGACCATCAGCCGTGCAACTGAACCATGCGGCCACGCCGCTTCCGGTGAACAAGGCTGCCGCAAGACCGACAGCTCCCCACACAACTCATCGAGCACAGTCACAAACCGCTCACCGGCGGCGCGATACGCTGCGTCGATCTCGCGCGATGGTCCGAACGCCTCGAGGATGATGTCGATGGGTCCATCGTGCAGATGCAACCGGCGTCCGTCAGGCAGCATTCGAATTTGCGCGCGCGGATTCATCGTGGTTTTGACTTGACACCCGATTCCAGCGGCCACGGATTCTGCGAGTGCGCGGCTACTCTCCGGCGGTTCTCGTTCTCTGCGGCCACCGAACTCAGCGGACGCACATGATCCGTGTATCCGCCCAATGCAGCATAGTCGCTCAGCTTCAAGGTGAATTCAATGGGAGCCACCAGCGCCGGAGTCGGCACATATCCGAAGGCGTTCTGCGGCATGCGCGTCACATCGGCCATGAAAGTGATGCCGCCGCCCGGCCACACATAGACGGGCGCGCCGCCGCACGTCACGCGGGTCAGGGCATCGCGCACGGAATGCGTTAGCTTCACCGGATTCTCCGTCACTCCGGCGCGCAACGATCCTCCCGCGCCGCCCACAAACAGCACTGTACACAGCGCCGGTTCGCAATTTTCTTTGATGCGCGCCACCGACGCGCGCAACTCGGCGGGCAGTTCTTTTTCTCTCGGCTTCAGATCTTCGTCCAGTTCGAAATAGCCGTAATGCTCGCCCGTCGTACTTACCATGAGCAACCGGAGTCCGGGCCAGGCTTTCTTCGCGTTGAACTTTCCTAGAATCGTCAGCGGATCTTCAATATCGGTGCCTCCCCACGATGTGCCCGGCTCCGCAACCTGGAAATATCGTCCCGGAGTCGACCGCCGTCCTTTCAACTTGATTCCGGTCTCCGGCACACCTAGGAGCTTCCCCGCCTGATGCTCCGACAGGACGCCGGTGATGTGATCATCGACCACCACCACATCGTCGACTTTGCCGAACCATTGCTTGGCGAACATCCCAATCGTGGCTGAGCCACAGCCCACGCGCATGCGCTCTTCCTGCGCTCCATCCACCATCGGCGGTTTCCCCGCCTGCACCACTACCTTTGCGCCGTCATCAATCTTCAGTTCCATCGCTTTGCCGTTGCAGAGATTCAACAGCGCGTCGCAAGTGGCGGCCCCCTCCTTCCTGCTGCCTCCCGTCAAATGCCGCACGCCCCCGAGAGACAACATTC
>DATDGW010000414.1:0-4642 GCA_036521895.1 Candidatus Sulfotelmatobacter sp. | reverse complement strand
ATTGGAGTCTGGACCCGAATTTTCTCGAAGAGCTTCCAGGCTGGTGACATGAGTTTTGAGACCGCGCTTCTGCTGGGCGTGATCGGAGGGCGCTGGGCGGGATCGCTGGGGGGCGTGCTAATGGGCATACCTGCCCTGCTGCACGGTGAGTGGGCCGCGATGCCCTTCGATGTGCTCTCTGGTTTTCTTGCCGGCCAATTGCGCACCTGGGCGGTCGACAAGGATGATATCTGGTCGTTCTCGCCGTTCATCGATGAAAGCATTTTTCGCATCATCCGTCGCAATCTGCCGCGGCCACGCCTGTTCGACTGGCAGATCATGTTTTTCTGGACGGTGATCGGCCTGCGTTTCGTGCAAACGCAGTTGGTCCAGTATTTCCCGAAGTCCATCTTCAGCATCGAGAGTCCCGGAAGCTATTGGGTGTACAGCGCGATTTACGCTACGGCGGTGACTGCGGTTGGAATCGAACTGAAAATCTTTAACAGCGTGCGCATACAGATCAAGCTGGAAGAGCAGGAACGCCTTCTGCTGCACGCCCGCATGGAAGCCCTGCAGAACCAGATCAATCCGCACTTCCTGTTCAACACACTGAATTCAATATCTTCATTAGTGCGCTTCGATCCCGACATGGCCCGGGACGTGATCTTCAAGCTGGCGACGATCTTAAGGCGCTTGCTGAATAGCAGCGAGGCGTTCGCGCCCCTGCGGGAAGAATTCGAATTCATCGACAACTATCTCGACATCGAAGTGGTGCGCTTTGGTCGCGACAAGCTCCGCGTCGTGAAGGAGCTTGATCCCGCTTCACTCGACGTCGTCGTTCCCAGCATGCTCTTGCAGCCGCTGGTCGAGAACTCCATCAAGCACGGGCTGGCACCGAAGGTGGAGGGCGGCAGCATCTACCTGCGAAGCCGCCTGGTCGATTCGCGGCTGATCATTGAAGTCGAGGACGACGGCGTAGGCATGGGCGGCGCACAGTTGGAAGAGAGCAGCAGCTGGTCGGGGATGGGCATCGGCATGGCGAACATCTCCGAGCGCCTGCAGGTGCTTTACGGCGACACGGCGCGCATGACCATCGACAGCCACGAAGGGAAGGGAACGCTCATCCGGATTCGGTTGCCGCTGGTGGAGGCGGCAAGTTCGGTTCCTGAGGGCTTCTACGCTGAGCGCTCGAGCACGCGCCGGTAAAAATCCTCGTATTGCTTCACAATCTTGGTGGAGCAGAAGCGCGACATGGCAGCCGCGCGAGCTTGCTTTCCCATTTCGCGAAGCAGATCGTCGTTGCTGAGCAATTCGATCGCGTAGCGCGCCATGGTGTCGACGTCACCCACGTCCGCGAGATAACCGCTCTTGCCGTGTTCGATGACCTCGGGTACACCGCCTGCCCGCGTGGAGATGGGAACCACCTCGCACGCCATGGCCTCAAGCGCGGCCAGCCCGAACGATTCCAGTTCGCTGGGGATCAGCATGATGTCGGCGATCGAGACCTTTTCCTGAATCTGATCCTGCTTGCCCAGAAACAGGACGTCGTCGTGAATGCCTTTCTGCACGGCCAGCCATTCTGCGACCGATCGGTCCGGGCCATCGCCGATCAGCAGCAGTTTGGAAGGAATCCTCTTGTGCACGCGGTCGAAAATTTCAATTACATCAGTGAGACGCTTGACGGGCCGAAAATTCGAAAGATGCACCAGCACGCGTTGGCCGTTGGGCGCGTACTCCGCTCGCACTTTGGCGAAGGTCTCGGGATCGCGGCGGTAAACGTCGCAATTCACCGAGTTGTAAATCACTTCAATGCTATTCTTCACGTCGAAGACCCGCTGCGTGCGGTCTTTCAGGTAATTCGAAATTGCGGTGACGCCGTCACTTTGCTGAATCGAGTAGCGAGTGATTGGCAAGTACGAGCGATCGAGTCCAACCAGCGTGATGTCAGTGCCGTGCAGGGTCGTAACGAACGGCAAACGGCGGCCACGAGGTCCGTCTGCCAGCATCTGCCGCGCCAGCAGCGCGCTCACCGAATGCGGGATGGCGTAATGCACGTGCAACAGGTCGAGGTCATAGAGTTGCGCAACTTCCGCCATGCGGGTGGCTAGCGCAAGGTCGTACGGCGGGTAGTCGAACAGCGGGTACCGGGAAACTTCGACTTCGTGATAGTGGATGTTGGGTTCCTCACCCCGCAGGCGGATCGGTTGGGCGTAAGAAATGAAATGAATTTCGTGTCCGCGCTGCGCCAGTTCCAGACCGAGTTCCGTGGCGACAACTCCGCTACCGCCGTACGTCGGATAACAGGTGATTCCGATCTTCATGTGCGAGGGGCCGCTTTCTCGTTGTTCCTGTCATTCGATGGCTGGAATGGGCAGTGGTTGCAGATTTTACACGAGTGACGGGCGCTGAGGATGCGACGGACGCGATTCGCCGTTACTGGCCGTCTTTGGGGCCGAGGGAAATTCCGGGATCAAGCTTGTCGAGATGAGCCTGAAATCGTTTCTTGGATTCTTCGGGCAAGCCCGTGAATTCGATGCCCATGCCGACGCCGGGATCGCGGGTGCGAACCACAGCCGTAGGTTGAAGGCGCTCATCTTCGATCCACAAATCCACCCGTAACGCGGTCGCGACCGGGAGCGGCATGACCGTTTCTACATAACATCCATTGCCGCTGATGTCGGTGGCATTCACGCGCAGCGGCGTGTTCACACGCTCGTCGCGCAGTTCCAATGGATAAGAGATCTTGTGGCGGGCGAATTTTCTGCGATTGTCCTGACGTTGTTGCGTCCGTTCATCCCCATGCATGTCCGTGGGAAGAGCTGCGGCCCAAGGGCAATCTTGGTCGGCCACGAGTTGCACCCCGACCTGAGTCTTCTTCAGCGCTCCCGCATCGACCACCCATACGACTTTGCATCGCGCTTTCTTGCCCTCGTACTGCACGCCGATGACGTCGCCCACCTTTAGTTCGGGTTCAATCCCGTAGAGGCAAGCGCCGGTGGCGCTGACATTTTGCGCCATCGCATTCTGGAAGAAAGGCTGATCATGGGCACCCATGCCCCACACTCGGACCTTCAAGTCCAGCGTGGCACGCGGCGCTGACCCTTGTGCCGACATGAGCGAAACCTCCAGATTAGAAAACTCTAGTAACGGGGTGATCTGAGAATAATCATACTACTTGCTGTGAATTCAACAGGTTACCACAGTACCTGAATCCCCCGCGTCCCCCGTTACCATCCGTTACCATCCATAACAGCTCGAAATGGTGGCGGCAAGGGGGGAGATGTCAAAAATTCCATGGTCGACACCTCAGGCGGCTCATTGAATCGAGTGGACCTATGGACGAGGGCCGGAAAAGGGTAAGGTCAATGCAGAGGCAACAGCACAGCCGCTCACAATAGGGCCGTCGACACCAATTTGTTCTTGCGAGTAGGGGGTCAGCAGACACGCAGAGGCAACAAACGAAGTGCACCCTGCCAATTGGAAAAACGCTGCCAACTCCACCCCAAGCGCAGCAGAGTGCGACGCGCGTGATACACCAATTTCCCGGGAGTGTTGAAGATCAGAATGCGGAGGCGCTTGGGCCGTGCTCGCAGCAGCTCCGGCGGTAACGCCAAGCGCTGGAGTGCGGTCAGCACGTTGTGGGTCAGAACGGTCAATCGTAGCCAGGCCGCATTGGCTCCCGCAGGGCACGACCCCACCCGCCAGTTCGTTCTTGATCACATCGTGTAGGGCTTCAATCGAGCCGGCCTTCTCTCGATGCCACTCCAGCTGTCGCTTGGGCGTCCACTCCCAAATATTGCTGACCACCGAAGTACATCACCAGGCTGCCACCGGCAAACAGCGCCTGCTGTTTCTTGCGGATGCGAATGGCTACAGAGCGCACCGCCTCGCGATAGAGATGGCCCGCTTCCGGGAACATAATCCATTTCGCAACATTCTTTGACGACTGAGCTGTTTTCGCGGTACGGTTGCCAGCGCGGCTCCGTCGTAGCCACGATCTCAGTGTGCAGGGCCGGATTCATGCGGGCGCTCACCGCACACTCGATGCGTCCCTGCGGCCCTCCTCCCCGCTGTTCATTCCGTAACCACTCGATGAAGCTCGGTTCGTGGCAGGCCGAGTCGCCGCGAAAGCAGCGCTCCTCCACCGTTTCCGGCAGCGCCTGAAAGGCCCGCTGCCTAATCGGCAACAGCGCCTGCTGCGCCGCTACATTGCCGTCGCGAAACTCATCTGCGACCACCTCTGCCCAGAGCGCCAACACCGGCTGATATCCCGTGTTGCCCTCATAGGTGAGCTTGGCTTCTCGCTTCCAACTCGCGAACAGGGTCGCGTCCAAATCGAGGGCGGCAATCTTCTGTTCGGGGCAGCGTCGTCCCAGCTCGCGCATCACATCCTGATTCACTTGCGCCAAACCTTGCAGCGCGGGCGCTCTCGGCTGGGTCATGACTCACCCGCTCCGCTGCCAGCTCCCGCTGCGCTTGTTTCAAGCCTTGCTTCCTCATGAAACTGATAGAGAAATTTCCGCGCCGCTTCCGCACTGGGTATCCCATGGCCCAGCATTTCCGCTAGCCCAAGTTCGTCGCGGAAGCGTCGAATTCCGCCATTTTAAGCTCTGCAGTGGAAGGAAGTATTTTGTTTGCAAACCCGGCATGCAAGAACGGCGTG
>DATDGW010000413.1:0-2053 GCA_036521895.1 Candidatus Sulfotelmatobacter sp. | reverse complement strand
CGAGCACGATAACGTCAAACTTTTCTTCGTCAAATTTCGCAACGGCTTCCCGTCCGTCGGACGCCTCATCGCACACTTTCCACTCATCATGGGTCTCCAGAAGGTTTTTCGGTTCTACACAAGAATCTGTAAGATTGTGCATTCTACGCGGCTCTCCGAAAAGCGACGAATTCGGTCTTCGTAGCTGCCAAGCGTTGCGCCTTGAGTAGCAAATAATTCAGGTCTCGGTAACCACGCCCGCGTCGTAGTAGGGCTTTGATATTCCCGTTCACCGCTTCTACCACGCCCATGGGGATTTTCGTCCTGCAATAGTTCAGAATCCCCTCCAGGTGATTAAGCAGCATGTTCGCCAGCTTTTCCATAGGAGCCAGTCGTTGCCAGCGCAATTGATCGATCCAGCTTTGCAAGTAGCGCAGCATGGCTCCTTCGTAGATGAAGTCCCACAATCCAGCCAGGCTCTCTTTCAGCAAGTACGCTTTCATTACGCGCCGATTCAAAGCGAACAGCTGGTTCAATTGGCGTTTCTTACTTCGGTCTAGGTTGACCCAGCTGCTCAGCAGTAACCAGCGTTTGCCCCGCACGATGTCTCGGGCGGGGCCGCCTTTGCGGAAGAACTCCGCTCGCCGTACTTCATCGACCGCTTTGCTGGCGTGCTGCAAGATATGGAACTTGTCGTAGATAATCTGGCACTGCGGCACCCACTGCTCCAGGCTTTGCCGGAATGGCTCCCACATATCCACGCAGGCCGCTTGCACCACCCTGCGCTGGAAGGCACTCAGCTGTTGTCCCAAAAACTCATCCAGCGTTTCTTTTTTCCGTTCTCGGCCAAACCACAAGGGCTCCCCCGTCTGCAGATTGCTCACCACAGTCAAGAATTTCTGCTTCTTGCCCAGATAGATCTCATCGATTCCCATCTGCCGCAACGCCGGTTTCCGGCGACTGGCCGCCCAGCGTTTCAAATAGCGGAGATCGATCGCACGCACCGTACTCGGCGATAGCCCGAACTGCTTGGCCACCCGCCGCACCGCCGCGCTCTCGCAGGCCAGCCCAACCGCTTCCTCGAAGCGCTTGCTGAACGGTGCCTTGCTCGGCAACTGCGGAACTTTCTCCGTCTTCACCCCGCAATCTGGACAGCGCACACGATACAGCTCGATCACTACTGTGGTTCGAAACTCAAAGCAGGGCAGATCGCGCACCTCCCGCTCGTAAGTGTCATACACCTCGCTGAGTTTTCGACCACACCCGGAACACACCAGTTTGCCATTCCCTCCTTTTCGTCGTACCCATAGCTTCAGCGTTTTGGCGTCTTCATTGATCTCCTGGCGATACACCCGATACCCGGGCCACCCCAAAACTTTCGTCCAATCGGTCTCCCGCATCCTCAGGAGTGTACCCAGAGTTCCACAGAATCAAAACCCGCATTTATGCTGGATGGGTTACAGATTCCTGCTCAGAGCCGGCTTTTCTAAGCCCCGGCGCTATCTTTTTGCGCTGCGGGACACACTTCGGCTTCGACTTACACCGCAGGAACTGCGGCCGCGAGGTTTCGCATGCGCACCAGATTGTAGGCGGCGCAGGCGAAGGTGAAGATCCAATCCACCTTGCAAACTCCACGGTGACGCAGCTTGCGCATCAGCGCAATCGTCTTCAGCCAGCCGAAACATTCTTCGATTCGCTTCCTCTTTCTTTGGCTGACCGCGTAGCCGGGGTGCCGCGTCGTGCGCCCATCGATCGCGCTCCCGCCACGCCGTTTATGGTTCTGCGCCACATGCGGCGTCACCTTTATATTCCGGCACTCGGCCACGAATCCCTGCGTGTCGAATCCTTTATCTCCGCCCACCGTTACCGGCTGCGTGCCCGGCAACTTCTCCAACATCACCAGCGCCGCATCCCGTTCTGCCGTCCCATTGGCTTGAAACACTTCCGCCGCCACGATCAGCCCGTTGCGGTTCTCCACCAACAGATTCCCGCTGTAACTCAACTTCGACTCCTTGCCCGGTCCTTTGCGCGCCAACTGCGCCTCCGGATCAGTCTTCGACTCATGCGTCTCGTT
>DATDGW010000412.1:0-16459 GCA_036521895.1 Candidatus Sulfotelmatobacter sp. | reverse complement strand
CTCTCCTATGGGTCCATCTGGTTGCCGTAGGGACTGAAAACAATCAGGATTTCTGAAGGGGGAGACTCTCTATGAGAATGACCGAGACAAGGTTCAGCGAACCGTGCTTCCCATCCCCGAGCAGTTGCAGCGAGAGGCGGCACGGTCACGCCTTACGTCGATGGCAAGAAGGCAGGCCAAGGCCGAGTGGATCATACAGAACCGATGGTCTTCTCTGCTGACGAGACCTGTGATGTCGGCAACGACTTCGGATCGCCGGTAACCTACGACTACCCGGCGACCAAGAAGTTCAGCGGAGAAGTGAACTGGGTAGAGATTGACCTCGGCAAGGATAGCGTGAACCTTGACCACCTTATCTCTCCCGAAGATCGATTGAACCTCGCCATGGCACACCAGTCGACACCGGGACCGGCAGCCCATGGGGATTGCCGGTCCACTTTCTCAACTGGTGAAAAATCCCATAACACCCATAGCGATGGCCCCGATTCCCATCCTCGGCGCCGCTACAATAGCGGCATGGCACCAATGCACCTCGAGGCCTTCCCTCTGTGTCGATTGCCCTCTTGTGCAGCCCACGGGATCCCGCGAGTATGCGTCAATTAATTGGACTGATCTCTTCCGTATCTCGATAGTCGCTATGACATGATAGTGACTAACGCAAGCTGATTCTATATAATCGCGCGTCATGCTAACTCAGGAGACGCTCTATAACGTAGCCAATCGAGTGGCCACCATTACTTTGAATCGGCCGGACAAACTCAACGCCTGGACGGCGCTGATGGAAAGCGAAGTGCGTTCGCACATGGAGAACGCCGAGCAGGACCACGAGGTCCGCGTGATCGTATTGACAGGCGCTGGGCGGGGCTTTTGCGCAGGCGCTGACATGTCGCTGCTGAGTGCGGTGGCGGAACGCGGCTTGGATTACCGGGATTTGGATAACCGGGGCCGCGAGCAGGTTTTGCGCGACGGCGCCAACCGCCGTGAGGGCGCGGCCCCGGATTTTCAGAAGAAATACTCGTATTTCCCGGCGATCGGAAAGCCGGTGATTGCCGCGATCAACGGGCCGGTGGTTGGCCTTGGTTTGGTTATCACTCTCTATTGCGATCTGCGGCTGGCCTCGGACGCAAGCCGCTTCAGCACCACATTCGCGCGGCGCGGGCTGATTGCCGAGTATGGAATGGCCTGGATGTTGCCTCGGATCATTGGAATTGCAAACGCGCTCGACCTGCTGTTTTCTGCCCGGACCATCGATGCCGCCGAAGCACTGCGCATGGGTTTGGTGAATCGAGTTTTTCCCCACGAAACCTTTCTCGAAAAAACTCAGGAGTCTGCCCAAGAACTGGCTTCCACGGTGAGCCCGCGCGCGTTGCGCATAATCAAGCGCCAGGTGTACGAGGCCATGTCGCAACCGCTCGCAGAAGCTTTCGACATTTCCGTGCGCGAGATGATGGCGTGTTTCCGCACAGAGGATTTCAAAGAGGGTGTCGCCCACTTTGTGGAGAAGCGCCCCGCTGCTTTCACGGGTAAATAGGAGACAGGCGGCAGACATGAATTTCTCGTTCAGCAGCAAAATGAAGGACCTGCAAGGGCGCTTGCAGGTTTTCATGGATGAGCACATTTATCCGAATGAGCAGCGCTACCACGATGAGATCGAGCGCAACCGCTGGTCGCCGCCGGCCGTAATTGAGGAACTCAAGCCCAAAGCCCGCGCAGCGGGCCTGTGGAATCTGTTCCTGCCGGATCGGGAGCATGGGGCGGGGTTGACGAATCTCGAATATGCACCTCTGGCCGAGATTATGGGGCGCAGTTTTATTTCTCCTGAGGTGTTCAACTGCTCGGCGCCGGACACCGGCAACATGGAAGTGCTCGCCCGCTACGGCACCGGGGAGCAAAAAGAGCGCTGGCTCAAGCCTCTGCTTGCAGGTGAGATTCGATCGTGCTTCTCGATGACGGAACCCGGGGTCGCCTCATCGGATGCAACCAACATCGAGGCGAGCATTGTTCGGCAGGGCGACGAGTATGTCATTAATGGCCGCAAGTGGTGGTCTTCGGGAGCGGGCGATCCGCGCTGCAAGGTCGCGATCTTTATGGGCCGAACTGACACCGACCGAACTGACCCAGAAAAGACAAATCGCTCGGCCGCGCTCCATAAGCAGCAGTCGATGGTGCTGGTGCCGATGGATAGCGCCGGGCTCAAGATTGAGCGCATGCTGACGGTGTTTGGCTATGACCATGCGCCGCACGGGCACGGCGAGATCACTTTTGAAAATGTTCGCGTGCCCGTCTCGAACATGTTGCTCGGCGAAGGAAGAGGCTTCGAAATTGCCCAAGGACGGCTGGGTCCGGGGCGCATTCACCACTGCATGCGCTGCATCGGCGTGGCCGAACGGGCCCTCGAAACCATGTGTAAGCGAGTGCAAGCGCGGGTGGCCTTTGGTAAGCCGCTGGCCGAGCAAGGCACCCTACGGGCCGACATTGCGCGATCCCGCATGGAGATCGAGCAGGCACGTCTTCTGACTTTGAAAGCGGCCTACATGATGGACACGGTCGGAAACAAAGAAGCCCGCGCCGAGATCGCCATGATCAAAGTCGTGGCGCCGAATGCCTGTCTGCGAGTGTTGGACCGCGCGATTCAGGCTCACGGAGGTGCGGGCGTCTCGCAGGATACCTTTCTGGCCGGCGCCTGGGCGAATGTGCGCACTCTGCGTTTGGCCGATGGCCCGGACGAAGTGCACACCGAAGCTATCGCGAAGCTGGAACTCAGGAAGTGGAGTGGGCCGCAGGCCTTGGGTGACAAGAAATGACCCTTCGACAACTCCGCGATTCCTTAACCAGCGTGCCGTTCAATTCCTTGCTCGGGATGCGACTCCACCGGGTGCACCGCGACGGCATTACGATCGCCTGTGCGCTTCGCAACGACTTGCGAAACGGCGCTGGGGTAGCCCACGGCGGTATCGCCGCAGCCATGGCCGACGCAGCTGTGGGCGGTGCCATCCAGCGCCACTTCGGTGGGGGGCGTCGGATCACCACCGTGGAGTTAAAGATCAACTACTTTCTACCAGTGACGGAAGGCCGCATCTTTGCCCGTTCGCACCTTCTTCGCATCGGCTCCACGCTGTGTGTGGGTAACGTGGATCTCACCGATGAACATGGGCGGGCGATTGGAACGGCCATCGTTACTTATATGTTCATCAATCCTCCTGCTGTTCGGACCTCGGACCTCGGCCCCCAGGCCTTCGCCCGCGTGCCGAGTGTTGTGCCGAGTGCTCGTCGTGTCACGCGTCCCTCACGCAGGAAGTAGTAGTTCCTGCTAGCTCTCGTGTGAATCTCTTCGACAGGGCTAAAAGAGATGTAGCAAAATCGAGAGGAGGCACCAGTGCCGCTTGTCCTGGAAACACCCCATTCCTTAAGAGATTTGGTAGGTCGCGAACTCACCCTGACGGACTGGTTCCCCATCGCCCAGGAACGAATTGAGCAGTTTGGTGAAGTTACCGAGGATCGGCAGTGGATCCACGTGGACCGCGAACGTGCCGAGCGTGAGTCTCCCTATGGGACCACAATTGCTCACGGGTTCTTGACCTTGTCGCTGCTGAGCCGGTTTATGAAGGAGGCAATTCAGGTCCGAGGCGGTGTCCGCATGAGCGTCAATTACGGCTTGAATCGAGTTCGATTTCCTTCTGCTGTCCGCACCGACTCGAAGATTCGGGTTCGCTTCACTCTTCAATCGCTAAAAGACGTGCCTGATGCGCTGGAAGCAGTCTTTGATGCGAGAGTGGAAGTCCAGGGCAGCGACAAGCCGTGCTGCGTCGCTGAGTGGGTAGTTCGTTACTATATATAAGGTAGCGGTCCGTTCTAAGCAGTGCGCGGGATCCTCTTAGCGGTGGGTGCACAGCCCCGGGGCGACGAGGTGCGGCACCGCATTGAAGGTAAATAACCGTAGCTGCTCTTTTCGCAAACGCAGGATTGTGTAGGATGCGTTATACACTGCCCCGGCGAGCCGCATGATCCGCTCATCGGAAATTTCCAGTGACAGGCCAGTCCAAATCGCAAGCGGCGTGGCCGACGTAACCACGAGAATGTTCTCTCGCCGAGTGTCGAGCATCTTCAACCGGCAGGCCGCAACGCGCTCGCGAAACTGGTCCCAAGTTTCGCCGCTATACGGATAGCGACCGGAGAGCCATGCCTCCACCACTTTGGTATCACAGGGCAGCCATTTGCGATGAATTCGTGCCCCGTGCGCGCCCCGGCTAACGCGAACCTGGTTGCGCATTTCGTCGTATTCGTGCAGAAATTCCGGGTCTTCGGCAGCCAAGAGCGGGGCAATCTCGCGATACACTCGCCCGAGATCGAATTCATCCCATCCAGAATCGACGCGAACTGCGGGGAAACCAACCGCAGCGTCGGCATAGACCGCACGGATCTGCTCGGTGGTTTGCTGCTGCCGCGTAAGTGCTCCTGCATAGGCGGAGGCAAATCGGATTCCCTGTGAAATGAAGTGCTCGCCCAACAGCCGTGCCTGACGCTCTCCCAACTCGGAAAGCGAATCGTAAGCGTCGCGCGTGCCCGCCTGCCCATGGCGCACGAGATAGACGGTGCTCAAGTAGATTTCCCCGCGAGCGAATCCGCCAATTCCACCAATCCCCTCACGCGGTCTCCGAAGTTCTGAAATCGTGTGTCTTGGGTCTGGCCACGCCGGAAGCGATAGTAAATCTGCTGCAGAATCACTGCCAGCTTGAAGATGCCAAGTACTTCGTAGTAACCGATCTGCGAGAGGTCGCGTCCGGTTCCCTCCGCATAACGCTGAACGAACTGATCTCGCGTGTACCAGCCGGGCTGCGATGTGAGCGAGGGCACTCCGCGAGCGCGCAGTTGCGGCGCCTCAACCCAAGCCCAGTAACACAACGTCAAGCCCAGATCGGCCAATGGATCGCCAATCGTCGCCATCTCCCAATCGAGCACCGCCTCGATGCGCTCGGCAGAGTCTTCGCTGAGCATAACGTTATCCAACTTGTAATCGTTATGCACCAGGGTCGGCGCGGGAGAAGACGGTCGGTGATCGATGAGCCATCGAATCACCCAATCCAGCTTCGGCATGTCATCTGTTGTGGCCCGTTTCCAACGATCTGCCCAACCCTGCACTTGGCGGTCAAGAAATCCTTCCGGCTTACCGAGGGCAATCAAACCGGTCCGGGAAATATCGATGGCGTGCAGGCGTATTAGGCAATCGACAAATCCCTTGCTGGCTCGCTCCGCGTAATTCGGCATCTTCGCCAGTTGTGGCGGAATTTCATCCCGCAATATAAGCCCGTGCCGCCGCTCCATAAGGAAGAACACAGACCCCAGCACCGCCGTATCCTCGCACAAGTGAAAGACGTTTGGAGCTTCTCTAAAATGAGGATGCACCATCTGAAGCACTCGAAACTCACGCCCCATGTTGTGAGCTTTCGGGGCGACTGGCCCCAGAGGGCCACGCCTCAGGACGTACTCGAGCCCATCAATCTGCAGCAGATACGTAAGGTTCGAGTGCCCGCTCGGAAACTGTTCGAGCGTGATACCTCGTTCAGCGCCTGCGATTCGTCCGCGCAGCCAGCCGGCAAGCGAAGGTAGACTCAGTTCTTCCCCTGGGCGAACGGGGCCTGTATCGAGATGCAATCGAGATAAGCCTTTCCGACGGAAGTGTCTCCCACGAAACTTCAACTCAACCAGAATGTGCGGCATTCCAAACGCGCACCCGCTCAAGACTGGCAACGAACGGATTCAAAGCTCCATAGAGGAGTACCGCAGCGAGCGCACACGCGACAGATGTTACGATCACCAGCGAATATCGCACGGCTTCGTCGCTTCGAAATGCGTATTGCGTTAGTGCTCCCACAGCGGTAGGTCCGATTCCGAGCCCGATGAGGTTAATGGAAAATAAATACACAGCCGAGGCCTGTCCGCGCATGGTGGCCGGCAGCATCTGCTGAATCGCGGCGGGGGCGATGCCGAACGGAGCGGCCGCCAGTGCGCATCCGGGAACCAGCCAAATCGTGGCCCAGGTCGCAGAGGGCGCCAGGTACAAAAGACAGTTGACGGGCAGCCAGACTAATCCGATCAGCACACCTACGAACAAGGTTGCGTTGCATCGGCCGCGTTTGCGCAAGTAATCAGCGAACCGTCCAGCACTGACGATTCCAATGCAGCCAAAGACCGCGACGCAGGAACCGTAAATTACGCCCGTGGTTCCAATGCTCCAGTGAAAGTGTCGCCGATAGAATTCCGGCACCCAAGCGGCGCTGGCGTATGAAGAGAGCGCGAGTAGCCCAAAACCAATATTGTGGAGCAAAAACGTCCGTCGGTTTTCGAAGATGTATGAGAATACCTGCCTCATCGGAACAGTCGACCGTCGGCTAGCTCCGCGGTGCACGGCAGGTTCGTTCACTGTGAAGAGTAGCGGTGCTACTGCAATGCCGGGAAGGCCAACCAGGAGAAAGATGATCTGCCAGGGATGCACGGCTCCGAGCAGGGGAATCGTCCACATGGCCTGAGTCGATGCGTAGGCGACAACCAGTCCGCCCAGCAGGTAAGCCATGCCAGAGCCAACGTAGATGCCCATCGAGTAGACGCTAAGGGCCGTAGCCAGCCGCTCGCGAGGAAAATAATCGGTGATCAGCGAATAGGCAGCCGGGGAAAGCCCTGCTTCTCCCACGCCGACGCCCATGCGCAGCAAAAGCATTGTTCCGAACGTTTGCGCCAGTCCGCAACTGGCCGTAAATCCGCTCCACAGTACCAGGCCGGTCGCGATGATCAGCCTGCGGCTGTAAATGTCGGCCAGCCTGCCGAGAGGGATTCCGAAGAATGTATAAAACAGTGCGAAGCTGAATCCGATCAGCAAACTCACCTTAGCGTCGCCGATGTGTAAGTCGCGACGAAGCGGGCCGACCAGCAGACTGAAGATCTGGCGGTCGATGAACGAGAATGCGTACAGAAGCGTTAGGACTCCGACGACGTACCACGCGTACCGCAATGAATGCGCGGTAGAGTCAGCAGGGGTCTGAGCAGCGGCGGTAGTGGCTTCGGTTGACGTGGTAGCGGGCATCTTTTTGTAATTTCGTTTGCTTCAAATGATTGACGGGGTCACCCGTTCCGGCTGTCCGCGCGCTTAAAGCAATAATCTTGCAGACGGACGCGCGAAACCTCCGGTAAGGCACCGCGCGCCCGCCTATGGCTCGCTGTTAAAAAGTGTCCCAAAACGTTGAGCACTGGTGACTACTGTCAAAGTTGGACTCAACCACTGGCACCGGTGGTAGCAACGATTGGAACTCGTCGGTCGACGCGCTGTACGGAGACCAGAACGGTTCACTGGAGGAATTGGGGTCTCCCGTCTTCGCGAACTGCGTCCAGTAGCTGACCATTGCATCGGAGAGCCGCCTTTGCTTGGGCGAAAGTAACTCCGGCAGTCCGAAAACATTGCCGGTCTTGAATAGGTAAGGGATCTCTGCAGAATGGTAGGCTCCCAACGGGAACGTTAACAATCCGCCAAACTCAGACTGAGACGGAGGCGCGTTCTCATCATTGAACTCATAGGTATAGGTCGGCACAAATTTCGCCAATGACTGGTCCGCAATGCGCGCCGCACAGCTAAAGACTCCGTCCGTACCCGAGGCCCCCAATGCCTCACCGCCGGTCAGGTAACGGGCAAATGGGTACAAAGCAAGGACGGGCGGCGCCAGGGCCGGTCCCCACAAAGTAGTAACAGCACTATCGTACCCCGCCGAAGTCAGTATTGGATTTCCTACGAGGTCGTAGTCCAGAGCTACGAACAATCTATATTCATCGTGATTGGTGCCCGAGATCACCGGCACTTGGTTGAATTCGCCGCCGCTAAATGCTGCGCTCATCGTCTGTGTGAGCAGCGTTCCATCCACGAACGGATATAAAGGAAAAGGCTCTGCTGCGACCATGGTCGAGGCGGGCACGGCACGCAGACAGGAAGCTGTCTGGTTCGTGCATCCGACACTATCCGCAATGGCGGCGCCGGACGGCACGGCTGTGGTACCCTGCGTTTCCCCCACCACCAGCGTAACAATGTTCGAAAAGTAGTCTTGGAATTCCGCATAGGATCCGCTTTCTGATATCGCTCCACGGAACATGCCGGATGCAAGGGGGGATGCGAGCTGGGCATAGACGCTTTGTCCGCCTGCCGACTCGCCGAATATTGTTACTCGATCCGGGTCGCCGCCAAAACTCGCGATGTTCCTGCGAACCCACCCGAGCGCGAATTGCTGATCCATCAATCCATAGTTGCCGTTGAGATGCTCTTCGGCATCTATCGCGGACTGGGCAAAGAATCCCAAATAACCCAGGCGGTAATTAATTGTGACAACAATCACCCCTTTTTTCACGAGTCGCTCGGGGTTGTAAGGGGTGCTGCTCCCGTCAATGAGTCCGCCGCCGTGAATCCAAAACATCACAGGTAGGCTCTGGCCTCTTCTATCACCCGATTCCGTCTGCGGCGTGTAGATATTCAGGAACAAGCAATTCTCGCGGCCAATCCCTCCAGGTTGCGTGCACGCACTACCGAATTGAGTCGCTTGGAGAACAAATCCGGGAAAGAAACCGTAGCGCTTCGGCGGCCTCCAGCGCAGCCCCCCCACCGGCGGAGCCGCGTACGGGATGCCGAGAAATTCGTTTCCCCCATCCGTCGTTGAGCCAATCACGAGTCCACTTTCGGTGAAAGCAATCGGGCGGTGGTAGGAGTTGTCGGCAGATGCGCTCGCTATCGAGATCAGCGTGAAGACGCAGATAGCCGCCGCTCCAAACAGCAGTCTGGAAGTAAACCCACAGTGATCGAGCCGCTTGTTCGCTTTTTCGTTCTTTTTCATCTCTGATTCCTCCATCAGAAGTAGGATTCGGCAAATTAATGCACCGCTTCGAACAGACCGGCAGCCCCTTGCCCGCCGCCGATGCACATGGTCACGATGCCGTAGCGCGTTTTCCGGCGCGCCATTTCATTGGCGAGCGTTCCGACCATGCGCGAACCGGTCATGCCAAATGGATGACCGGTGGAGATGGACCCGCCGTTAACATTCAACTTTCCCGGATTTATTTCCAGGCGGTCGCGGCAGTAGATCACCTGCACTGCAAAAGCCTCGTTCAGTTCCCAGAGGCCGATATCATCCATCTCCAGGCCGGTGCGCTTCAGCAGTTTGGGCACCGCGAAGACAGGACCGATGGCCATTTCGTCCGGATCACAACCCGCAACTTGAAATCCGCGAAACACCAGCTTGTACGGCACACCCAGCTGATCAGCTCGCTGGCGGGACATTAACAGAGTGGCCGAAGCGCCGTCGGAAAGTTGCGAGGAGTTGCCGGCCGTCACGGTGCCCTCGCCGCTGTGCGGATCAAAGTGAGGCTTCAGCGCGAGCAGGCCCTCCAGCGTGGTGTCGGGCCGATTGCACTCGTCGTGGTCGCAGCAGACCTCCCGCGTCCCAACCTTCTCGCCAGTTTTCTTATCGAGGAGCGCCATCGAGACCTTCATGGGCGCGATCTCGCCCTCGAAAAAACCTTCTCGCTGAGCGCGAGCAGTGCGCTGCTGGCTCAGCAGTGCGTATTCATCCTGCACCTCCCGGCTCACCTTGTAGCGCTTGGCGACGATTTCCGCGGTGTCACCCATGCCCATGTATAACCCGGGCAATCGTTTCTGCAGTTCCGGGTGAGGATTGCCGGCAGCCGGCGTCATGCTGATACTCTCGACGCCGCCGCCAATCGCCGCCTTCATGCCCTCGCTGATGATCTGGTGCGAGGCCACAGCAATCGCCTGCAATCCCGACGAGCAAAACCGGTTTATGGTCGTGCCCGCGACCGAAGTGGGAAGGCTGGCCAGCATGGCGGAAGCGCGAGCGATGTTGTGACCCTGCGGACCGTGTGGTTGTGCACATCCCAACACAACGTCGTCTATTTCGGCCGCGTCAAGCTGCGACACCTTGCGCAGAACGTCCTTGATGCAATGTGCTGCCAGATCTTCGGGCCGGGTTGTGTTGAACGAACCGCGGAACGATTTCGCCAGCCCGGTCCGTGAGCTGGCAACCACTACCGCTTCTCGCATATCTTCTCCCGCGCAGACAATCAAAGGCTACGAGCGACAATCCGCAACGCGTATCGTATGCGTGGCGATCGGGTTACTAAGCTCGCAGTCGTGCTCTTATTTCTTACGCCATCACAGCCTGTTCCCGCTTCAGCTCGGCGAAGGTCTTGCCTTCCTCGGCCAAACGCTTCAACACCGGGGCAGGTTCCCAGAGTTCGCCATGCCGTTGATGAAATTCTGAGATGCTGCGGTAGACCTTATCCAGTCCCACGGTATCCGCATACCACATCGGACCGCCGCGATAGGCCGGGAATCCGTAGCCGTTTAGATAAATGATGTCGATGTCGACGGCGCGCCACGCGATGCCTTCCTCAAGAATGCGCGCGCCCTCATTCACCAAGGCATAGATACAGCGTTCTACCATCTCTTCGGATGAAAGCTTGCGTTGCGCGATGCCGGCTTCGCGGGCCCAACTGCGCACCATCTCGTTGACTTCGGGATCAAGAATCGGACGCCGGTTGTCGTCGTACTTGTACCAGCCCGCAGCGGTTTTCTGGCCGTAGCGCCCAAGTTCGCAGAGGCGGTCCTCCGCGAACGGCTGCCGCACCTCAGGCTTTTCAAGGTGCCGGTACTCTTTACGGATACGCCAGCCCACGTCAAGGCCTGCCAAATCGCCGGTAGCCATGGGCCCCATCGCCATGCCGAAGTCGAACAGCGCCTTGTCAACGGCTTCGATACTGGCGCCTTCCTCCACCAGGAACTGTGCCTCACGGCGATAGGGGCCGAACATGCGGTTTCCCACAAAGCCCCGGCAGTTGCCGACGAGCACCCCAACTTTTCCCAGGTTCTTAGAGAGTTGCATGCAGGTCGCGATCACTTCTTTGCTGCTCGACTTGCCGCGCACGATCTCGAGCAGGCGCATAATATTCGCCGGGCTGAAAAAATGCGTGCCAATGACGGCATCGGGTCGCAAAGTGGCTGAGGCTATCTCGTCTATGTCGAGCGTTGATGTGTTACTCGCCAGGATTGCGCCTGGCCGGCACACGCGATCCAACTGGCCGAAGACTTCTTGCTTGAGCGCCATGCCCTCGAACACGGCCTCGACGACCATATCGACCTTGTCGAAATCGTCGTAGTTGAGCGTGGGCTTGATGAGTTGCAGGCGTTCATCCACGAATTGCTGCGTAAGCCGGCCGCGTTTAACCGAACTCTGATAGTTCTTCTGGATGGTGGCCAGTCCGCGATGAAGAGCCGGCTCGTCGGCCTCCTTCAGCAACACGGGAAACCCGGCGTTGGCAAAGACCATCGCGATTCCGCCGCCCATGGTTCCGGCGCCGACCACTGCAACCGAGTTCACTGGGAGAAGAGCGGTCTCCTTTGGTATGTCGGGGATCTTGGCAACTTCACGCTCGCCGAAGAACGCATGGATGAGGGCCTTGGATTGATCCGAGAAAAGGCACTCGCCGAACAGTTTTTGTTCCACCTGGCATCCTTCTTCAAAAGCGAGCCTGGTGGCGGCTTCAACCGCATCAATGGCCGCAAGCGGCGCCATCATGCCACGCTGTTTGGTGTGAGCCTTTTCGCGCGCGGCAGCGAAGACCGATGCGTTCTGCTCGGGAACGCCGAGTTTATCTTTTTCGTTCCGCTCGCGAGTCTTGCGCAGTGGTTTCGCAGCGATGTCACGGGAGAAAGCTATGGCGCCCAGCAACAGATCGCCTTCGATCAGATGATCGACAAGACCGAGTTTCAGCGCCTCCTGAGCGGTGATCGGATTGCCTTCTGCGCACATCTCGACGGCCTTGGCGACGCCCACCAGCCTAGGCAGCCGCTGGGTCCCACCTGCGCCGGGAATAATGCCTAGCTTCACTTCGGGCTGACCCAGCTGTGCATTCGGAGCCGCCACACGATAGTGGCCGGCCATCGCCAGTTCCAGCCCGCCGCCAAAGGCAGAGCCATGTATGGCCATCACCACTGGTCTTCGCACATCTTCTATCTGAAGCAGGAGCGGAAGCAGGCCCGCACCTCGCTGAGTCTTGCCGGACGTGATTTTGCCGAATTCTTTTATGTCCGCGCCGGCGATGAACGTACGGCCGCCACCAATCAGCACCACAGCCTTGACGCCATCGTCATGGCCCACCTGCGCAATAGTTTGTGCAATCGCCTTCGCGACCCCAGGGCTCAAAGCGTTCACTGGCGGGTTATTGATGGTGATAATTGCGACATCTTTATCTCTCGTAAGTTGAACTAGATCGTCCATGGCACGGAACTCTCTCTCCAGCATCTTCAAAGGTTCACTTGCGCGCCGTAAATTCGTGCGCGTTGTGTTCCTGTTCGCTCCAATACTTTTTGCGCAATCCTTTTTTCAGAATTTTCCCGGTAGCAGTCTTGGGCAAGCTCTCCAGGAATTCGATCGAACGTGGGCACTTGAAATGCGCGATACGAGAACGGCAGAATTCGAGCAGTTCCGCCTCTGTCAGGGTTGATCCCGGTTTTGCTACCACCAGCCCCTTGGGCACTTCGCCCCATTTTTCATCCGGGACTGGAATGACGGCAGCCTCGTAAACACCGGGATGTGCCAGCAGCACCTTCTCCACTTCGAGCGATGAAATATTCTCACCACCGCTGACAATCATGTCTTTCCTTCGATCGACGATGAGGATCCGCCCATCCTCGCCGATCGTGGCCATGTCACCGGTGTGGAACCAGCCACCGAGCATGGCATCCGCCGTGGCGACCGGCTGTTGCCAGTATCCCAGCATCACACCGTCGGAACGAGCGATGATTTCCCCCATGGTTTTTCCGTCTCGAGAAACATCTTTGCCCTTTAAATCGACTACCCGAAGCTCCACCCCGGGAATCGCGTACCCGGTCATAGCCTGAGCCGCATAGCGCTGGTCGCCCTCGATTTGCACTCCCGGCTTCAATCTGGCAGTAGAGAGGACTGGAGCAGTTTCCGTCAGTCCGTACCCGGAAAAGCAGGTGCAGCCAAGCTTTTCCTCGGCCTCGCGCACCAAGGTCGGAGATGAAGTCGCTCCCCCGATCGAAATCCACTGCAGACTGCTCAAGTCATATTTCTGCCGTTCTGGCGAATTCACCAATGCCGTTGCCATGATCGGCACCAGGCTCAGCGAGTCGACACGCTCGCGTTCGATCAGCTGGAAAACTTCAGCGCAGGTAAAGCGCTGAAGCATGACATGTTTGCCTCCCATGAAGGTGACCGAATGAGCTGTACCCCATCCGTTGGCATGGAACAGCGGAATTGTATGCAGATTTACGCTATCCGGCTTGGTCATGAACGTCACAATAACCGAGAGAGCGTGGAGATAAACATTTCGGTGGGTCAGCATCACTCCCTTGGGGTCGGCGCTGGTGCCGCTGGTATAGAACAGTTCAGCCAAGGAGTTTTCGTCGAAGTCCATCACATCCGCCCGGTGAGGCGTCGCCGCCGCCAGAATGTCTTCATAATTTCTTGGCGAGAGCCAGGCTCCCTGCGGTGCAGCGTCAAGCATGAAGAAGGTCTGCACAGTTGAAACGCTTTGCCGAAAAGAATCCACGACCTCAGCGAACTCTTTTTCCAGGAAGAGCACTTTCACCCCGGCGTCGTTCAGAATGTAGGCCAGTTCCCGAGGAGCGAGCCGGAAGTTCAACGGGAGCAACACCGCGCCAGCTTCCAGTACGCCGTAATAGGCTTCGAGAAGCCGATGGCAATTCAGGCTGAGAAATGCAACCCGGTCGCCCGCTTTCACCCCCGCTTCGCGCAGAGCACCGGCGAGACGGCCGGCACGTTCACCGAACTGCCCGTAAGTGAAACGACGGCCTCCACAAACCACGGCGGTCTTGCCGGGGAATTGCTGTTCGGCATAACGCAGGAATCGTACGGGGGTAAGCGGAATATTCATGGCCTTATCTCGCCGCTTACCAGGCTGACTGACCTCCATCCACCACCAGCACGTGACCGGTGACATAGTCAGAGGCGTCAGAAGCGAGAAACACAGCAGCTCCTTTCAAGTCATGTTCATTGCCAAAACGGCGCAGCGGAATATGGGAGAGGAAAAGCTCCCTATGCTGCTCCAAGACTCTGTTCGACATGTGTGTGGGAAACCAGCCAGGAGCAATTGCATTCACCTGGATGTTGTGAACCGCCCATTTGCAGGCCAAGTCTTTGGTAAAGCTGATGACTCCGCCCTTGCTAGCGTGATAGCCAATTGCTGGAAGTTCCGCCGGAGCCCCGCCCAGTCCAGCCACCGACGCAATATTAATGATCTTCCCCCGGCCTTGCCGGATCATGACTTTCCCCACCGCCTGGGCGCACAGAAAAGTTCCGGTCAGATTGGTCTCGATTACCTTGTTCCAATCATCAAGCCGCATCTCCTCGACGGGAGCGCCCCAGGATATTCCCGCGTTATTGATCAGGACATCAATCCGTCCGAACTGGGAGAGCGTCGCATCGACCACCTCCTGAATGCTGGCGGGACTCCTGACATCGCAAGCCATGGCGATGGCTTTGAAGCGGAGTTGTTGCAATTCTTCGGCAGCCTGATGGCAGCGTTCCTCCTGGCGGGCACACAGCACCAGGTGGGCACCCATTTCCGCCAGACCCTCCGCCATTTGACGGCCTAGTCCGATGGAGCCTCCCGTGATGATCGCGACGCGCCCGGCGAGATCGAAGAGCTGTTTCACATTCACGGCGCACTCTTGCGCAGCGTCTTTGGTCTCCTTCAACATGAAGCCCTCTCCTCCTCGGAACTGTTCGGAGCAGACGGAGCGACGCGACATCCCGCGCTGCCACACTCCAGGCCCGTAGGTCCCACCGTTGTTCCAACCTGCTGGCCAAGGAACTCCAGAATAGTGCTGTGTGCGACGTTCGTCTGGTCAGTCGTGAAGAGATGGCCGGCGCGGGGAATCATTACAAGCTTCGCGTTGGGGATGCGTTCCGCGATTAATTTGCCGTTGCCCGGCGGCACCAGTCGGTCGGACTCGCCGTGGATTACCAGCGTGGGCACGGCGATTCTGGAAAGGCGACTGTACGCCTCCCATGTAAGTATTCCCTGTAGCTGTGCTGTATATGCTTCTGCCCGCGGAAACCATGGCCGGCGAATCGCCAGGTCTTCATCAATCCGTTCGCGGTGAGTCGTCGAATCATAGATAAACGGCACCGCCGCCTCTGCGGCTTGCTCAGGGCTCATCTTGTCACGCCCCATCAGCATCTGCGTAGCCTCCGGTCCAGCCCGCACCACAGTCGGCCCGCCCGCCGCGGTGCAACCGAGAATGAGAGACCGCACCCGCTTCGGGTATTGCAGCGCGAACTCCTGAGCAATCATGCCGCCCATCGACACTCCGAACACGTGCGCACTTTCAATTCCGGCGGCCTCCAGAACCGCCGCCGCGTCGGACGCCATCAACGCGATCGGATACGGACCTGGCGGCACATCGCTCTGTCCTACGCCGCGGTTATCCAGCGCGATGGTTTGGTAATGCGCCGACAAAACAGGCCGGGAGCGATGCCACATGCAGGAAGGATAACCAAGCCCCATAATCAACAAGACGGGAGTGCCGTGACCTTGTTCGTCCCAATGGATCCTGGCTCCCTGATTTTCAACGAACGCCATGGAGTGCTCCTGGGCATGAAACAACAACTATTCGCAACACTATTGCCGGCAGTAATTGAGAGTGTCAGGAATCCGGCTGGTTGATCGCGCCCACGAAAGCGTGAAGAAGAGCCGATCCGTCGCCTCGCTTGCAGCTTGACTTGCCAAACCGTGATTTGCCGATCTCTGAACTCAAGAAAGCCCGGGGCTGCCACGCACCTCGTTGTAACGTCTCTCGACAGTTCCCCGGCCAACGTCAGAACAATGCCCGGCCTAGAAGCTGACGCGAAGGCCGAGTTGGATCTCACGCTTAGGCAAGGCCGACGTGAAAGCCAAGGGCGTGCTGGAGGTAGCTGCTCCTCCACTTGCAAGGGCGGCACCAGGGCGAATCCCGTGCACGTTAAAAGTCGTGAACCCTGGCATGAGACCAAGCACCGGGCCTACCTCGTTATTCACACTGGCAAAGTTGGTCCGGTTTGCGATGTTGAATCCCTCCGCCGTAAATTGCAAATTAGTCCTCTCGCCCAGTTTGTGTTGCCAGGTCAGGCGTGCGTCGAAGTCGTAATAATTGGGACCCAGGCCAGTGTCGCGCGGGGCGCCGATGGGACGTTCATTGGTGGTGTGATTGTTGCCGTTGACCTCCCCTCCGGCCAGCAAATTGAAAGGATGCCCGCTGTGGTAACTGAAAATCGGAGCCAGTTGGAAGCCTGACAAGATCCTTTGTCTCCAAGGGCTGTCGAACACCCCCGCGATCACCACTTTGTGCCGCTCATCGAATTCGGAAAGGCTACGGTCTAGGTTGATG
>DATDGW010000411.1:0-2220 GCA_036521895.1 Candidatus Sulfotelmatobacter sp. | reverse complement strand
ATGATCCGTGATGCGATTAAGGCGGGTAGATCGTTCAACCTCATTCAGAAGCGGCTGGCCTACAAAGTGGATATCTTTCCGGCAACCGAAGAATTCCACCTCGCGCAACTAGCCTGACTTTCGCACTTGGAGCCAAATGTGGCAGGGAGGCCGTTTGTTTTCAGCAGAGGGATCCCGAAGGTCTGCACTACAATTTGAGTTGGGGCGCAGTGGCGGCAGGAGCGGCAACCAGCCTTGGGAGCGGCTGTTTCGGAAGCACGATTCTGAGTTGATGAAGCAGTAGCGCGAGGTCGGCTTCCGGCTCGGTATAGCGCGGCATCACCAGATAGCGGCCATCAGTGGTCGGCAGCCACACATCGAGAGTTTGGATTGCCGCGAGCTTCTCCAGCACAGCTCGCGGAGTCAAACCGGGAGCATGCACCTGCAGGCGATGCTTCAGCGTTACCGTCAAGCAATACGCCAGAAATGCAATCAGGATGTGAGCCTCCACGCGATGCTCGAGTTGATGATAGATGGGGCGAATACCCAAGTCACTCTTCAAACACTTGAAGGCGGCTTCGATCTGCACCAATTGCATGTAACGATCCCACAGCACCGCGGGATCTTCAGCCACCAAGTTGGTGCGCAGCAGATAGTGGCCGTCTCGCAGTTGGGCTTCCTTCAGCTTGGCCTTGTCGACTTGAAAGGTGAACGTCTCGTGCGTCACTTCTTGGCCGGCTTTGGGCAGATTGATTCTCACGAATCCGAATGCCCGGCCGGCCTCCGTCTTGGCCGCCCCCACACGCATCAACAACTGGTCCCGCTTCGGACAACTCCGTCGCATCGCGCGCAGCTTGCGCAGCAGGCGCACCAACTTCTTGCGCCGGATCGCAATCTCCTTCGCCTGTCGGCCTTCGCTCTTGGCCAGCACGTATAACTCACCGTCCTGACTGAACAGCTTCACATCCACCGAGTCGCGCACCTTGCGCCAAGGCAAGTCCAGCCACTGCTTTTCGTACTGGTTGACGCGCCCCCGCGGCGTGCCCACGAGGTAGAACATCTCCCGTTCGGCCTCGCGCATTTCCGCTAGCACCGCCTCCGTCGGAATCCCCCGGTCCATCAGCCACACCCGCCGCGCCTGGCCGTAGAGGTCTTCGATCTTCTTTAGAAATCCCCGCAGCGTCGTCTTGTCCGACGTGTTACCGTCCATCACTTCGTAGGCCAGCGGAAAGCCCTCCGGCGTGATCACCAGCGCTACCACCACCTGCTTGCAGTCCGGTCGTCCATCACGGCTGTAGCCGTGCTTGGCTTTCAGATTCAGCTCCGCTTCTCCCTCCACGTACGTGCTGGTCAGATCGTAGAGCAGCACATCGAACTGTGCATCGAACAGGTCTTTCCACCGCTGCTGCAAATGCTGGAACAGTTCCTGCTTATGTTCCAGAATCCGATCCAGGCAGCGGTACAACCGGTCCTTCTCCGCCACCGCAAAATCCACGCCCAGCAACACGTCCATGGCGCTTTGATCGAACCACTGACGGTGCAACCGAAACTCGCTGCCCGGGTCGATCAATCGGTTCACCACCAGCAGTTCCAACACCTGCGCCCAACTCACGCTTTCCCGGCCGCGCGGCAACTTCTGCTCCCAGAACCGATCCAGTTCCAACTGCCGCCATAGCTCGCATCCGAGCCAGCAGTTGCCATACGGCCGCGCACGCCGCAACTGCATCGCACTCAGCTTCACCTGGATCGTGTCGATGACGCCAGCCGGAGCCGGCCGATCCTCGGTGAAAAGGCTCAGCGTCGTCGAACGTTGCTGTTGTTCATCGAACACCTCCAGCGTCTTGCGCCATGCCGTTTGCTGGTTGTCGTTGATCTCCCCCAGATACAGAACGCGGCGTTGCACCACCTTGCCGGACTGCAGACGCCGGCTTTCTTCGACGCTGTAGTAACGGTGCTCTTTGCCGTCCTTCTTCCGTCTATGGCAGCGCAGGAACATACCCCAGTGCAGAATGCCAGAGTTCCGAGTGTTTGCATAGGGGGTAGGTCTGCACTACAAGCGATGCCGAAAATGTTCTATTGACCCTGAACCGGTTATCGGCTGGACCGACGTGCTTTTGGTCAAATTATCGATGAACTGCGAAGGTGGGGTTAGCCAATCCGTTGGGGCTAAGCGACGGATGCGCTGACCAAGAAGACCGACAAGCTGGACGCCCGCGGACTAGCCATTCTGCTTAATGAGCG
>DATDGW010000410.1:0-2925 GCA_036521895.1 Candidatus Sulfotelmatobacter sp. | reverse complement strand
CCTTTCGCGTTGGGCGGGAGGAAGAGTGGCAGACGACTTCAGATTGGGGGAATGGCTGGTTCAACCCAGCCTGAACTCTGTCTGACGCGACGGAACTTCACAACGCTTGGAACCGAAGGTAATGGAGGTTTTGGTCTGCTTGGCCAGCCGCGCTGGTCAAACCGTCCCGAAAGATGAACTCCTCAAAACCGTCTGGCCTGACACATTCGTCACGGATGACGGACTGATTCGCTCGATCTCAGAGCTGCGGCGAGTCTTTAAAGACGATGCGCGCGAGCCGCGAGTCATCCAAACGATCCCCAAACGTGGCTATCGACTCGTGGCACAGGTAGAACTAGTGCATCGTCCAGATAGTTCTTTATAATATATAGGACTTCTGGTACGTTGGGGCATGCCTCGAATCGCTCCCACCATCAGTCTTGATCCGCAAACCAGAACAACCTTGAACAGCTGGGTGCAAGCATCGTCCACGGCGCAGGCGCTAGTGCTGAGGAGTCGGATTGTTTTGGCGGCAGCAGCGGGCCAGGCAAACCAGCAGATCGCTGCGGATCTGAGAACCCCTGAGGTCACGGTGGGGAAATGGCGACGATCCTTTGCGGCGTTAGGATTGGATGGGTTACGCGATGCACCGCGCTCGGGCCGGCCGCCGAAACACGATGCGGCCGTTTGGCAGAAAGTGCAGACCTGGGCCTGTCAACAGCCGGAATCGCAAGGCCGCTGGAGTGTGCGCACGTTGGCGCGAAAGGTGGGCCTGCCGTCCAGTACGGTCCACGCCATTCTGAACGCATCGAAATTACAACCACACCGCATTCGCACGTTCACCTTCAGTCCGGACCCGGAGTTCGAACCGAAATTGTTGGACATCGTAGGGTTGTATTTGAATCCACCGGAGAATGCATTGGTTCTATGCGTAGACGAAAAACCTGGGATTCAGGCGCTCGATCGCACGCAACCGCTGTTACCGCTGCGTGCGGCCAAACCGCAGAGCTGGAGCAACGAGTACGTCCGACACGGAACCCAAACCATGATCGCAGCCTTAGAGATTGCCACCGGCAAAGTGCTCGCTCATGTCCGCAAGCGACGCACCTCGGTAAACTTTCTCTACTTTATGAATGAGGTTGTGCGTGCTTGCCCCAACCGGGAACTCCACGTGGTCGTGGACAATCTAAACATTCACAAGAACGACGCGGCGCAGCGCTGGCTGGCTCGTCATCCGCCCGTCCACTTTCACTACACGCCCACGCATGCCTCGTGGCTAAACTTGATCGAATGTTTCTTCAGCATCCTCAGCAAGCAAGGTTTGGCACACAGCGTCCAGCATCCCAAGCAGGATCTCAAACAACTGCTGCACCGTTTCCTCGCCAGCTATAACCAGACCTGTAATCCATTCACTTGGACCAAAGGTCCCGAACACCTGCAACGAATCATCGAAACCACCAAGGACTACCAGGCTCTTCACCCCCAAAAACCTCGTCGGCGCCGCGCGAAACGAAAGCAAGCCGATTCTATAAGGAACTAACGGGACGACGTACTAGCGAACGGACTGCCAGCCGGTGAAGTAATAGCTTCGCAAACGCCTGCCACGGGAATTGCGGAGACAACGAGCCGGCAACGGGGGCGATTTCGAATCCTGTTCTTGACGGGAGCGGCTCTCTTGCTGGTCGGTGTGATCGCAGGATGGCTGATTCAGCGGCACCTCTCCACAGCTAGTGGAGCGACTTCGATCCACTCCCTTGCAGTCTTGCCCCTGCAGAACCTCTCGGGTGACCTCGTAGTGTCCGAAAAATCGATCGTTCTGTCTTGGGCACTCCTAAAGTGGTCTGTGCAGTCCGACCGATATGGAGAGGTATCCATGTTCGGATTGTCAATCAATTCCCCGCTCGATAGTCGACCAGCAGTCCCGACTGGAGTGTAGCGAGTTCAGGTGCAACGGTGCATGGAACACCATGTATCCCGGTCAAAGCTCGGCGTGAGTCTCAGGCAGCCTTGCGGTAGTAGTAGTTCAACAGCCCGCCGAGACGTTCCCGCCGATGCACTTCGCCTTCGCCGCCCGCATGTTCAGGCTCGGGACAGATCAGTGCATTGTCCAAACCTTGGTGGTGGCGCTCGCTATGGTAATGCGCCATGAATTCAGCAGTCGCTTTCCGCACCGCGCTCTCACCAAACAAGATCATTCGCTCCAAACACGATTCCTTGATCGTCCGTACAAACCGTTCCGCGTGCGCGTTCAAATTGGGACTGCGCGCTGGAAGCTTCACCGAGGCCACACCCGCTTCTCCCAGCAGGCTCAGGAACTCGGCCGTAAACAACGGATCGCGATCCTGGATGAGGTAGCGCTTGCCATGGAGCAAGCCGTCCACCGCATCCGTGAGGTTGCGGCCGATTTGATTCATCCAACAACCCACTGGGACTCGACGCGATCCCAGCAATCTCCACCTTGCGGGTCGACAATTCCATGAAAAACAGGATGACAAACCGCTGTAGGCCGCGTCGCGTCCAGGCTTCGATGGTGAAAAAATCTGCGGCCACGATCAGGTCCCAGTGTTGCGCGAGGAACTCCTTCCAGGTGGTCTTCCGCTCCCGCTCGGGCGCCGGCTCCATCCCACGCCGGGCTAACATTTCCGCAATCGGGCCACGACCGACCTCATGACCCAGATTGGACAGCGCTCCCTGGACTCGCCGATACCCCCCTCTGCGGTTTTCTTTCGCCATCCGCACCACCAGATCCTCGATCTCCGCGGATTTTCTCGGTCGGCCCGCATCCCCGTTTGCCACTGCCATCATATTTCTGCGCAATCAGCCGGCGATGCCAGGCCAGCAGGGTCTCGGGCGTGACAATCGTGGTCACCTCTCGCAGAAGCTTGCTTCCCAATTCCTTTGCCCTCACGGCCAATCGGCGGCGCTGGCCATCGTTGAAGCGTAATC
>DATDGW010000409.1:0-13297 GCA_036521895.1 Candidatus Sulfotelmatobacter sp. | reverse complement strand
CGATGGAGTCGCGATCGTCGGCGGGAGATGGCGAGGGTTTTGCGAAGGCCAGGGCGGCAGCGACCAGGGGTCCAGCGACAGCAACGACTCGAATGAGACCGCGCATGATTTCCTCCGGAACGGGAGAGCGGAAACGCCACTCTCCCTAGTTTGATACGAAGATTCGACAGGATTGGTTCCTTCGCGATTCCTGTTCTAAGCCGCGCCTTTGGCCGATTCCTTCAGATAAGCCAGCACTTGTTCGGCATGGCCCTCAGGCTTCACCTTCTCGAAGATATGCTCGATCTTGCCGTCAGGGCCGATGATGAACGTCGTCCGCGCCACTCCCCAGACCTTCTTGCCGTACATGTTCTTCTCCTTCATGACGCCGAACGCCTCGGCCACTTTCTTATCGGCGTCGGCCAGCAGGGTGAAGGGCAAATCGAATTTTTCCTGAAACTTCTTTTGCGCTTTCGGGGTATCAGGCGAGACTCCGAGCAGCACGGCGCCGCTCTTCTGCATCTTCTTGTATGTGTCGCGGAACCCGCGAGCTTCGATGGTTCAACCCGGGGTGTCGGCGCGCGGATAAAAATAGAGAACCACGGTCTTCCCGAGGAAGTCCTTTAGCGCGACGTCTTTTCCGTTCTCGTCCTGCAAAGTGAAGTCGGGAGCCTTATCATTGATATTCATGGGAATTTCTCCAGAGAAATCGACGTCAAACACCGCGAGCGCTGCACACGGGGCGTCGGGCCAGCCAGCCACGATTTTACACCGCAGAATTTTATACCGCGGACCGCTTCTGGTCGCGCTGCTGGCATGCGTTGTTTCATGGACCGGCATCACGGCTGCGCAGGAAGAGCGGCCGCAGATCACTCCGGGCGAGCGGAAAGTACCGAGGAAGAAAGAAGCGGGGCCGCGGGCCCTCGGCATTCTTCAGATGTCGGCCAACGGCAAGACGTCGCTGATTCCGGTGGCGATTCTGGTGAATGGCAAGTTCTGGGACGCCTCCGCGTACAAGGCCGATCCGATCCCAATGGCACTGGAAACGGACACGGTGTATGAAGCCCAACGCGCCGGCAGTTCGCTGGGACTGTTCACGGTCAGCAGCGCGCTACATAGCAATGCGGTCAACGTGCCGAGTCCGTGGATCGGCACCGGCAAGTGGGTTCCCAACGGAAGCGACACCGCGAACAAAGCGCAGAAGGCGGAATCAGTGCCGGCAGGAATCGATCACGGCGAAGGTCCTCCGCGCCTCACCCGCGATCCCACGAAGGTGTCGCAGCCTGCCCGTCCGCCGGCCTCTCCCACGCCTCAGTCCCAGACCACCAAGCCGTCCGATTCGGGGGATGAACCGCCACGATTGTCTCCGGGCACCCCGCCGCCCCCGGCTCCACCAGCCGGTTCGAGTCCGGCGGGCCAGAGCCAACCCGGCTCAACTGCGCCGAACGCGCCAGACGCCGCCAAGCCTTCTGATTCGAAGCCGAATGACGCCAAGGCGGACGATCGCGCGAGCGGGCCGGCGTCCGACAGCGGGGCTACTGCCTCCAATCGGCCGACGTTGCGGCGCGGCAAGCCCGTCGAACCATTGCCGGAGGATGAAGTGCCCGGCTACAGCAAGCCGGGGAAGGCAGCGTCTGCGGCACCAGCATCGGCATCTGCAGATGCAACCCGGGCGGCCCCAGCCGCGGACGACAAAGCGCCGATCGATATGGTGCCCGCGATTTCCGACGCGGCCGGACCCGACCCGCGCTCGTTCGCATTCGAATGGCTCAAGGACGAAGAGGGAGACCGCAAGAAGCAGATGGTCGCGCTGGCCAAGGACCAGGTGCGCACTTACGTGGAGGCGCAGGCCAAGGCGAGGATCACGCCAAAGCCCTTGGCGACTCAGGCTGCACGCCACACGGCCCCTGTGAGGGCCAAGGAACCGATCCTCGAGAACGTGCAGATGAAAGCGTACGACTTGTGGGCCAACAACCAGCCCGTCATGGTGCTCTGCGCCGAGGCACACATGCCGCCGCCGCCCGCGGGTGTTGCGTTCTCCGCAGTCGACGCCGAGATGCAGTATTCGATCATGCTGGTGGCATATCCGGACATCTACAACAACCTGCATAAGATCTATTCGGGAGTGACCGACAAATACCACCTCGACATTACGCCCCGTCTCGAATTGATTGACGCGGTCGATGCCGACGGCGATCGCCGCGGCGAGTTGCTCTTCCGCGAGATTTCAGATGGCAGCAAGGGTTGGGTGATCTATCGCCCAACCCAAGACAAGTTGTGGAAGATGTTTGACAGCTTGCACCCCGAGTAAGCAGCGAGTCGCCTCGGGAGACAATCTCGCGGGAGAAAAATCAGGCGCCGACGACGGCCGCGCCGAATTCGTTTCCTCCGGCGAGTTGTGATCAGCCTCCAGGCGTGGTTCTGGCCAGGCCCGCGGCAGCCTTGCGAAAGAACCTGTCGACGGCGTCGCGGTAGGGCTTCCTGAAGCTGGCTGGCCAGTTGGCCTTGTCGGCGTAGAGCCTCGGCAGGTTCTGCTCCGAGCCTGGATCACCGCCCGTAAACAACTCCAGCTGTTTTTTCCGGCGGGCGGTCCATTGCAACCCGATCTCTTCAGTTGGGTCGGCTCCGTTCGCGATGGCCGCTTCTGTGTCTTTCGCCAACGCGTCCCACCCGCGCTGTGATTCCGCTTGCACCTCGGGCGACCATATAATGCTCACAAGGGCAGGTGACCGGCCCTGCATCCTTCAACGGACTTCACCTATTTGCACCTGACACGCCGCAAGTTTGTTCGATCGATTCTCGGGACCAGCGCCGCTGCGGCGCTGCCCGCTCTGTTCTCGGCGTGCAGCGGATCTTCCAAGGCAAGTTCCGCGCTTCCGGTGAGCACTTCAGCGGCACAGTTCCGCGCTTCCTCAGCATCCGCATTTCCGAAGGGATTCTTCTGGGGCACGGCCACGGCCTCGTATCAGATCGAAGGCGCGTGGAACGAGGACGGCAAGGGCGAATCCATCTGGGAACGATTCGCGCACACTCCGGGAAAGGTCAACAATGGCGACACCGGCGATGTGGCTTGCGATTCCTACCACCGGTGGCGCGAAGACATTGCCCTGATGCGCGCGATGAATCTGAACAGCTACCGGTTCTCGATTTCCTGGCCACGGATTCAGCCGTCCGGTTCAGGGGCGGCGAATTCCAGGGGTGTCGATTATTACAGCCGCCTGGTGGACGCTCTGCTGGAGGCGCGCATCCGGCCACTGGTCACGCTCTATCACTGGGACCTGCCGCAAGCTTTGGAAGATCTCGGAGGCTGGCCGAATCGCGATACGGCTGCCCGATTTGCCGACTACGTGCAACTGGTCGCGCAGGCGCTGGGCGACCGCGTTTCCGACTGGATGATTTTCAACGAGCCGGATGCATTCGTGGACCTTGGGCATCTGGAAGGCACGCACGCTCCTGGGCGCAAGAGCATCCTCGATTTTCTGCGGGCCACGCACGTAGTCAACCTGGCGCAGGGCGCGGGGTTTCGCGCCTTGAAGGTGGCGCGTCCGTCGGCCCGCGTAGGCACGGCGTTCAGCATGTCGCCCTGTGAGCCCGCCACGGATTCCGAGGAAGACAAACTGGCGGCCGATCGCGCGCACGCCATCAGCAACACGTGGTTTCTAGAGCCGGCGCTGCGCGGCCGTTATCCCGACGCGCTGGCGTTTCTGCCGGAAACTGCCATGCGAATCCAGACGGGAGATATGGAGAAGACGCGGGCCCCGCTGGATTTCATCGGCATCAACCTCTACTACCGCACGATTGCGTCGGCGCCCGGCACCATGGAGCGCTTCTCGCACGCGCAGGAGTGGCTGTTCCCTGTAAAGATGGACGGCGGACAGCAGGGTCCGAAGACGGACTTCGGATGGGAGGTCTGGCCCAAGGCGCTGTACGACATGGTCACTCGCATCTCCCACGACTACAACCGTCCCCCAATCGAAATTACAGAGAGCGGATGTTCATACAACGATGGACCCGACGCACACGGTGTGATACACGACCGCCGCCGCATTGAATACCACCGCGAGTATCTTGCGGCTCTGGCGCGGTCCATCGCGGATGGGGCGGACGTTCGCGGGTATCACGCCTGGAGCCTGCTGGATAACTTCGAATGGGCCGAAGGCTTCAGCCAGCGCTTCGGGCTCACGTACGTGGACTTTAAGACTCAGCAACGGACGATCAAAGACTCAGGCCGCTGGTACGCGAAGGTAGCCGCTGAGAACGCACTGAAGCCGCAATAATCTACGGCGCGTCCTCGGCCACTCTCGCGGGGACTCTCCCGTGCACTCGAAGCGCAGCCAACCCCACGACCACGCCGCCAATCAATACGACCAACGTGGAGATCTTCATCTCGTGCGCTCGTCGGGGCAAAACATTCGTCAGGGCATTGCCCAGCCCGCTGCTGGTGTTGAAGAACGCGTGGAGGACAATGGCGACCACCACGTTGAACTTCGAGATATTCGCCGTCGCGGTCAGTAAGAAACTAACTCCCACCAGGATCAAAAGAAACTGCCAGGGGTTCGCGCTGCTCCAGCCCTTGATCTGAAACCGCGGCAGGTGCCATCCCGCCCACAGCGGAGCGAGAATCAGCGTCGCTCTCACCAGACCATAGCGCTCCTGCAATCTCGGCAAGGCAAAACCGCGCCATCCCGGCTCTTCGTTCACCGGACCGCCAATGAATGTCGAGTAGTTGATCGCGTACGTGCTCCAGTGCAAAAGTGACGACCAGTTCAGCGCATAAACGGGCGCCTTTACCAGCGCTGCCGGCGGTGCCACGAGCAGGGCAACGAAGAAGGCGCCCAAGCCAAACACCAGACCGGTGGCCAAGCTGCACCAACCCGTCCACACACGGCAAATTCTGAAATCGCGATCCGACAGCCAGCGGGTAATCAAGGCTGCCACCATGGGGCCGAACCCACCTGTGAGCACCAGCAGTGTGCCATACGACTCAGCCTTGTCGTCCGGCATGTAGGACCCCACACCCAGCCACAGGGTCCAGGTCCAGGCATAGGTCAGCCAGAAGAAAAGCGTAAGCGGTCGCGTCTGCGCGAAACGGACAAGGGCTGCCCGTGACGCCACAACTTGGTCCCGAACCTGCTCGGTCGAATCCGCCATTCGGATGGCGGAAACAATATCACAGGCGCGGAATCTCGGTCCGCGGCTACTTCTGCTGCATCACCAGTTCGCCGTTCTGAACTTTCATCGCGCCAACGTTGTCTGGAAGCTTCAGGCGATCGCGCTCTTCGGCGAGTTTCTTCTGCAGCGCCGGATTCACCAGCGATACCGGCACGCTCAGATCGCCGACCTTGAATTCCGTAGGATCGAACGTCGCGTACCCATCCTTCTCACCGATGTGTCCCGAAATCGTAACCCAAACGTCTTTGCCGGCAATTTCGGTGAGGAACTGTCCGTGCACGAGGTCGCCGTCCATGGTGACCGATTGGTCTTTGATGGTGGGTGCGGCGCTGCCAATGTTGGAGTCTGGCGAAAGCGCCGCTCCACCGGCGTTGCCCATCGTTTGTGCGAGCACCGCGCTGATTTCGTCGGAATTGATGTGGACTTCGGCCTTGGGAGCGGTCGATGCCGCCCGTCCGGCTTCGGCATTCGAGGGCGACGAGGCCGCGCTCGGCGTCGACTGCTGCGTTGCCTGCTCAAATTCGGCCATTTTCTGGTCGAACGACTGGGCATGTTCCGCGATCGCTGCCGGAGCCTGCGGTTGAGCCACGGGCGCAGGCTTCTTTAGAACCAGAATGATGGCGATCAACGACGCCACCAGGGTCGCGATACTGATGATGCGGTCGAGTTTGAATTTCATAGCACTTCTCGATCGGTCGGCCCAAGACAGGCAGGCCCACTGTCATGGTAGCTGGGTGCCAGGCCAAAGATCAGATGACCGAAGTCATGGTCCCGGCGTAGTACCTTGACCCCGGGACCACGTCTTGAGTAAACCTGCCCTGCCATCAACTCAGTTTCTTGGCCAGCAGCTCGTTCACGATCTGCGGGCTGGCTTGGCCTTTTGACGCTTTCATGACCTGGCCCACAAAGAAGCCGAGCATGGTGGTCTTCCCGGCGCGGTACTGCTCGAACTGCTTGGGGTTGGCGGCCAGGACCTCGTCGATCATCTTCTCCAGCGCCGACGTGTCGGTCGACTGTTGCGGGCGGCCTTCCTCGTCATAAACCGCGGGGAAGTCTTGGCCGCGCTCGAAGGCGAGATCGTAGAGCTCCTTCAGCATCTTGCCGGATATGGTGCCGGCTTCGACCAGATCGGCGGAGGCTGCAACTCCCTTCATCGAGATCGGAGATTGCTCGATCTCGATGCCCTGGGCTTTGAGGCGGCCCATCAACTCGCTTTGCACCAGGTTGGCGACGCGTTTCGGATTCTTTGCGGCCTTCGCGGCTTCCTCAAACTGAGCGGCCAGTGATTTCGAGAATGTGAGCACTTGCGCGTCGTATTCGGTGATGCCGTAGTCCTTCACCAGGCGCGCGCGGCGGGCCTCCGGCAATTCCGGTAAGCGGCGCGCGATCTCAGCCTTCCAGACTTCGTCGACCACCAACGGAAGCAAATCAGGCTCAGGGAAATAGCGGTAATCGTGGGCCTGCTCCTTCGAACGCATGCTGTAAGTCTTGCCTTCGTTGGCGTTGTAGAGGCGCGTCTCCTGCGTGATCTTGCCGCCCGATTCGAGCACGTCAATCTGGCGGCGAATGTCATATTCCAACGCCTCGCGGATGAAGCGGAACGAATTCACGTTCTTGATTTCGGCCTTGGTGCCGAATTCCTTCTGCCCGCGCGGCCGCACGCTGACGTTGGCGTCGCAGCGCAGCGAACCTTCCTCCATGTTGCAGTCGCTGACGGCGGTGTAGAGGATTATTTCCTTCAGCCGCGTCAGATATTCGTAGGCCTCGTCGGGCGAGGCGATGTCAGGCTCGCTGACAATTTCAATCAGCGGCACACCGGTGCGGTTGAGGTCGATGGCGGTCTTCTCGTCGGAGTCCGGAAAGCCTTCGTGCAAGCTCTTACCGGCGTCCTCCTCAAGATGCACGCGCGTGATGCCGATCTTCTTCTTGCCCTTGCCAGCCGGAATTTCGATGAAGCCAAACTCGGCCAGCGGCTTGTCATACTGCGAGATCTGGTATCCCTTGGGCAGGTCAGGATAGAAGTAATTCTTGCGCGCAAAAATGGACGTCTCGTTGATGCGGCACTGCAGCGCCATGGCCGCCAAGGTGGCAAACTCGACGACCTTCTTGTTGAGTACGGGCAGCGCCCCAGGCATCCCCAGGCAGACGGGGCAGACGTTCGTATTCGGCGGCGCGCCGAATCGGGTCGAGCAGGAACAGAAAATCTTGGTCGCGGTCAGCAGCTGAACATGGACTTCCAGGCCGATGACCGGCTCATACGTGCCGTGGGCGGCACTGGAATCGGCCGGCGTGGTGACCAGAGGGAGTGATTATAAAGGCCAATGCGGACACCGCGGTCGAGCGCTGTTCTCGATGATGGGGACGGCGACAGCTTCGTTGTTGGGCTTCTCGAGAGAGGCCTGGCCGCCAAGGCTGAAGATCCCGACTTTGTATCCGGTCTTTCCCAGATTGCGCGTCGGCATTGCGTTGCTGGTCGCGGCATTGTCAGGCAGCGGATGCAAGACCGCGGTTGACTGCCCGCGTGCGAGATCAGGAAGAGCGGCCGAGCCGAGCGCGGCTGCGGTCATAAGGCCGCCAGCTTTCAGAAAACTGCGCCGATTGCTGGATGATTTCTGCGACTTGGACTTGCGCCTGAGGACCTCCGGTGGGTGTAACGCACTACATTAAACCCAAGCCAGCGGAATCTAGGGATTCTTCGGTGCCTCCAAATACTTGTCCACCGAGATCTCGAAGTACAGCAGTTCGTTCCCCTTGGCATCGCTAACGCCGGTAATATCGATGGTCGCGCCCGCCAGAGGCGACGAGATGCCGCCAACGTCGAAGAACATGAATCCCGATTGCGTGCTGTGCGGTTCCACTGCCCTGGCGGCGAATTGCGAGGACTCGATCTCATCCATTTCCTTTTTGCTGATTCCGCCCTTCGCTTTGTGCGGCAACGGAATCGGACTCGGCCGCGTGCTCGCCTGCGGATTGGAGAGGCGGCGGTACAGGTCGTCGGTGGTGATGGGAGTCAGCTTGGAGTGATGGGCCGTGAGCAGCGTGATGGCCATGTTGGCGATGGAGACCGGCTGGTCGCCATCATTGGTCACGATGAAGAACATGGGGAGAAAACCGTGCGCCGCAAAGTCGGTGGAAAAAATCTTCGCTTTCTCCGGCGTGTCGTAGGGGTCGGCGGCAATGGCGGCCTTTTCGTCGCGATGGAAGTCGTGCGCGGGATAGTTGATAGCAGCCTTCGCCACCGGCTTCACGAAGCTCTTGGATGCCAGCAACACAGGTGCAAAAAGTCCGGCGCAAACCGCCAGAATGACGGAACGATTGCCGACTCGCGAGGATAAGGGCCGCATGTTCCCAATTATAGAAGGCCAGCACCTGTCACCGGCGAGGGCGGTTTAGAATGACTCAGCTTGAGCTATTTTCTATACAGTCTGGGGCTGGCACTGGGAATGCTGCTGAGCCTGCCGTACTGGGTCTACCAGGTTTTGCGCCACGGCAAATACCGCAGCGGATTTGCGGAACGCATGGGCAAAGTACCGGCGCGGCTGAGGGCCGGCTCCAGTGCGAGGCGCGTGATCTGGGTGCATGCGGTTTCGGTCGGCGAAGTGCTTGCTGTCAGCAGGCTGGTGGACGAGATGCGGCGGAGCTTTCCCCAGCACCGCGTGCTGATATCGACGACAACCGACGCTGGACAGACGCTGGCCCGCCAGCGCTTTGGCGAAGACAGCGTCTTCTACTTTCCCATGGACTTTGGGTTCGCGATCCGGCCGTATCTGCAGGCCTTGCGGCCAGAGTTGGTGGTGCTCGCAGAGACCGAATTCTGGCCGAACTTTCTGCGCTTGGTGCACGCCGCGGGAGCGCGGATTGCAGTCGTCAACGCTCGCATCTCCGATCGATCGTGGCCGCGCTATCAACGCTTTCGGTGGGCTTTGCGGAGGATGCTGGTGCATGTCGACCTATTTCTGGCGCAGACTTCGGAGGATAGCGCGCGCCTGCAGTCGATTGGCGGGGACGCGAGACGCATTCAGGTCACCGGGAATCTTAAGTTCGACGTGAGTCTGCCTTCCCCGCCCCCTATTGTAGAAAGCCTGAGCCGATCGCTGGCAGGGGCAGGCGCTGGGCCTGTGCTGGTCTGCGGCAGCACGGTTGAGGGCGAAGAACCGCCGCTGCTCAAGGCGTTTGAGAATCTGCGCGTGGCGCATGCGCGCGCAGTAATGATTCTGGCGCCGCGGCATCCCGAGCGCTTCGACGACGTCGCGATTCTCGTGCGACAGTTGGGCATTCCATCCTCCCGGCGATCGCAATGGCAGGGAGAAGCTCTGGCGGGCGGAGTGCTGCTGGTCGATACCATCGGGGAACTGGCCGCGCTCTATGCGCTGGCCGATGTGGCATTCGTCGGCGGAAGCCTGGTGCCGCGCGGTGGCCACAACATCATCGAACCGGCGCAGCACGGCGTAGCCATCGTAACCGGGAACCATACGGAAAACTTCCGCGACATCGTCGCTTTGTTTCAAAGCCGCGACGCCGTGCGCATCGTGGGACTGTCGGAGCTTCCACTCACTCTGATGCAATTGCTCGCCGACGATGCGGAACGGCGGGCCCTGGGACGACGGGCGTTGGAGACCATTCGATCGCAAATGGGAGCAACTTCGCGGACGCTGCAAGGCCTGCAGACGCTGATTACTGCCGATGGTGACCCTCTTGCCGTTCCGGCGCAGGCTGCGCCCACCGATTGAATCCCCTTTCAGCCATCTACGGCGGTGTCGTCGGAACGCGGAATGCGCTCTATGACCGCGGAGTTCTGCAGGCACGGCGGCTGCAAGGTCCAGTCATCAGCGTTGGCAACTTGTCGGCGGGCGGGTCGGGCAAGACTCCGTTCGTGATGCTGCTGGGGGAGTTGCTCACGACGCGCAACATCAGATTTGATGTGCTCTCCCGCGGATACGGGCGCGAATCGAAGGGCGTGCGACTGGTCGATCCCGCGGGACTGCCGCGGGAGTTCGGCGACGAACCACTGCTGATTGCTCGCAAGCTGCAAGTGCCAGTGATTGTCGCAGAGGATCGGTACGAGGCCGGCCGCTTCGCCGAATCGAAGTTCGGCGTGCAGTTGCATCTGCTCGACGACGGCTTTCAGCACCGGGCGCTGGTGCGCGACTTCGACATTGTTCTCGTTACGCCGCAGGATGCGAAGGACCGGTTGCTTCCCTCCGGGCGATTACGGGAGCCGCTAGGATCGTTGCGGCGTGCAGATGCGGTGGCGCTATCGAGTGGCGCCGCGGCGGATTCGTTTCCAGTCGAGGGGAAGCTGGTGTGGCGCGTGCGCCGCGGAATTCTGCCGCCGAATGTTCCGGTGCGGCCCGTCGTCTTCTGTGGCATCGCCAGGCCGCAGAATTTTGTGCTGCAGTTGCGCGCGGCCAACATCGAGCCAGTCGCTGAGGCGTTCTACCACGATCATCATGCCTACAGCGAGAAAGATGTTCACGAACTCCTGGCACTCAGCCGGCGGAGCGAAGCTGGCGGATTTGTAACCACCGAGAAAGACGCGGTGAATCTTGGAGGGTATCTTTCCGCTCTCTCGCCGCTCGCGGTTGTGCCAGTGCAGATGGAATTGGAGGGCGCAGCTCACGCCGTCGATACCATGCTGCACAAGATCGACGAGCGGAAGCGCGGCGCATGAGAGAATCGTCTGCGTAGCACCGCCGTCCGGGCAGCGGTCGCGGGAGCGTCGCGCGCCCGCGCCCGGACGATCCACGGCGCTCGCAGGTTCGCGCACATCGCAGCATGACCAAACATCTGAAAGAAGCCGACCGGCTGAAGAAGATCGTCGAGGCCTTCCCCAACCTCACCGTGACGGTGTTGGGAGACCTGGTCGCGGACGAGTTTCTGTTCGGCGAAATTTCGCGCGTGTCACGCGAAGCTCCAGTGTTGATTCTGAAGCACCGCGAGCGCACCGTCGTTCCGGGCGGCGCCGCCAATGCCGCCAATAACCTGGCCGATCTGGGAGTCAATGTTCTTCCTGTCGGTATTTTGGGCGACGATGAGCCCGGCCGGATGCTGTTGAAATATTTCCGGCACAAACGGATCGCGGTCAGCGGCGTGCTCAAGGACAAGAGTTACATCACGGTGACGAAGACACGCATTCTGGCCGGCATGACGCACACCGCGCGGCAGCAGGTGGTGCGTGTGGATCGCGAGCCGCAGGAAGCGCCCAACGCTCATTTGACCCGGGAACTGTATTTGGCCGCGCGGAACTATGCCCATGCATCCGACGCGTTGCTTGTATCGGACTACGGATACGGCGCGGCAACTCCTGCGATCGTGGCCACCCTGCAGCAAAAAGGCAAGCTGGGGGCCCTTCCGGTCGTGGTCGATTCGCGCTACCGGTTGCTGCAGTATTCTGGCGTGACCGCAGCGACTCCCAATGAGCCTGAAGTTGAAGAGGCTCTTAAAGTTCGTATCGGACAAGACTGGAACCAGGTTGTCGCCGCAGGCGAGCAAGTCATGGCGCGCATGAAGCTACAGTCGCTGGTGATCACGCGCGGACGCGACGGCATGGTCGCGTTCGAGCATAAGCACAAGCCGGTCGACATTCCGATTTTCGGTTCCGACCAGGTAGCGGACGTGACGGGCGCGGGCGATACGGTGATCGCGGCGTTCACGGCCGCGCTCGCCGCGGGAGCGACCCCAGAAGAGGCGGCGCAACTGGCCAACTACGCGGGTGGCATTGTCGTGATGAAGCGCGGCACGGCGACCGTCTCGCGGGAAGAGTTGTTGCACGCGATGGAGCAGACTCCGCCGGCGACACGACCTCATTGAAGGCGCATAACAAAATCCTGAGCCGCGGTGAACTCGGCGAGCGCGTGAGCGCATGGCGACGCGCGGGCGAGCCCATTACGCTTGCGAATGGGAACTTCGATCTGCTGCACGTGGGGCACGTGCGCTACCTGCGCGGAGCGAAGGCGCTCGGCGGTAGGCTGGTGGTTGCCATCAACTCGGATGAGTCGGTGCGCGCCCTCAAAGGCGAGGGACGGCCCGTAACGCCTGCCGAAGAACGGGCTGAGATTGTGGCCGCGCTGTCTGATGTTGATGCCGTCGTGATCTTTCCGGAACTCGATGTGCGAGCGATCATTCGTGAGATTCGCCCCGATATTCAAGCCAAGGGGAGCGATTACACCGCGGACTCCGTTCCGGAGCGCGACGCGGTTGCAGAGTATGGCGGGCGCGTCGAGATTGTCGGCGATCCAAAAGATCACTCCACCAGTGAGATCATTCGCTCGCGACTGTGGCCGAGGAAACCTTGATCGCCGGACCGGAAAGCGATTCGAACATCGAGCGACTACTGATTGTGCGGCTCAGCGCGATGGGCGACGTGATCCACACACTACCTGCGGCGCAGGCCCTGCGCGCGGCGTTTCCGGCGGCGATGATTGGGTGGGTGATCGAAGAGCGCTGGGCAGAACTGCTGTGTGCGACGGGAACGCCACTTCGGGGGCCGCGATCGGCGCAGAGGCCGCTGGCGGACTGGGTGCATCCCGTAAACCTGACCGGGTGGAGGAAGTCGCTGTTCACGATTGCAACCGCGCACCAGATCGCGAAGGTGTGGAATGACGTTCGCGCGGCGAGGTATGAGGTGACGGTTGACCTGCAAGGGGCGATGCGGTCGGCGGTGCTAGCGCGCTGGTCGGGGGCGCGCGTGGTGTATGGTGCCGCGGAGCCGCGCGAGTCCCCTGCCAGCTTGTGCTACACGCGGCGTGCGGTGACGCCTGGGGTGCATGTGGTTGAGCAGAATCTGGCGGTCGTCTCGGCGGTTGCAGGCAGGGAGTTGCCCGTGCCGCGCGTGGAACTTCCCGTTGATCCGTTGGTGGAAGCGAGTACTAGCCAAGGTCTAGCGCAGCGTGGCATCGGTGAGTACGCCATCCTGAATCCCGGTGCGGGATGGGGAGCGAAGCGCTGGCCGGCTCAGCGGTATGGGGAAGTCGCTCGACAGTTGGCCAGAGACGGTCTGCGCTGCCTAGTCAATTTCGGTCCGGGTGAGGAGGGCTTGTTCCAAGAGGTCACGGCGGCGAGCGGAGGCGTGGTCAGGCCGACCAAAGCGTCCATCACGGGACTGATCGCGCTGACGCGGCGGGCGCGGTTGTTTATTGGAGGAGAT
>DATDGW010000408.1:0-30182 GCA_036521895.1 Candidatus Sulfotelmatobacter sp. | reverse complement strand
GAAGGTCTTAACAACAAAACCCGAGTGGTCACCAGAAGGTCGTATGGTTTCAGAACCTATGAAGCCATGGAAATCGCCCTATATCACACTCTTGGACGACTTCCCGAACCAGAATCTACCCACAGATTCTGCTGACGAGGCCTTTTTGCATGCATTCCTCCAGGCGCGGGGCCGGCGACCTTATTGATGATCACGCGGAATCGTCTCCTGCCAGGTCTTCGTTTTGATCATCTGCCCGTCCTTCAGCAACTCTCGCGTGTACCTGTAGTAGAAGTTCTTCTGATCGGTGGTCACGAGGAGATGTCCGCGCCACACCAGCGTGCGGCCCTTCAGAGCGAAGATGCTCTCTGCTTCTCCGCGCACGGAGCATGTTCCTGGATGAGCGTCGTCGCCTTCGTACATCAGGCTCTCGAAATCATTTTCCGCGCCCCACGGATATGTGTATCCATCCTTGCCTTTCCAGTGCACGGTCGTCTTCTGGTGGGCTTCATCGCGCTCCACGGTCCACTCCCCGGGCCAGGGGAGTCCTTCATTCTTAATGTCGGTGCGTTCCTCGGACGGCTGAGGCTGCGAGAATGCCGACGCGGCAACTCCGTGTACTGGAACAACTGGCAGAACAATCCGTGATCCTCCTTCGTCACCCAACTCCAGCGACGTAGTCATCGCGTAGGGTGTTGGAAGCACCATCGGCCACAACGCATTTGAAATCGCCACTCGGATGCGATGGCCTTTAGGAAATACCCACGAGGTCAGGTGCATCTCGATGTCGAGCGGATAAACCTTCCCCGGTTCCAGGTCGTGCGGCTCCGTCATCGATTCCCGTTGCGCCCCATTCAATCCCGCACCCGTAATCTGCGTTACTGTGCCGTCGGGAGCCACGTCGGAAAGTCGCGCGAACCAATCTGCGAGCGGCGCCGTCGCCGATGCCTGCAGCAGGGCATGCGGACGACCCAGAATCGCCACTTCGTGATCGAGCGGCGTGGAATCATAGACGAGACTAAACGCGTCCACCGGACGCGGATCGCTCAACAGTTCTCCCCACCAGAAGCCAGCCTCTACCCCAACTGTGGGAACGTACTTCAATAGATGTGTGGCCCGAGCTGTGGCAGAGCTACCGAGCGTGTGATTCCCCTGCAAGAAGAGAGTCGTAGCGGTCGCGTCCATCGGCGGCCAGACGTCTTCCCGCCGCCACTCTCCCGGTACTTCCTGCAGACCAGGATCCGGCGGCCGCCAATGCTGCACAAAAATCACGAGTCGCGGATCTTTCTGAATGCCGGTGTCCCGCCCCTTGAGCCAATAATCGAACCAGCGCACCGCCTGATCGCGCCACTCGACCTTGGGTCCAAAGTCCGGATCGTTGGGATAGGAATGGTTCCATGGCCCCACAATCGCTTTGATCGGAGCCTTGGACTTCATCAGCATGTCGGTTATGTTGTCGCGATAGCCGTCCTGCAGGCCGCCGATCAGAAAAGTTGGAATCGTGATCTCGCGGAGCGGACGCACGCGATCGCGCCAGAACGAACCATCTTTCTGGTGCTTCAAGTAGAGCAAAGACCACGGCGGCGCATCGAAACGCGGCCCAAGAACTTTTTCGTCGAGCGAATACTCGGGTGCACCCACCCAGCCTTCGGCCATGTCCATGTTCAATTCAAACTCGTCAACGTGCGCCATCCCATCGACGTAGTGAACGTCGTCGTGAAACAACTCGGCGGTCGCGTGCAGAGCGACGATCGCCTTCAACGCCGGCGGATGCCGCATCGCCATCTGCATCGCGTTGAAGCCTCCCCACGAAATTCCTAACATGCCGACGTTCGCGGTGCACCAGGGTTGGCGTGCGAGCCACGCAATGATTTGTTCTCCGTCGACCTGCTCCTGCTGGGAGTATTCACGCTCGGGTGGAACCCCTTCACTGGCACCGAATCCGCGAATGTCGACGCGCACGCCCACGTATCCACGGCGCGCGAAATAAGCGTGCTTGGGATAATCGCCAGCGGCGGTGCCATCGTCCTTGCGATAGGGCAGATATTCGAGCAGAGCAGGGAACTTCTCTCCCGGCTTTGCGCCGTCTGGCATGTAAAGAGTCGCAGCCAGGCGAACGCCGTCTTTCATGGGAATCCACGCCTGCTCCATGCGCACTCCGTAAACAGGAGGCGACGGTGGCTCGCTCGCAAAAATAGAAATAGAAAAAATGAAAACGAAGCAGTGAATCCACGCGGTTTTCGCCAAAGCCGTCTCCCTGTTCTGGGTGCCGGATTTCTCGCGTTCTTTGCGAGAAGTGGGGACGTTGCCTACGCGAATCAGTCCTGTGGCCCCTGCTCTCGCCGCATGGCCCGCAGATCGATCCCCAGTTGCTCCGCCTTCTTATACAGGTGACTGCGCTCCAGGCCAAGCGTTTTCGCGGCAAGGCTCATGTTCTGGTGACTGCGCTTCAGTTCCGCGAGAATCACCTCGCGCTCGAACGATTGCACGCGATCGGCAAGCGCCCCGGAACCGGTGTTAACGGACGCAATGCTTCCGCTGGAAGAAGTTTTCGGCAGCGCCATTTGCACCGTCGCCAGATCCACCTGCTCTTCGGTGGCCAGCAGCATCAACCGCTCTACCATGTTGCGCAACTCGCGGACGTTTCCCTGCCATGCATGAGACTGCAGGGCCTCGACTGCGTCGGCTGTGAATGGCACCGGTTTCCACCCGTTCTGCGCGCACACTTGCGCGGCGAAATGGTCCACCAGTGCAGCAATGTCGTCGCGCCGCTCGCGCAATGGAGGCAGCACCAAGGGAAAAACATGGATACGGTGAAACAGATCCTGCCTGAATTTTTCCTCGCGCACGCGCGCTTCCAGATCGCGGTGCGTCGCCACGACGACGCGAACGTTTACGCTGACGGGCTGGTCGCCGCCGATGCGCTCGACTTCACCTTCTTCCAGCACGCGCAGCAATTTCGCTTGCATGTTCAGGGGCATGTCGCCGATTTCGTCGAGAAACATGGTTCCTTGATCAGCCTGCTCGAACTTTCCGATATGGCGCCCGGACGCACCGGTGAACGATCCCTTCTCATGTCCGAACAGTTCCGATTCGATCAACTCTGCCGGCACGGCTGCGCAGTTCAGAGTCACGAATGGTCCGGCTGATCGCGGGCTCCGCTCGTGGATGGTTCGCGCGACCAACTCCTTGCCCGTACCTGTTTCACCGAAGATGCATACGCGCGACTCGCTGGCGGCGACCCGCTCAAGTTGCGCCATCACCCGCCGCATGGCTTCGCCCTTCCATACGATCTCGTGTTTGCCCAGTCGCTGGCGGAGTTGCCGGTTCTCGCTCTCTAGGCGCTGCAGCTTGAGCGCGTTCTCCACCGTTAGCATCAGCTTGTCGCTCGTGATCGGTTTCTCGAGAAAGTCGAGTGCGCCCGATCGTGTCGCCCGTACCGCCATCTCAATGTGCGCCTGGCCTGACATCATAACCACCGGCGCCGCGACTCCCTGCCGTTTCAGCTCTTCCAACAGCGTCAGACCGTCTGTACCGGGCATGACCACGTCAGAAAGAATCAGATCGAAGTGTTGCGTCTTGGCGAGTTCCAGAGCCTTCGCCGCGTTGTCGCACACCGTGGCTTCGTGTCCCGCCAGGCGGAAGGCTCGCGATAGCGAGGCCAGCGTGTTGGCTTCATCATCGACGATCAAAAGGTGCGCTTTGAGTGGCAAGCGTCCTCCTCGCTAGTCTCGCCTGGCAAACTGTCCGGTAGTGCTAGCTGCATCCTGCGCGGCAGGCGTCTCCGACAGCGCTTCCAGATTATCTGGCAACTCGATGACGAACGTCGTTCCTCGCCCGGGTTCGCTCTGCACACTGATTCGTCCCTGGTGATCGCTGACGACTGACTGCACGATCGCGAGTCCCAGCCCTGTTCCATGCTGCTTGCTCGTGTAATAAGGAGTGAAGATGCGTTCGCACTCCTCGGGGGTGAGGCCAGACCCGGTGTCGGCGACTTCGATAATCACCTTTCCATCGTCGCGTCGGGTGCGCAGAGTCAGCGTGCCACGGTTTGGCATCGCGTCCATCGCGTTGAGCACCAGGTTCGACAGCGCGCGATGCAGCAAGTCCGGATCGGCGGCGATGGTCGCCAGATTCTCGGCGAACTCCAACCGGCACTCGAGCGGAGCCCGCCCCGGCGCCTCCAGTTGCGCCTGGTACAGTTTCACGATCTGCCCCAGGATTTCATTCACCTGCACCGCTTGCAACTGCGGCTGCGGCATCCTCGAAAATTCGCTGAAGCGGCCGATGATCTTCTTGAGATTCGAGATCTCGGCCAACAGCGTGCTCGCGCTTTCGTGGAATACTTCCTCAAACTGTTCGGGACTCTGCGTCCGCGCCCGCATCAAGTTCTCCACCGTGAGTTGAAGAGGGAACAGAGGATTTTTCAGCTCATGGGCCAGACGGCGCGCGAGTTCTCGCCATGCCGCGACTCGCTCCGTCTGCACGAGACGCTCTTTCTGCGCAAGTAATTCGGCCGTCATTCGATTGAAGGACTCCGCAAGCTGCGCTACCTCGTCGCGGCCGTGGACCTCCACCCGCGTGTCCCAGTGGCCCGCAGCTACATCCTGCGCCGCGTGCGCCAATTGCACCACTGGACGCGTCACCCGTGCCGCTACCCAACTGCTGAGCAGGATTGCCAGAATGATCCCGCCCCCTCCCGCCAGCAGCGCTGACGCGCGAATGCGCCGCTTCAAATCGACATATGACCGCCGTGAATGTCCAACCAGCAAGATCCCCAGCAGCGGCCGATCCGTGCCTGCACCCCGCAGCGGAAGCGCATGAAAGACCTCGTCATCTGCCTGATCGGAAGACCATGACACAATGCCGGACATTTCTTGGTTGTACTGCCGTACCGCGTCGACTAAGTTTGCGAACTTGTCGGCAGGCCTCGCGGCGTTAGAACCATTCACCGGTGCCGACGGATCCAGCAAAGAATCCGCAGAGAAATGATCGCTGCGATTCTGATAAAGCAGGACGCGCATGTCGGCTGTCAGGTCCAGGCCCGTGAGGAAATCCCTGTCAAGCCTCCGGCCACCAACCACGTAGATGGGGTGCTCGCTAATGCGCGTCGCCCGCACGGCGAAGAGTCCCAAGGCAGTGGAATCCTGCAATTCTTCACGTTTGAGAAATGCGCTCTCTCCGCTCGACGCAGACAAGTTCTCAAACGCGGTATCAGGATAGCCAAACTTCGCCGGCCATTGCGCCGAAGAAATAATGGCTCCGTGCCCGTTGAGAAATTCCAGAAAATCGAGTTGATAGCCCTCCGCCATCTGACGTGCCAGATCAAAATACTCGGCGGAATCGGCGGACGTGCCATTCAAGGCCGTTGCCATGCGGCTGACGGGACTGGACGCGGCGATCGCTTCTACCCGCCGCGCCACTTCATCTCCCCTGCGGCCGAACTCGCGCTGAAACTGCGTCACGAGAGTCGTAGTCCTCTGCTCCTCGCTTTTTTCGAACGCATTGCGAGTTACCCCCAGCACCAGAAGCGCCACGGCCGCAACAGACAGAAATACGGTCAACGCGAACACAGCCAGTAGTTTGCGGCGAAAAGTCATTAGGGTTTGACCGTTCCCAGCCAGGCATCGGCCACAGCCCAACCTCCGTCGGAGCGCAGGGTCCAGTTGTTCAAGTTCGCTGATGCAGCGTAGGACACCGGCAGATGAAAAAGAGGGATCATGCGTTTCGTCCCCAACAGAGCTAGCTCCGACGCGTAGAGGTCTTCGGCAGAACCGCCCCCTTTTCCCGTGGGCACTCCGGCCAGTGCGGCCACGTCGGCCAGCGCAACCCACGGATCAGAGGCCAGCGGAATTCGAAGTACCCGCAGATCGGTGACCGCCCCCGACGTAGGTTGCAAGGACAAGCCCGCATCACGGGCATTGAGCGCGATGCGTTCGGCTAACAGTCGAGCCACCGGGTCACTGCCATCGTATCCCAGAGTCCATGTCGGCACATTGGGGACTTGCTCGCGCACCTGCCGTGCTCGCGCCAGGTATGCGTCGGTGGCGAACACGAATCCATAGCCGCTCATCCAGTTCGGAAGTATGCCGCCCGCCGGTTGTCCCGCACCCTGCAGCAGCACACTCCGGATCGATCCGCGCTCGACGCTCCAGGCCAAAGCTTCGCGCAGAAGTTTCTCGTCGGGTGACACCGCATCTCGCGTGAAGAATAGCGCCAGTAGCTCCACCGGAGCCGAACTCAGCAGACGGCGTCCCTCCTGAGAGATCCGATGCGACTGCTCCGGCGCCACCTCCACCAGATCCGACTTGCCGAGTTCGAGTGCCGTCATCTGCTCGCGAAAACTCTTGCCCATCTCGATTTCGATGGCGTCGAGGAACGGGCGCCCGCGCCAGCAGTTCTCTTCCGCCGCCAGAGACAACTTCTTTGCCGGCTGCCAATCGGCCACGTGAAATGGCCCCGTGCCGCTCGGTGTGCCGCCGGGATTGCGCTTCAAAATTGCGTTCCGCGGCAACGCGATTTCGGCGAGCAACTCAGCATCGGATTTGGCAGCCTCAATGACGACCATGTCCGCATCCGCACTCACGTTCCATGACGGATTCGCGGCGCGCAGCGATGCCGCTGCGATTTCGGCACTGAGTGGCGTGCCGTCGTGAAACTTCACTCCCCGACGGATGCGAAACTGCCAACGCTGATTTCCCGCCGGTGCTTGCCATGACGTGGCCAAGCCTGGCTGAATGCGCCCACCCTCGTCGGTCGCCACCAGCGTGTCGAACATCAGCATGGTCAGACTGCGCTGGCCGAATGAATCTGGCTGCGCAAGTTTCGCCGGATCAAGTTCTGCCGGATCCAGCGATGTGGGCGCAGCGCGCATCGCAACGTGCAGCACGCCTCCGTACTGCGGGCGCGTTTCCGCCACCACCGCCAGGGCCCCGATCATCATGCTACTGACTACAAACGACCGCCAGCCGGAAAGCTTCATAGGTTCCCGTCTCTCGATTCCTCGTGACTGCGACTGCCGTGTCGTCCTTCGCTTCTGTCCACAATGCGGTAATCACACCGCCGCCCGGAAAATCGACAGCCCCGCTCACAGCGACCAGATCGCGATCGGGGAACTCATACGCGCGTACAGAATCTCCCGTCTCATCCGCGGGACTTGTGGCCAGCACCTGCCAGCCGGCGCCGCACGAAGTCTTCACGCTCGTCAGATCGCTGCCCCATCCCAGTTTCATTCCCTGATCACTGACGCCGTCGACCATATGCACGCGGCCATCCGTCGCTGCGAAGAGCCACAGAAGATATTTCTCGCGCGGCAGCAAGGCCGCGGAATAAAACTTGGACACGGTTGTGAACTTGCCCACGCCGGGCGTTAGTGCGCCCGTAAAAAAGTTGCGCGTTGGTGCGTAGAAAGCTCCCATCGGCGGAATCGCCACCGCAGCCGACCCGGCGCTGGGGAACACCGGGAAGGTTCCCCCGCTCAGTGCAGCCGGAACGAGCGGCCACGGATCATCTGTCTCCCGGCAATTCAACGCCATTGGCGCTCCTGCGGAGCTGCGGCAAATGACGCCCGGCAGATACGCATCGAGCAAATGATCTTTCGCCGGGATCAACCGTCCGCGCAAATCCCGCGGCCACGGCCGCGCATGGACGATGCTTAGGGTCTGCTCCTGCTGCCACTTCCCACTCTGCATCTTGTAGAGCGAAACTTTCTCCGCGTCGAGCACCGCGATGCGCGTGGGCGCCGCGTTCTCCTCGAGCACGGCAACGTCGAGAATCGGATCGTCCTGGCTCCACAGAGCGATCTTGCGCAGGCTGAGAGGCACAGACTCGTGCGCTGTCGTCGCACCCGCAGGGCGCGGGGCCGATACCATCACCACCGCAACGTCGCCTGCACCTTGACGAACCTCCGCGACCCATACGTAGGACGCGGGATTCTCGGAGAGAACGATCGCAACCGTGGCGGCAGACTGCTCGGCTTTTGCAAAGCGCAGTCCGAGCCCTTCGAGCGCACCGCGCAAACCGTTTTGCACAATCTCACTGTCGCGTTTGCCGAGCGAAGATCGGTTCTCCACCGTAAGGGCAACTGCGCCTGGCCCAGTCACCGCGGCAATCTTGTGAGCCAGTTGTTGCTCGGGGATGCTCCAGTCTGTCGCGCATGCAACAAGGGCCAAGCTGAGCACCATAAAAGAGAGCCGCATCGCAAAGCGGAAGCTTAGCGCGGAGCGCAAGGCGCGATTCACAGAGTTCGGGATGGCGTTTGGAATGCCCAAATTATAAACCGCTCCGCGCATAAGACTTTCCCCCCGCCCTGTACTGTTTGGACACCGTTGAATCCAACCTGCTCCGTGTGCCCCACCCTGCTCGCGCCTTTTGCGAGAGGGTGGGGGCCTTGACTTCCGGAACACGGAGCCTATCTCGGCTGTTCCTCAGCCTGACTAGCCTGATTCGACGCGCTCATGCTGTGCAACACGTCATTGGCGAAGAAAAACTTGCCATCGGCCGGCACCATCATGATCTGCAGTTTGTCGGAAAGCCGCTCCGCCACGATTTTGTTAATGAGCAGCGGATTCTGTTTCAGAATCGCCGCCTCGCTCGACAACCGCTCTGCATCAGCAGCCGCCGTCACGCGAATGCGATCCGCTTCCGCCTCAGCCAGCAACTTCCGCCGTTCGGTTTCCGCCTTGCTGTCGATGACCTTGGCCTGCGCCGCTGCCTCCGCGTTTTGAATGGTTGCTTCCTTGCGGGCTTCGGCTTCCAGCTTGCTCTGCTGGATCTGTTTTTCTTTTAGCGGCAGCGTGTATTGCATGGCATCGGATTCGCCCTTCGCCTGTAACACGTGGACCTGCGCCTCGCCCTCGGCTGCCTTGATCTGCTGCACCTTCGTCGCCTCCGCTTCAAGCTCCGCAATGCGCACCTGCTTCTGCTTCAACTCTGTTTCCACGCCCATTCGGTCGTTCTCCTGCTCTTTGAGCAGAAGAGTCTCCAGTCCCTTCGCATATTCTTCCGGCAACTGGATATCCCGCAGCATCACTTCTTTCACCACGATTCCGTCCGCCAACAACTTTTGCGTGATCATGCCGGCCGCCCGCTGCCGCACTTCTTCGCGTTTGGCCGAGAAGACGTCCCGCACCGTGTAATTCGGAACCAACTCGCGCCACACGCTGGCCACGATGGGAGGAACAATTTCCTTTTCCGCCGGACGCGGCAGGTTGCTCTGAATGTACTCCAGCCGTTTTGGATCGAGCCGGTAACGCACCGTGATCGCCAGCCCCAACGTCAGTCCTTCCTTGGCCTGCACGTCCAGCAGTTGCGACTTCGCCGAGACGTTCGCCGCAGCGTTCTTCCCATCCTCTGATATTCCGGTGGTGAAGACCTGGTCGCGCGTGTCGAACAGCGCGACATCCTCGACCAGCGGTGTCACAAAGTGCACTCCGGGATACAGCGTGCCGGGCACCGTGCCGCTCATTTCGCTGACGCGGACTCCCGCCATGCCGCTCGGCACCACCACAATGCTGAACGCCAGCAGAATCGGTCCCCAAGCCAGCAACGCCAGCGCCAGCGAGGTCCGCCAGCGCCACTCCGGAAGCGGCGGCAGCGTGCCAGTCCCGGGTGTAGCGAGCGCACGCCGGTACAGCAAAGCGCGATACAAGTCATAGCCCAAAATACTTATTGCCACGAGAATCATCCCGAGGCCACCGGCAATCAGCAAGTACTTCAACGCCAGCATCGTCGTTCTCCTTTGCGCCTCAGCGCTTCTGTCCAGATTTCACTGCGACCGCCTGCCGGGAAAAGAACAGGCGGAATACCTGCCCGAAGATCAGTTCTTCCGCCAGCAGAGCTACTGCCAGCGAGAACATCATTCCTCCCACCACCGCCATAAGTGTGATTGCCATTTGCATAATGTCCTCCTGAGACTTCAACTTAGACTTTCAAAATCGCTCTGGTTCAAAAGGTCGACGACTGCTGCTGTTGCCCGCCATCCTGCTCGGCCGCATCCGCCGCAGCCACGGTCGTGTCGTCCGCTCCGCCGCCGAATATCTGTGCCACCTGGTCGTCGCGCTCGCCGCGAATCTGAACCAGGTCGCCGACTTGCACCATCGTGAACAGCTTCTCGATATCCCGATTGCGCAACCGGATGCACCCGTGCGAAGCTGCATGTCCCACCGACCGCGGTGCATTCGTGCCGTGAATCCCGTAGCCCTTCTGGCTCAGCCCCACCCAACGCGTTCCCACGGGATTGTCTTTGCCGCTCGGAATCACCGTGCCGGGGTGGTAGTAGGTGGGGTTGGCAACGCGGTTGACAATCTGGAATTCACCGGTGGGGCTGGGGCTTGCCGCCGCGCCGACCGCGACCGGGAAGGTTGCGATGACGTTCCCGTTTTCGATGACCGCAAGCTTGCGGTCCGGAATGCTCACCAGCACGACCCGGTGGCTCGGATCAGCTTCAACTGGCTTCGCGGCTTGCACGACGACCTGCGCGAATGCTGGGCTTGCGACTGCCACGCTGAATAACGCCAGCATGATTCCCGCTGCCCGCTTAGTCGTCGCCCTGCCAGCCGTGCGTTCCATGTCTGCCCCCTGTTGAAATTGCCTTGCGCCAATACAAGAGGCAGGAGTGGAGCCAAACTGTATCGGATTGAAAATAAGCAGGTTGATTTGTCGAAAAGGAGGCCGATCAGTGTTCCAGCAGCCACGGTGTGTCGAACGGTACACACAGAGATTTCGGCACAAGTAGGTGCGGAAACCGTGGGGTTTGGGGAAAGGGGAGTGTGGGGGAAGGGCTCCAATCTCTTGGAGCCTTCAAGCGCCCGGCCGCCGCCGTCTGGGGTAACGGCTTGTGGGGTTCTGTGGGTGCGGCCGGGCGATCCTATGACTAGAAGGCCTAGTTCAATTGTGTCTATTTAATCCCTGTCGCCTATCTGTTTCTGTGACCGCGGTCACAGTTCCGCGTGATCGTCATCATCCGTCGATCTCAGCGCAACTTTCCTCGCTGACGCACATCCCCGTGATCAAAATCACCGCCCGATGCCCCGGACCTTCTTACCCTCAATCTTGAGCGCGCCGGAAGTGCTCATTTCATTCTGGAGATTGATTCATCATGGCTTTTGTAATCACCGATAACTGCATCAAAGACTCACTCGGCGTCGAAGTCTGCCCCACCGACTGCATCCACCCCAAGCAGGACGAGCCCGGCTGCGAAGCCGCCACTCAAATGTACGTCCCCCCGAGGGCTGCAGCGACTGCGGCGCCTGCATTCCGGCCTACATCTCCGATTCAATTCACGCCCTCGAAGACGTGCCGGAGGACAAAAAGGAATTCGTCGAGAAGAACGCGGCTCTTTACAAGCACTGATCTTGAGAGATTGCCTGTTCCTCTCCACAATTGCCGGGTGTTGGATGCTAGCCCTTTCCAACACCCGCGCCTGTTGTTCTCCTATCTGGTCGCCCGTTGACTTCCGCCCCCTCGCTCGCTATTGTTGCGGGCGTTATGAACATCGTGAAAGCGACTCGCCAGTTCGAAGACTGGCTTGGCCATCGCACCGACATCGTCAAGAAAGACCTGCACCTCAAGCACGCCAACATGAAGGCGGCGGTCTTTCCCTTTCTGCGAGCCACCTATTACCGCTGGGCGCAAGTCTGGCCGAAGGTCTGTCCCGATCTTTCCAAGGGACCGCACGTCCTGGCCGTGGGAGACTTGCACGTCGAAAACTTCGGCACGTGGCGCGACATCGAGGGCCGCCTGATCTGGGGTGTCAACGACTTCGACGAAACCCATCCCATGTCCTACGCCAACGATCTCGTCCGCTTGGCCGTGAGCGCTCACCTCGCCTCCGAAGGCGGACACCTGCCGCTCAAGCAAAAGGACATCTGCGATGCGATTCGCGAGGGCTATGTAGATGGCATGCGCGACGGAGGTCTCCCCTTCGTCCTCGGCGAGAACCACGACTGGCTGCGGCAGATTGCGGAGAGCGAACTGCGGGACCCGGTCCACTTCTGGGCGAAGATGGACGCACTGCCGACCGTAAAAGGAGACGTGCCGATCAGCGCGATCGACGCCATCGAGCATCTCATGCCCGCCCGCGACCTGCCGTACCGCTTGGCAAGCCGAGTCGCAGGTCTGGGAAGCCTGGGTCACGCGCGCTATGTTGCCATTACCGACTGGCACGGCGGCAGAATCGCCCGCGAGGCCAAGGCATTGGTGTCATCGGCCTGCTACTGGGCGAAAGACTACGAGGGGCCTCCAGAGATCTTGTACCAGGCAATCATCAGCCGCGCCGTGCGCTGTCTCGACCCGTTTGTGCAATTGCGCGGACGCTGGATTGTCCGCAGGCTGAGTCCGCACTGCTCCCGCATCGAACTGGTCACGCTCCGCGCACCGGGCAAGGAATTGCGCCTGCTCCGCGCCATGGGATGGGAAACGGCCAACGTCCACCTCGGAACAAAGGCCGCCCGCAAGGCGATCCTCAAACACATGCAAAAGCAGCAAGGGAGATGGCTGCACAGCGCCACAGAAGAGATGCTCAATGCTGTCCGCGACGACTGGAAGACGTGGGCGAAAGAGGGCTACGCCTAAGGAGAAGGCTAAGTGTAAGACGCACAACGGGGAATCGGCTTCGAGTTTTCGCTTCACGCCACCCCGCTGCGCGCGCTCCGAACTGTTTCAGCCACGCTTATCGCGGGTCGGTGGAGGGGAGCCAGAGCGATCCCCCGGTCGCGATCGCAGATCAGAGTCCATTGCGCCGCGCAGTCATCACAGAGCCAGTAGTGCTCCACGGCCCGTTGCTGCTGCCGGGCCCTGACAAACGGAGGCACGGCTGCTTCACCGGGCTTGGTCACCCGGTCGGTCTCGACCAGAAACAGTCTGCCTTCCCGTGGTTTGAGGAAAGGTTGCAACATTGGGCATTGGCACATCGGCTAAGCATTTCTCACTGCCTTCTGCTCGGCTCACGACAATCTCCGAGAGCAATCTGGATTCCGAATCAGCAGCGCGTCGCTTGCCACAAAGGTTTCGCTGTGCCGATTGGAGGTTTCGCAGATCCGACACTCCTTCTGAGCGTCTCTTCCTGCGATCGTGACGATAGTCGGCAACGATTGACGAGGTTTTGACTCCGCTTCCTTGCCTCTGTCCTGTTCACCCAGCTACCATCAATCGTATGTTCAGGGTCCTGCTCTGTCCGCCGCATTATTTCGATGTCGTCGATCAGAAAACCCCATACATTTCGAGAGAATCCACAGTGGACCGAGTGAAAGCACGCAGTCAGTGGGAATCATTGTGTGGTGTTTTGCAACAGAATGGATGCGCCGTGGAGACGATCGATCCAGTCGAAGGCCTCGAAGATATGGTCTTCGCCAACCAGGTTTTTGTTGGCGAGAAAAATGGATACGGAAAATTCGTCGTGCCCAGCCGCATGGTCTACCCGTCCCGCCATCGCGAGGTAGCTTTCTATGCGGACTGGTTCCGGGCACGCGACTACAAGTTGATCGAACTCGATTACGGCGACGACTACTACTGCGATTTGCTCTGGCATCCCGACGGCTCCCGCATCTATGCTGGCTACGGTTTCCGCAGCACGCGCGGCGGCGTGGAAAAATTCACCGCAGCGATGTCCGAGATGGGAATTCCAGTCGTGCCCTTGCAGCTAGTCGATCCTTATTGCGATCACCTCGACACCTGCCTCTGCCCGCTCACCAACGACGCAGCTCTGATTTTTCCCGGCGCATATTCCGCCGAGGCTCTCGCGTCCCTGCACAAGATTTGGAAGCGGGTGCACCTGCCCACCGCGGAGGAGGCTCACCGCTTCATGGGCAGCGGCGGCGTGATCAACGGCAACTATATGACTCCTTACATGACACCTCCTCTGGAAGCCATTCTTCGCCAGGAGGGCTGTCGCCGATCATCGTCGATACCTTCGAGTTTGAAAACGCCGGTGGAAGCTGCTTCTGCATGAAGACGTTGCTGCCGTAGACTCGCGCATGCGCCAAAGGAAATGAAAGAAACCAGCATCGATCTGCACGGACGCCTGATTGGTGTCGCGCGCTTCCCGCGGCTGCGCGCACTGGCATGGTCTGGAGATCAACTCTATGGGTCGCGCGGTTACCAGTTGATGCACGCCAGCGTTCAGAATTCTTCTCCCGACCTGACATGGCAGCCAGTGGCTCAATTTCATGCAGAATGGCGTCGCCGGCTGTCAGTGATGAACGGCCTGTCAGCGCGCCTGTGTCGCGATGGCTTCCACGCACTCGCAGTGCTTCCGTCGGGCGGGTTCGTCGCTGCCGTTCCAGGAGCCATCGTCGCTCTGCGTCCCGGCGAGACGGAATTTCGCCGCACGCATTCCATTCTCCGCGGTACACGCCCACTGCACATCACCGCTGCTCCAGGTGGCCCGATCTATTGGGGAGAGTACTTCGACAACAACGCTCGCGAAGAAGTCCACGTCTACGCATCCAGCGACTCTGGCGCTACATGGAGCGTCGCCTACACTTTCCCCAAGGGCGCCATCCGTCACATCCACAACATCGTGCACGATCCCTGGAGAGATTGTCTCTGGGTTCTGACCGGCGACTATGGCGACGAATGCCGCATCCTTCGCGCCACCTCCGACTTCAGTCGGGTCGAGGCCGTCTTGCAGGGCCAGCAACAGACCCGTGCGGTCGCAGCCATTGCCACAGAAGACGCGCTCTACTTTTCTTCCGACACGCCCCTCGAAGCCAATTACATCTACAGGCTCGACCGTCAGGAATCATTGCTGCAGGTTGCTCCCCTCAGCAGTTCGTCCACCTACGGATGCCGCGTTGGAAGTCGAGTCTTCTTCTCGACCATGGTGGAACCGAGTGCAGTGAACCGTGATCGTCACGTCCGGCTCTACGGCGGCACCGGCGGAAGCGCCCAAGACTGGCGCCTCTTGCGGGCATGGCCAAAGGACCGCTGGCCCATGGGCCTGTTTCAGTATGGCAATGCTTTCATGCCCGATGGCCACAACACCACCCCATTCCTGGCCTTGACCACGGTCGCTGTTGAATCCGACGACATGGTCACATCCCTCTATTCCGTCGTCCCCTAAGCACCGATGTAGGGACAGCCAAGTGGGGCAACCCGCGAGTTTGGTGCGAGCACTTCGCAGTGCCGTAATATGAATTGAGTCAAACCGGAAGCCCCTTGCCCCGTATCAGCTATTACCGACGCATCTTCAGCGCCTACCTCATCGGCGGCAAAAGCCACCTCACCTTCTGGCACGAAACGCCCGCCGACAATCCGAATGCAACTCCCGGCACCCTGGGCGAGTACTACATGCTGTTCGCCGAGAAGGCGGACTATCCGGGCTTCTATGATTCGTCCGGTGTACCGCAACTCGACTATCACGGCAGGATCGGCCTGCAGTACAACCCCATCGCCATCGCGCAATACGGACTCGGAAACTACAACCTGCACCGCCGCAGCTCCGACCCAGAGCGTCGTCGAAAGTTTTTCATAGTCGCCGACTGGCTCTGCTCACACCTCGAACAGAACGCGCATGAACTTGCGGTCTGGAACCATCACTTCGATTGGGAATATCGCGAAACTCTCCGCGCCCCGTGGTACTCGGCACTCGCGCAGGGTCAGGGAATCTCTGTGCTGGTGCGCGCGCACAAAGAATCGGGCGACGGGCGTTATCTGGAAGCAGCCCAAAGCGCTTTCGCCTCCTTCCACGTCCCCACGAAAGATGGAGGCGTTGCCTTCACCGACGAATCCGGCGACCTGTGGTTCGAGGAATACATCGTCTTGCCCCCCACGCACATTCTCAACGGATTCATCTGGGCATCATGGGGTATCTACGATTATTTCCTAGCCACCAAAGACCCGTCCGCGCAGGAGCTCTTTGCGCACGCGGTCCGGACGATGCTGCACAACCTCGACCGCTACGATTTAGGATTCTGGTCGCTCTACGAGCAGTCCGGCACCCGTCTGCCCATGGTGGCCAGCCTCTTCTATCATCAGTTGCACATCGTGCAGTTGCGGATCATGCACCGTCTCACCGGAGAGGACAGCTTCGCCCGCGTCGCCGCCCGCTGGGAGAACTACGGCCGCAGCCGCAGCAAGCGCACCCGCGCTCTCTTCTACAAGAGCGCGTTTAAACTCTGTTATTACTAAACTCGCGTGAAAATTCTCTACATCTCACAATATTTTCCGCCGGAGATGGGGGCGCCCGCGGCCCGCGCGTCCGAACTGGCGCGCCACTGGGCGCAAGCCGGCCACGAAGTATCTGTGCTCACCGGATTCCCCAATCACCCGACGGGAGTGGTTCCCCCCGAATGGCGCGGCCGTTTGCGCCGGATGGTTTACCAGGAGAAAGTATCCGGCATTGAGGTCTTTCGCACGTGGCTCTGGCCCTTACCCAACCGCAAGGCGCATGAGCGCATGCGCAACTACGCGTCGTTCTGCCTCTCCGCCGCCCTACAAGGTATGATCCTGCCCCGTCCCGATGTGATCGTCGCCTCGTCGCCGCAACTCTTGGTTGGCCTCTCCGGGTGGTGGCTCCATTTCGCACGCCAAGTCCCGTTCGTCTTCGAAGTGCGCGACCTCTGGCCAGAATCGCTAGCCGCCGTCGGAGTGGGCGATGAGAATACACTCCTGCACCACGCACTGGCGACGGTCGCCAATTTTTTATACCAACGATCCGACCACATCGTCGTAGTCACGCCAGCGTTCAAGGAGCATCTGATGCAGCGCTGGCGCGTCCCCGCAGAAAAAATCTCCGTCGTTGAAAATGGCGTCGAGACTGACCTCTTTGCGCCAGCCTCCACGGCTGCCAACGCTGCTTTACGGCACGAACTCGGTGCCGACGGAAAATTCCTGCTCTGTTACATCGGCACCATGGGCATGGCCCACGGCTTGGAAACCTTGCTCGACGCCGCCTGGCAACTCCAGCGTCAGAGCTCATACGTGCAGTTTCTGCTGGTCGGCGAGGGCGCGGAAAAAGAACGAATCAAAACTACGGCGCAATCCCGCGGATTAGCGAACGTGTCGTTTCTTGATCAGCAGCCGCGCGAAAAAATCCCCGCCTTCATCTCTGCATCGGACGCTTGCCTGGTCTTGCTGAAGAAGACCGACGTCTTCAAGACCGTCATCCCCACCAAAATGCTGGAGTTCATGTCCTGTGCCCGTCCAGTGATTCTCGGTGTCGACGGCCAGGCCCGGCAGATTATCGAGGACGCCGTCGCCGGAATCGTCATCGAGCCCGAAAATGCCGGCTCGCTCGTAATAGCAATCAGCCGGCTATCGGCAGATCGCGAACTCGGTACAAGGTTGGGTCAAAAGGGAAGGGAGCACATCCTGCAACACTTCTCTCGTGGGAAGACGGCTGGAAAATACATCGAGGTGCTGCAGAGTCTGGTGCGCCATCCGAGAGGCGGTGCGGACCGTAACTGGTGAAGCCTACGGATGAACGGCGTAAATCGAGACTGCCGTGGCCATCGCCATTGCGGCTTCAGCCGTTCTGGCTGCGGCAACCTTGCCGGCGCTGACCGGAATGAAAAGAATATCGTCGGCCTGCAGAGTCACGTCTGGCGCCTTAGCCTCAAGCATCTTCTTAACTTGGACTTTCGTTTCCGTCATCCCCGTGGGTCCCTTATGAAGGATGCGGGCACCGCCTAATTTCGCCGTGTGGTTCGTGCCCCCGGCCAGCGCCAGTGCCTGCAACACGCTGAGCGTGCCGTTGTCGACCAGCAGGCCGCTGGGACGGCCTACGTCGCCGACCACGTAGATAATGGGTGCCCGCGGCACTGTGATCGTGTCACCCGGCAAAATGTCGATATTGCCGCTCAGATCGTCGGCCAGATTCCGCGGCAGATCAATGCGAATCGGCTCCGGCTGGTTCCTCCGAATCACAGCGATCTTGCGCGAGGCAGACTGACTGAACCCGCCCGCCTCAGAAATAACCTCGTAGAGTTTGTGATCTGCGACATCGGGGTAAATGCCGGGTTTCAGCACTTCGCCGATTACCGTCACGCCTTGCGAAGCGGCCTCATCCACAAAGATGGTCACATGCGGACTGCGGACAAATCCACCGTCCGAGAGCCGCTTCTCGATCAGGGTCTGCGCTTCTTCCTGGGTTAGCCCGTCGACGTGGACGTAGTCGATCAGCGGAAGGTAAACGTCGCCAGAATTGCTAACCCGAGCCTTCGTGGCCAGCTCCGGCACGTTGTACACGCTCACTTCGACCAGGTCCCCGGGGCCCAGCTTCACCAACGTCGACTGGTCAGAGGTGTCGTTCGCCGTCTCGGGAGTAATCGAAGGGGTCGTGGAGGTTGTTCCAGAGGCTTTCGTTGCCGCCTGCGAGATTGGCTGTGCTGCAGGAAGCTGCCCAGGTGTATCGCTCTGTCCAGGGGGGGCGCTGTTTGCTGGTCGCTCGGCAGCAGCAGTGCTCACCACAACCAACAATGCCGTAACTAGAATCCAGAAAACGCGGCCGCAGCGACTGAAACCCGAGGTGCCCGACTCCATCAGAAAACCCCTGAAGTGTTAAGTGAGAATTTGAACAGCAGTTTAGCACAGCAACACAGGTTGCGCCCCCGTTATCCGAGAGGGCCCGAATTAGTTTTCCACAGGTTTTTGCACCGGGGTGATTGCAAGTCTCTTTCGGGTACTGCTAAAGTTCTGAGCACTCACGGCTTCGTCAGGAATCTATTCACTAACTATTAACCGCAAGGCATCGCTGCAATACTCTTGAAGAGGTCGAACTGGCATGCCGCGTCCGCATGCTTGCTCGCCGAAGGTGGCATAGTTGACTGGCGTTTTCCTCGGGACATTTGTACTAGCGCTGCTGTCGGCCTTTGTGCTGACGCGTTACGTCCGCGATTTCGCCACCGCCCGCGGCTGGGTGGCGGTTCCCACTCAAGAACGGCACTTGCATTCCAGCCCTCTCCCACGTCTGGGCGGAGTGGCTATTTTCTTTTCGTTCTCCCTCTGCATGGGCATGGCGGCCCTTTGGGCCCTGCATAGTCCCCGGATGCACGCAGCGTTTTCTTTAAAGACGCTACTCACCATCATCCTGCCGGGCTCACTCATTTTTCTGCTGGGCGTCTATGACGACATCCGCGGTGTTGGACCCTACTTCAAGTTCTCCGTGCAGGGCGTCGCCGCCACCATCCTGTACATGGGCGGTCTGAAGATCATCAACATCCCGGTGCTCTTCGGCGATATCAGGCTGCCCTGGATCGTCGGATGGGCCTTCACGGTTCTCTGGGTTCTGGCCATTACCAACGCGTTTAATCTCATTGACGGCCTCGACGGTTTGGCCGCCGGATCGGCTCTGTTCTCGACTCTGGTGGCATTTGTCGTGGCTCTTCTCAATGGCTATTCCTTGGTCACGGTGATGACCATCGCCCTGGCGGGAGCGATCCTCGGTTTCCTGCGTTTCAATTTCAATCCGGCAACCATTTTCCTGGGCGACTCCGGCAGTCTTTTCATTGGGTTTGTGCTGAGCGCGCTGGCCCTTCAAGGAGCACAGAAGGCTCCGACGATCGTGGCCGTCGCCATCCCGGTCGTTTCTTTTGGCTTGCCGATTCTCGAAACCGCACTCTCCATCGTGCGGCGGCTGATCAGTGGTCGTCCCGTCTTCACCGCCGATCGCGAGCACATCCATCACAAGCTGTTGCAGCACGGCATGACGCATCGCCAGGTGGTGATTCTCCTGTACGGCGTCTCAGCCGTTTTCGCCATGCTGAGCTTGTTCCTGCTGTGGCCGACTGGAAGTTCGCTGGGCCTGATCCTCGCGGTACTTGGTATCGGCATCTGGATCGGCGTCCAGCATCTCGGCTACCTTGAATTTGGCGAATTGGCCCGCGTCGCCCATCGCACCCTCGACCAGCCGCAGATCTTCGTCAACAACCTGGCCATCCGCCGTGCCACCGAAGAGCTCAAAGTCGCGCGCGACTACGATCAGGTTCGCCGCATTCTTGTCGCAGCCTTCGATAGCAACGACTTTGACGGTTTTGAACTGAAGCTCGAACTGCTTTCCGGGGAAATCGTTCCGTTCGAAACCTCCGATTCTCCTGCCGCGCGACGGAACCTGTTCCGCTGGACCAAAGCCGGTGCGCCAAAATCGCTCGACGGTTCGGCAGTGTGGAACCTCGCTCTGAACCTGCTGAGTTCCGCCAACCGCCGGCGTGGCCTACTGATCGTGCAACGGCTGTACTGCTCGCGGGACCTCCAAATCGACATCAATCTGCTGACTTCGATCTTTCCCACCGCGCTGGCCGACGCGCTTGACCGCACTCTGCCGCACTCGGCGCACGTGATCTCTCTGCCGGAGCAGGACACCTCCCTGATCGCCGCTCAAGCCGGCTAGTCGGGGCCGAATCTCACCCGCATGCGCAAGACAATCGGCAGCCCATGGCCACATAAGGAATCAAAAGGAAGCCCGATTCATCGGCAAAAACTAGGTGGGCACCCAGCCGCGTAGCGTTTTTTTTATCCGCGGCCAGTCTTTCTGTGGCCAGCGCTCGATGACGTTCTCATCCCGCTCCAGGGCGCGTCGTTCTGGTTTCTGCGGGCTCCAGTTCAGACTGTGCATCAAACGTCCCACGTGATCGCGGTGGTACTGGATTCCGAACTGGCTCCGGATCAATTCTGCAATGCGGGCGGTGGTCCACAGATTGGTCCGATAGCCGTGCATCATGGCCCTTGCAGAAGAAGGCTGACCAGGCGCCGTCGTTGCGTCCGGTCCAACTTCAGCGGTCGTCCGGGAGAGAAACGCACTCGCAATGCCTTGGCTCCGCCTCGCCGTCGGGCAACGCATCACCGAACTTGGATTGCAGCCGATGCGCCGTCCCGCTTCGTTAAGAGACTCACCAGAATCCAGCAACGCCAGGGCACGCTTACGCCGATCCTCGAGTAGGTCAGCACTCCCCTTCACTCTGGGCATAGGTGTTCTGCTCCTGCACACCTACTATATGTATTGCATTATTTATGCAGAGATCAATAGTTAGTGCTTGGGATGGGGCAAAGCAGAGGCTGCATCGCGCTCACATGCACACTACCGCGCGTTGCGGCAGTCACCACTCGAACCTAGAGTGGTAGGTGAGCTTTCAGGGCAGAGCGTTTCCGTTACAGTTTCGCGCTGGCGTAGGAGTTGATTTCGCAGTTCAAGCAAACTTCTTCAAATGCAGGAGCTGTCCATTCCATGATTTCCCCCAATCAATCAATGGTTCGGCGGGTAGGCCGCGAACCTTTCGTTAGCATAACCGACCCGTACCATGAAATCAATACTCGCGGCAAAAATAGGGGCAGCAACCCGCGTTCCGCAAGGCCTTTGGGTTGAAATCGAATGGAAGAGTGTGAAGGTTCCTGCACACTCCTGCCCTGTCGAGCATTTCGGAGCCGATTTCCACACCCAGAACCACTGCTGTTACTTTTTCAGTCTTCGCTCTCTGTTTACCTTCAACTGCACTTCATAGAACCGAGGATTCAGCCACTTATGTTTGGCAAGACTGTGTATGGCAGCACTTTTAAGGGCGTCAACTTCGTGCCTCTCCAGTCCGCCACATTCTGCGTCCAGTGCGAGATGATTAGCACGAACAGCAAGCCTTATTGTCTGGCATGCGGCAGCCGCGCCCTGCTCGGTCTCTCGCGCGTGCTGGGCGGATCTCTACTTCACCAGCAGACCGCGCACCTCATCACCGACATGGAACTCAACAATCTGGTTCGCGATCTGCTACGCACGGTGCCCGACCCGGACGTCGTGAACATCGCCGATCATTTTCATATGCCATCCCTGGCGCAGCGCAGCCAGCTTCGCGTCGCCAATGCGGCCCATCCCGTCTCCGGATTTCGCGCCGTGTCGTCGGAAGAAATCGAGATTCATCCAGCGGAACTGGATTTGGAGCCTGCCATCAGCGCCATCACCGAACGCGCCCAGCACCTGACCGGAGCGACCGGAGCGGCCATCGCCCTGCGCGCCGGCGACGAAATCGTCTGCCGCGCCCGCGCCGGAAGAACTGCTCCCGACCTTGGAGTTCGTTTGCAAACGGACGCCGGCATCTCCGGGGAAGCCGTCCGCTCCGGCGAGATCATGCTCTGTCACGATGCCGAGCGCAACCCGCGTGTGGATCTCGCCAGCTGCCGCCGACTTGGAGTCCGCTCGATCCTGGTCTCGCCCTTGCGTCACTACCGCCGGACGCTCGGAGTGTTCGAGGTCCTCTCTTCGTCCCCGGGCGCCTTCGACGAGCGCGACGTGGCGACCATGCAACTGCTTTCCAGCATGATGGTGGCGGCGATCTCCCGCATCTCCAGCCTGCACCAGGCCCAAATCCTGCGTCGCGCCGGCTCACCCTTTCCTAGAGTCATGCGCCCCTAGGGCGGCGCAGCGCTTCAATCGCTGCGGGGGAGCCCTTCCTTATCCTCGAGGGCTTTATAGCCCCTGAGGTTGCTGAAGCACCTTTTCCCGCGCTCGTCCGCTCAGACCCCCGCCTGTCGTCCTTCTGATTTTTCTTTGATTGCTTGCTTTTCAACCATCCCGCGCTAATATGGAGCCACAAGAAGTAGGGCCCATTCCTCATGGCTGTGATGACCTCGGCGTTGCAGACGGTATCACCCAACCGTCGCCGGCGTGTGCGGCATAGGATTCAAACGCCGGCATATGCCACCTTCACCGGAGAATCCCAAGGCGCGATGCTCGATCTCCACGAGATCGTCGACATCAGCGAAGACGGCGTGGCCATTCAATGCCACTCACCCCTGGAACTCGAAAAGCGCGTAGACCTGTGCCTGGATCTGGCTGACTGCACCGACCATATCTACACCACCGGACAAGTGGTCTGGTCGAACGCCTCGGGACGCGCGGGTCTTCGTTTCTCCCAGTTATCGCCCGATTCCGTGGCGCGATTGCGGGAGTGGCTTTTCGTCAACGTGATGGCCGGAGTCGCCAATGGTGACGCTGAGGTTGCCGCTTTTGTCGGCTCTCGCGACACCGCTCCTCCTCGCCCTAACTACACCGATACACTGGCGGCAGTGACCGCAGTGCAGCGGCAGGTAGAGGCTCTCGGTTCCGATCTTGCTGCCGCCCTACAGTTGATTGCCGGGCGCGCAGAAACGCTGGTTCGCGCTTCCGGCGCAGCGGTTGCGCTCGCCAACGCAGATCCGGATTTCATGGTTTGCCGCGCAAGCTCTGGCGCGGACGCCCCGCCGGTCGGCGCACCCCTGCAGGTGGGCTCCGGTTTCTCCGGTGAGTGTGTGAAGAGTGGCCGGTTGCTCCGCTGCGATGATTCCGAAGTCGATGTTCGAGTGGATCGCGAGAGTTGTCGCGCCCTGGGTATTCGCTCCATTCTGGCAGTACCGGTGCGCGCTGATGATAAGTCGATCGGCATTCTCGAAGTTTTCTCAGACCAGCCCGATCGCTTCTCCGCCTCGGATGACGCCGTGATGCAACGCCTTGCCGAGACCATCGTCGCTGCGGTAAACCGCGCCGCCCGCGCCGAAAATCTTCCACTCCTCGGAACCAAGCCGGCCGCCGCTCAGTTTGCTCCAACGCCTGGCAGCGTTCTCTTCGCTTCTGAGCCTGGCCAAGAAAAGAAGATGGACGGTGGAGAAGAAAAAGCCTCCGGCGGCATCAGCCTGCCGCGGACCCACCTAATCATCCTGATCTGCGCCGCCATCGCGATCTTTTTTGTTCTCGGCTACGGCCTCGCTCCCTTGATCCAGAGCAAGCTGAAGGAACGCGGACGCAGCGCGCTGCCGACCGTTCTCGCATCCTCTCAACCTCCGAAGTCGGAGAGTGCGCCGGTTGCTCCAACGGTTGAGACCGCTTCCTTCGAACAGCTTCGACAGATGGCCGGACAGGGTGACCCGGCGGCCCAGAACATGTTGGGTCTTCGCTATGCCACTGGCGAGGACGTGAAACTCGACGAGCGCGAGGCGGTTCGCTGGTATATCAAAGCTGCGGAGCAGGGCAATGTTACTGCCCAGTCCAAGTTGGGATCCATTTACTTCAGTGGTCGAGGTGTTCCCCAAGACTGCAACCAGGCCTACTTCTGGATGGTGGTGGCCCGTTTGGGTGGCGACCATGTCAGCGAAAGCCTCGGACCATTGGTTCGCGCGCGTCTTACGCGGGCCCAGGTCGCCTCCATCGAACTCGATGCCGATCGCTGGCTGCGCCAGCACCGGCCAAGCGTAAAGCCCGCCGCCGGCCACTAGCGTTCCACCTGGATCCTCATCTTCGAAGGCGTCATCCCGAGCGGAGCCGTGTTTCGGGCGAAGGCAGGGATCTCAAGTGGAGTGGTCGACTGCTGAGAGCTGGAATGCGACTCCCCCGCGCTAGAATAGCCTCAGAGGTTCCTGTGCCCTCCCTCCGCGACATCCTCGACCGCAGAGTTCACGAGGCCGATACCTCTCTCTACGAAAAACTCGACAACCACCGCGTCCGCTGTTTCTCCTGCGGCCACTGCTGTCCGATTCCCGAAGGTCAGCCCGGCGTTTGCAAAGTCCGCTACAACCGCAGCGGCACGCTCTACGTGCCGTGGGGATACACCGCTGGGATGCAATGCGATCCCATTGAGAAGAAGCCGTTCTTCCACGCCCATCCCGGCGCACTTGCCTACAGCTTCGGCATGCTGGGCTGCGATCTGCACTGCGGCTACTGCCAGAACTGGGTCACGTCGCAAGCTCTGCGTGATCCCAATGCGGTCTCGGCGCCGCTGGAAGCCTCGCCTGAAGCACTCGTGCGCGATGCTCTCGATCAGGGTGGGAAAGTTCTGGTCAGCACCTACAACGAACCGCTGATCACCAGCGAATGGGCTGTGGCGGTCTTCAAGGAAGCCAAAGCCGCCGGACTGCTCACCGGATTTGTCTCCAACGGCAACGCCACACCGCAAGTCCTCGAATACATCCGCCCCCATCTCGACCTCTACAAGGTGGATCTGAAGAGTTTCGACGATCACCACTATCACGAACTCGGCGGACGCATCGGTCCTATCCTCGACAGCATCCGCCGTATTCACCAAATGGGATTGTGGCTCGAGATCGTCACTCTGCTGATCCCCGGCTTCAACGACTCCGCCGACGAACTACGCGGCCTGACGGAATTCCTTGCCGGCATCTCGCCCGACATTCCGTGGCATGTGACCGCCTTCCACGGTGACTACAAAATGCAGGGGGAGGACCAGCGCGACACCCGCGTCGAAGATCTATTGCAGGCCGCTGAAATTGGCCAGGTCGCGGGGCTGCGTTACATCTACGCCGGCAATCTCCCGGGAATGGTCGGCCCGTGGGAAGACACCCGCTGCCCGCAGTGCCATGAGACTCTGATCCGCAGGTACGGATACCACATCGAAGAGTACCGCCTGACTCCCGAAGGCCGCTGCCCGGGCTGCTCCTGCCAGATTCCCGGAAGGTGGGCGGCGCACTTCGACGGCCAGATCACCTCGCACCCTTTCCTGCCGCACAAACGCTCTCGTTTATTTACAATCACAAGTCGTTGAATCTGACGACGTAGGGACGGACGCATTCGTCCGTCCGTCCGCTGGGCGAAACCAGGCGTTGTTTGCGACGCCTGAACCGGACTGATGCGCAAAACCCCCATGCTCGTTGTCTGTATACCAATGAGCCTCATGCTCTGTTCCTGCTCTCCGCGCAACTTCCTGACGCGCCGCCTCGCCACCGATCTTATCGCGGCCTCCGACGCGTTCAAGACACCGCAGCAGTTCTCCCTCCAGACCGGAATCCTCCCTAACAAAGACTACATCTCGCCCGAATATCTCGTCCTGCAACAACACGGCTGGATCTCCGCCACCGCGGCCCATTGCGCTCCCGGCATGGTCCCGCCACCCTGCTGGGATGTCCTGCTGACTGCGTCGGGCGTCGACACCGTTCGCGCCCTCGTCCCCGCCGAAGAGGCCGACAAGGCATCGTTCTTCATCCCCGTGGCTAGAAGGGAGCTCATCGGTGTCACCGGCATCAGCAAACAAGGCAGCCAGGCCGATGTCGACTTCACGTGGAGATGGGTGCCCTTAAACGAGGTCGGCGCCGCGCTCTACTCCAGCGACCTGCACTACAACTCGACCGTCGGATTTCGCGAGTACGATGACGGCTGGCGTCTCATGCAGAGCGCTCCTCACTCCGCGCAAACGCTCGACGACGCCTTCAAGAACGCCGAGCCTACCCAGTGACCACAGAAGAAGCCGTACCCTCCTCCTGGGCTACGTCAGCGTCCTCCTGGCTTACCCGGCGCCGCATTCGCACCCACGCCATTATTCTCGCCCTTTGCCTCTGGGGAGTTTGCGCCGTTGACTACGCGAAGCCCGGCATCTTCGACCGCGCCGGCACCATAAAATTCCAGGACTTCATTCAGTTCCCAATCGCCGCACGTCTGATCGCGCAGGGTCGTGCCAGCGAACTCTACGATGACCAGGTCTTGGCCGATGGGATACGCGCGATCGTCGGCCGCGAGACCACCGTTCACTTGCAATACTTTTACGGACCGCAAGTTGCGCTGCCGTTTATCCCACTGGGCCGGCTCTCGTTCCTCGCCCAAGCTCGAATCTGGGTCACGCTCTCTCTGCTGATGTATTTCACCTGCGTCTATCGGCTTTGGAAATCGTGCACCGGGCTTCGCCCGTATCGGGCACTTGTATTCGTTTGCGCGATCGCCTACCCGCCGGTGTTTCACTTCTTCGTGCGAGGCCAACTCTCGGCGGTAGTGCTGGTGTGTTTCACCGCCGCATGTCTGGCATTCCTCGCGGGCCGTGACTGGCTCGCGGGCATCGCTCTTGGCTTCCTTGCGTTCAAGCCGCAGTTTCTTGTCGCCATTCCGTTGCTGCTGCTTTTGGCGCAGGCGTGGAAGGTCTTCGCTGGTCTTGCGATTTCCGCTGGCACGCAGTTGGCATTTGCCTTCATCGACTTCGGCCCAGCAGTGATGCGCCAGTACATCCGTATGCTGCTTCATAGCGCGAGCCAGCCCAGCACCACAGAACTCGTTTCCTCTCCCATCCAGATGCACTCGTTGCACACTTTTTGGGAGCTCCTGATTCCCTGGCCACGCGGCGTCTGGATCCTCTACGCCCTGAGTTCGATTACCCTGATTGGAATGGCAGCAGCCGTCTGGAAGTCTTCGTCTCCCCGCGCTCTCCGCTTTTCCGCACTCATCCTTGCCAGCGTGCTCGTCAATCCTCACATCTACATCTACGACCTGCTGGCATTGGCTCCGGCCTTGTTGTTGTTGGTGGATTGGGCCCTCATCCATGCGAAGCATCCTTCTGCGCCCGCTCTCCGCGTCTTGTTGTACTTTGCAATCGTTCTGCCGCTGCTTGGCCCTTTGTCGCGCTGGAACCACATCCAAATCTCCGTTCCCGTGTTCGCCGCATTGTTATGTCTTCTGTGGCGAGACACAAGAACTCTGAGTCACAAACTTGCCTCCAACGAATCCGCCGTTGTATAACCCTTGTTCCCACCGGGAACCCTATGCGATTCCACAAAACTGCCCTGGTCGTCCTGCTGCTGTTGAGTTGTGTGCCCACTCTAACGGCTCAGAGCAAGCCCAAGCTCACGCTCGACGAGTTCTTCAACTCCGTCACCTTTCCCGCGGTCGAGGTTTCTCCCGACGGCCAATCGGTCGTTCTCGCGACCGAGCGCGCCGACTGGGACCAGCAGATTTTCCGCACCGACCTCTGGCTCTATCACGACGAGGGCAAAGCCGGCTCCCTGATTCAGTTGACGCAGTCTGGCCACGACTCCGATCCGAAGTGGTCTCCCGATGGCCGCTGGATTGCGTTCCTTTCCGAGCGCAAGTCGTTCTCCGAGAAGGGCGGCGAGGCCGATTCGGACGCAGACTCGAAAGACGAACCAGCCAGCCAGATCTACTTGATCTCGCCCAACGGCGGCGAAGCCTTTCCGGTCACGCGGGGAGAGGAAGACCTTCACTCCTTCGCCTGGTCGGCCGATTCGCGGACCATCTACTTCTCCACGCGCCAGCCCTGGACCAAAGCGCAAAAAGACGCCTACAAGAACGAGTGGAAGGATGTCGTGCAGTACCGCACTGCGGAGCGCGGTGACACGATCTTCGCGCTCGACCTGGCGGCGGCCCTAGCCCGCCACGCCGCCGCTGCGGAGAAAGTGGAGAAGAAAGAAGGGAAGCCCGAGGAGCAGCCCGATCTCACTCCCGGCACTCGTGCCGTTGCTTCCTCGCCGCTGCGTATCGATGGCCTAATCACCTCGCCCGACGGCAACAAACTGGGCTTTGTCAGCAACGCGATTAGCCAGCGTCAGGAAAAATACGAAGACGTCGAGATCTATGTCGTGAACTTGCAGACGGCGACGACCCAACCGCGCCGCATCACGCACAATCAAGCCGAAGAAGTCCGCCTCCGCTGGGCGAACGACAGCCGCCACATCTTGTTCAGCGTCGAAGTCGGAGACGTCTCCGGCCCCTACCGCGACCTGCAGCCTCATCTCTATTCAGTCGATAGCGAAACCGGGACGATTGAGCAATGGAGCCAAGATTTCATCGGCCCTGTCGAGCACTACGCCGTCGCCGCTGACAAGATCTTGACTTCCGCGCGCATCGGCACCGAAGTCCAAATGTATTCCGTCAGCAAGCCCACGGAGTCGCTGCACCGCATCAGCGCATGGCCCGGCACCTACGCCGGCATCTCGACTGCCGCCCACTCCCCGCGGGTGGCTTTCGTATACTCCTCGCTCGACCAGCCCGACGAAGTCTATCTCGCTGACGGCGCTGATAAACTCGATCAAGCCCGCGCCATGACTTCTTTCAACAAGCTCTTCACCGAGCGCGAGCTGCCGCAAGGCAAGCCCTATCAGTGGAAGGCCGACGACGGCACCACCATCGAAGGCATGCTGATCTATCCTCCGGGCAAATTTGAAGCCAAGCGCCTGCCCATGCTGACTTTCATTCACGGCGGCCCCGCCGACGCCGACGGCAACCACTTCGAGGCCGACTGGTACCAGTGGGCCGCGCTGGCCGCCACCAACGGATGGCTCGTCTTCGAGCCCAACTACCGCGGCTCGACCGGATACGGCGACAAGTTCTTGATGCAGATCGTTCCGCAAATCGTCACGCGGCCGGGCAAGGACATTCTCGCCGGCGTTGACGCGCTGGTGAAGGACGGCATCGCCGACCCCGATCGCCTCACCATCGGCGGCTACAGCTATGGCGGATACTTGACCAACTGGCTCATCACCCAGACCACGTGCTTCAAAGCCGCGGTCACGGGCGCGGGCGCGGTCGAGCACATCGGCAACTGGGGCAACGACGATACCACCTACGACGACGCCTACTTCCTCGGCGGACGTCCCTGGGAAGCTGCGCAGCGCTATCACGACGAAGCCGCAATCTTCCAGATCGACAAAGTCCGCACGCCCACGCACATGGTGGCCGGCGCCGACGACATCCGCGTAGCAGTGTTAGAAGACTACTTGCTCGAGCACGCGCTCTACTCGCTCGGAATTCCGAACAAGCTGCTCGTGTTCCCCGGCGAAGGCCACGGCCTAGGCAAGAATCCCTGGCACGGCAAAATCAAAGTGCGCGAAGAGCTGAAGTGGCTGCAAAAGTACGGCGGCGTGCCAGCTTCAAACTGATTGCGACTCAAGCAGCCCTTCTCGCTAACCATAGGTGTCATCCTGAGGCGCACGCTATTTCCGGGCCGAAGGATCTCTGTAGCGGCAAAAGCCGGTTCTGTTTTTGCGACGACGAGCGGCGCGACTGAAGGCGTGCCCTTCCCGTTTTTTCTCGGGGAACTTCAACCAAATCTCTCGCTAGTCCGCGTCTTGTACCGCAACTTTGCGGACGCCCAGTCGCGCTTGCAGGTTCTTGCGGTAGCGGCGGCTCAAGCGAACGGTCGAGCCGTTGTCGAGCAAGACTTCGTATTCGCCGTCCCGCCGGAGCTTGAGTCCTCGGACTCGCTCCAGGTTCACGATGCTCGAGCGGTGCACGCGGCAAAAAGTGTTTGGGTCGAGATCCTCTTCGAGTTCCGAGAGGCTGCGTCGTAGCAGATGGCTTTTCGCGCCGACGTGCAGGCAGGCATAGTAGTCGGCGGCTTCGATCCAAACGATCTCTGAGATTTTCACGAAGCAAACCTGTCCGGCGTTCTTGATGGCGACGCGCTCAAGACGTTGCGTGCGATCTCTGCCGAGTCTGATCCTTTGTTTGGCGCGGCCGAGGGCCAGTTCAAAGCGCGCGTTGTCGAAGGGCTTCAGCAAGTAGTCGAGTGCGCCCGCCT
>DATDGW010000407.1:0-1906 GCA_036521895.1 Candidatus Sulfotelmatobacter sp. | reverse complement strand
CCGAACCGCACCATGACCGGCGATGTCGTCGGCCTGCCGGCCGTGTGGGAGACGCCGCTTCGCACGGGCAACCTGCGCGATCCGAACGGTCCTCAGGCAACGTTTGCCGCCGAGTCGTTCATCGACGAAGCAGCAGCGGCGGCGAAAACCGATCCGCTGGAATTCCGCGTGAAGATGATTCAGGCCGGAACCAGCGATGACAACGGGTACCGGCGGGCGCGATCGCTTGCGGTCCTCAAGGCTGCCGCAGAGAAGTTCGGTTGGGCTCCGCGACCTTCACCCACGCTGATCGGCAAGAGCAACATTCTGACGGGACGCGGGATCGCGTATTCGTTTCGCGGCCAGACCGTTGTTGCGCAGATTGCCGAGGTCGAGGTCAACCGGCAGACTGGTCATGTATGGGCGAAGCGGCTGGTATGCGCGCATGACTCCGGGCTGGTGGTGAATCCCAACAGTCTTCATCACGCGGTGGAGTGTGGAACCCTTCATGGCCTGAGCCGCGCCCTGTACGAGGAGGTCCAGTTCAACACGGAGAAGGTGACGAGCCTGGACTGGTTCACGCATCCGACTCTCCGTCACGCCGATACTCCCGAAAGCATCGAGATCGTGCTGGTCAATGGCGATCCGAATCCAGACCGCCCCGATCTGCCGCCGTATGGGGCCGGTGAGGCGTCGCTCAAGCCCATGCTCGCGGCGATCGGAAATGCGATCTACGACGCTACCGGTGTTCGAATCCGAAGGGTACCCTTCAGACCCGACCGCGTGCTCGCCGCTCTGAAGGCGTCGGGGGTTTGATGTTCCTCCACGCAATGGAAAATGCAAAACCTCAAGACATCGATCCGGAAGAGGAAGGAAGCAGTTTCATTCTGCCGTGGAAGGAATTAGGGCAAAACTGATCCCACCCCTTCAAGCCGCAAGACGAGGCGGTCACCCACTAATCGGTGTAAAGAAGGTTTGGAAACTATTGAAAGGATTGGCGGGGACGACGGGGCTCGAACCCGCGACCTCCGACGTGACAGGCCGGCGTTCTAACCAACTGAACTACGTCCCCGCATGGGTGTCAAGCTGGTAATTTCAATCTAGCACAGTTCAAATCTCTACAGTGCGGGCGGGATGGATCATTGGCGGCAAATGATCTATCAATGTAGAACGGAGGGTTTATGAACGGATGCAAAACCCTGAAATTGGCGGGGATCACGTGCCTCTTAAGCGTGCTTCTGCTGGGCGAAACGGTAAACGGCAAGTGGGAAATTCGCGTGGAGGGCTACGGCGAGCCACGTACCCAGAAATTCGACCTTAAACAGAAGGGCGACGAACTTTCGGGGATCTATGCCGGAAAGCTCGGCGAGTCGAAAGTCAGCGGTAGCGTCAAGGATGCGCAAGTGGAATTCGAGTTCCGGGCGATCGAAAAGGAGCATATCATCACGATTCACTACACTGGAACCGTGAAGGATCAGGAAACCATGCAGGGGACTGTGACCTTCGGCGACCTGGGTAAGGGAACCTGGACCGCGACTCGGGGCTCCGTCAAGAAGTAGGCGCTCTATTGCTGCCTGGTCGAGACCAGCGCCATGAACATGTCGTAGAAGGAGAGCGCCGTCAGCGCGATGGCGATACCGGCGGCAACCTGCCAGACACGCTCCACAATTTTCGAATATCCCGGCGTTCCAGCGAAGTACGCCACGATGAATCCGCCGGCAATTCCGCCGATATGGGCGGCGTTATCGATCGCGAAAAACGGAAGCAGACCCATGAGCAGGATATATATTATCCAGCGCGTGTAGAATCTCCTGATCGCCGCGCCGTAGGTCGAACGATCGCGCACGCCCAGCGCGATCATCGCACCGATCAGTCCGCAAATCCCCGCGGATGCCCCGATCGAAATCTGGGGCGACCAGTAGAAACT
>DATDGW010000406.1:0-4876 GCA_036521895.1 Candidatus Sulfotelmatobacter sp. | reverse complement strand
AAGCCTCTCGACTGTCGCGCTCCGACCTAGATTGGCATCGGCTGCTGGAGTTGTGTGCCCTCACCCAGACTCTGGTCATTGATGAAGATGGCTGCTACGATCCGTCCGATTTAACGACGGCCTTCTCCTGGGGCTGAAGGGGACCATGGCTCAGGCGGAGCTGCATTTTTTGCGCACACGCTTGCAGGGCGGTAAGCTCAACAAAGCCAAAAAGGGAGAGTTGCGGTTTCCCCTGCCGGTCGGGTATTGCTACGACGATGACGGTGGCATTATCCAGGATCCCGATGAAGAAGTACGTGGTGCCGTGGCCCTCGTCTTTCGCTTATTCCGCGAAACGGGTACTGCCTTTGCTGTCGTGCACCGCTTTGCCGAGCGCGGGTTGCGCTTTCCCAAACGGGCTTACGGTGGCGCTTGGGATGGAAAGCTGATCTGGGGTCGGCTGACTCACAGCCGTGTGGTTTCGTCAACTTGATTTGGCCCCTTTTGATCTTTTGATTTGGCCCCACCCTGCTGGTGAATCAAGTCCTTCTATGGAACCGCCGTCGGGCCTTGTGGGAACTGTGGAAAGCGTTTTTGTGCTTTCCAAGCCGCTGTGGGAATCCGCGTTGTGAGCGGATTTCCATCAGCGGCGTCAGTTTCCACAGGCCTCCGTTCTCTTTCTTTTTTGCTCCTTTTTTCTTTCTTTGTGCCTGTCCCCAGTTTTCCACAGAAAAATATCGCGCCAGGATCGCCTAGGAACAACGATGGCCCCCTCGGTTGACCTACTACATCCCGGTTTTTTGTCCCTTCCTTCATCCCTTGCCACCTTTTTTCTTTTCCAGCGTTCTGCGGAAACGGTACGACTCCGTGCCCGTTTCGATGATGTGGGCCTGGTCGGTTAGCCGGTCCAGCATCGCCTTACACAATCGTGCGTTCGGAAACATGGTGGTCCACTCGGAGAACGGTAAATTCGTCGTGACGATCACCGCCGCTCTTTCCGCTCTTCCGGCGATGATCTGGAACAACAACTCAGCGGCTGCTTCGGGCATCGCGACATAAGCCATCTCGTCAATCACGATCAGCTCGTACCGCGTCCACCGGTTGGTCACGCGATTCAGTTCGCTTTTGTTCTTTGCTTCCGTCAGTTCATTCACCAGCTGCGCCGCCGTCGTGAACCGTACCCGTTTCCTCTGACGACAAGCAGCTATCGCCAGTCCCGTGGCCATGTGGGTCTTACCCGTTCCGGTTTCCCCAAGAAAAATAACCGGCTCGCTTCGGCTCAAGTAACCGCCCTCGGCCAGATTCCGGATCTGCGCGGCAGGAAGATGCGGCGCATCGGAGAAGGCAAAGTCCTCCAGGGTTTTCACCTTGGGAAAATGGGCCTCCGTTATCCGCCGTGCTACTCCGTGCTGATAGCGATCTTCCACTTCCGCTCCGAGCAGCGCTTCCAGATAACTCAGATGCCCGTGCTTCTGCTTGACGGCTTCTTCGGCCATCGACAGAAACTGGCCACCTACCGTCGCGAGCTTCAGCTCTTTGGCATACTGCCGAATCGTTGCCTGTTGCGCGGCCACCGTTGCGACACTCATTGAATCACCTCGCTGCCGGAATAGTTCTCCAGCAACTGGTCGTAGTTCCTGGTGGTCGGTTGTGGTCGGTCATACGCTCGTAAAGCACCCACCTCGACCGCCTCATGCGGTTCTCGTTTCCTGTTTCGTTCCGCATTCAGGAGCAGGCGCACAGCTTCGACATCGAAACAATTCATATCCAGAGCCTTTTCAATCACTGCTTGCAGCCGCGTGTATCCGTACTGTCGGCCCAGCAATAGCACGTCGATCATGGCGCGCGTTCCCGGCTGCTGGCCTCTTCGTTGCTTCAGCATCTCCCAGTAGCGATCGAAACTGGCCGGCCAACGTCCTTGTGCTCGCCACTGTTCGAGCGGCGTCGAACCAGCGAACGCTCCAGGCTTCTTCGTCAGGGCCTCCAGGTAATGCTCCAGGTTGAGTACTTTCTGCTGGCGGTTGAAGCAGCGATCGTGCCGCGCTACGCACTCTCCTTGGTGCCAAATCTCCACGTAGGATGAGTGCACCTTGGCCTGCACTTCGAGGCCGACGGGCAGAGGAACCGAGTAGAAGTTGGTCAGCACCTTCACGCAGCCGCTGGTATTCACGTGCGGAAAGTGAATCGCCGCCAGATCAAAACCCTCTTCCGCAAGGGCATGCAGGTGTTCTCGCTCCAGATTCATTCCTGCACCAACCGTTTGTGCCCGCTCGCCGATCAAACGCTGCTCATCGTTCCGGGATGCTTCCAGCAAGAAAACGTTCAGCGCTTCCCAACTGGCCACCTGCGGAACCGGCACCATGTGGTTCCGCCGAAAGTACCCGCCTTCTCCTTCCACTCCACCCTTCTCGTGACCTTCCGCCGGGGTGCAGAACTCCGACTGGAAACCCCAATGCGAACGGAAGGCCATAAATCGCGTGCTCTCCTCGCGCTGGTGCCCTCGCAAAATCTTCTTCACGGCACTCTTAAGGTTGTCGTACCTCAAGACAGCAAATACTCCACCGAAATGAAGAAACGCTCGTTCATGCGCTTCCAGAAACGCTTGTTGGCTGGCGTGCGGGAAGGCGCAATGGAAGGCTCCTCCACTGGCCATGCTGCGCATGCAAAAGACGTAGGCCAACTCCCGCTCGCCGCAGATATCCGCGTAAGCTTCATACCAGTCCACCTGCGCTTCTCCGCCCCAAACGTAGGACTGGGGAATGAACGTCTCGCGGTGTAGCAACCCTAACGCGATCTTCCGTTCGCGAACGTGGCGTCGTATCGTGGACTCGGCCACTTCCACTTCCGGCATCTCCGCTTGGATCCGACGCCAGATCCGATGTGCGGTGTGCCGTTGCTTTCGGGGAGCCTTCTTGTCCGCCTCCAGAACCGCATCGATGAAAGCCATCGCCGGTTCCAGCTTCGGCCTCTCTCGTACCGGTGTCTTGCGCTCTACCGGAACAGCGCTGAGCACCGCCTCACGCACCATGCGCCGATGAATCCCCAACTTCTTGGCGATCCCTCGAATCGTTCCACCACCATGCTCATACTCGCGTCGAATCTGCTCGAATAGCTCCACCTTGGCTCTCCTATCCACCCGGTCCTCCCTTGGGGCGGTTAGGCCCGAAGCTGAGTCCACGGTATATGGTTTTCAGTAAGGTGGGGCCAAATCAAAGTATCGAATGGGGCCAAATCAGAGTATCGAAATCAAAACTCGAGGGTGTCCGGATAACAGTTGAAGGTTGATGCGGCGGTTCAGGCTCGATTCGTTAGAATCGAGCCCGCCAATCCTGTTTAAAGGAGAACCGCCGTGAAAGGAAACTATCACGTCATCGAGGGCAAGGGAAAGGGAGCCGAACGAACCTTGGCTGCCTTTTGTAGAGCCAACGGGCAGATTCTTTTGCCGTTGGTGGAGTTGGTAGAGCAAGCCCGCCTGGCAGTAGACACGGTCGTGGAACAAGTCAGCCAACAGACCATCGAAACGATCCTGCAACTGAGCGCGGAACAGATCGCTGGGCCGCGAACACCGGGACGCAGGGGCGGTGAGATTCACTGGTACGGGAGTCAGGCAGGGCGGGTGAGTCTTGCCGAACGGCAGTTGAGCGTACGGAAGCCCCGTCTGCGGCGCAGGGAAAAGGGTTGCGGCGGCGAGGTCGGAGTGCCGGCTTACCGAGCGCTGCAAAAGAATCCGGCGATGGGTGCGCGGATGTTTGAAGCGCTGCTGCGAGGAGTATCCACGCGCCAATATCGAGAGGTATTGCCGAGGATGGCGGAAACCGTGGGGGTATCGAAATCTTCGATCAGCGAAAAAGCGATCGAAGCGAGCACGGCACAACTGGAAGAACTGCTGGGCAGGAGATGGGAGGAAACCGAGCTGCTGGTGATTTACATGGATGGGATGCAATTCGGAACGCACCACGTGATCAGCGCGGTGGGCGTGGATGAGAGGGGCGCCAAACATGTACTAGGGATCCAGCTAGGAGCGACGGAAAACACGGCGGCCGTAAAAGCGTTGCTGGTGCACTTGCGAGAGCAAGGAGTGAGCAGTGAGAAGCGCTATCTGTTCGTGATCGATGGGGCCAAAGCGTTGCGTGCAGGGATTGAGGAAGTATTCGGCTCGAACCAGCCGGTGCAACGTTGCCGAACGCACAAGATTCGCAACGTGCTGGAACAGCTGCCGACCGAGCAGCACGCCCAAGTGCGTTCGCTGATGCGGGCGGCGTACAAACTGCCGAAAGCCAAAGAAGGAATGGCCAAGATGGAAAAGATGGCGGAGTGGTTGGAGCGGGAATATCCGGAAGCGGCCCGGAGCCTGCGCGAAGGTTTGGAGGAAACGTTTACGATCAACCGGCTGGACCTGCCACCGAGTCTGCATCGCTGCCTGGGAACCACCAACCTCATCGAGAGCCCACAATCGGGTGTGCGGAAACGAACGGGAAACGTCTGCCGCTGGCGCGAAGCAGACATGGTGATGCGCTGGGTCGCTGGAGCCTACCTGATCACGGAGAAAAACTTCCGCAAGATCATGGGACACGAAAATCTTTGGACGCTTGCTACTGTGCTAGGTCGATCGAAAGAGTCTGTTACTCTCGAGGAGAAGTTCGCGTAAGATGCAAAACGAATCGCCGCATCAACCTTCAACTGTTATCCGGACACCCTCCTCAAAAAACGCAAGTGGTGGTGGCCTTGGTAGCCGTAGGTTCTGGCCTTATGGTTCGCGACCTTGGATTTCAAGGGAGATGACATGAAATCGATAGTTGCTGCTCTATTGTTGCTCCTTGGATCGCCCATCTGTCAGTTCTCGGAGGCGCAACATCAAAGTCATTGTGTGCTGCCGAGCCCAAAACTATTAGCATGT
>DATDGW010000405.1:0-6768 GCA_036521895.1 Candidatus Sulfotelmatobacter sp. | reverse complement strand
GGACGCGGTGCGGCGCATGCTCGCAGCAATTCAGGCTTCTGGCCAGGACGGCGAAGAGGATTATGCGCCGCGGATCGAACTCCCGGCCCGCTTGCAGGACAGCCAGCCGACCGGATCTGCAGCCGCGACTTCCGGCACATCTCCCGAAGTTCTTCCGCCTCCTCCGCCACAGCCCGCAGCGCAGGTTCAAGGCACAACCATCGCAGCGGAGACCACAACGCCGTCCTTCGTCCGACCCGCGCAAGCCCAGAACCAAGCCCCCGCGTGACAAAGGGTCCCAAGACGCGGACAAGGTTTGCGATACCCCAATCGTAGAGGGCCCGACAGGGCCAGAGCAGCCGGACGTGGAAGGGCGCAAGGTGGTTGGGCAGTGGCGGAAGCCAGGAAAAAGCGGGTACTCGCTGACGGCACTCTGACTCTTGGTCAATCAGCTCTTCGACAAACTATCGAGGTAGCGGTTGTTGTAGAACGTGGTTGTCTTCTGCACGAACTCGAGAATCTTGAACATGCGCTCGCGGCCTTCCCGGTTCACTTCGCGGAACTGGACGGCGACGCCGGTGCCAGGATCGAGTCTTGCCACCACCCCTTCCGCCGACAAGGTGGCATCATCCATCGAGAAGCCCAGCTTGATCTTGCTGCCCGGAGCAAGGATGGTGCTGGTTTCGACGAAGCAGCCGCCTAGGCTGACGTCGGTCACGTTTGCGAACAGGGGAGTTTTTCCCTCCTCGGTTTGCAGTTCAATCGTAACCCGGCACTTCATGCGGGGATGAGAGCGCCGGTCCTTATAGGAAAGGTGCTTCTGTTTCTCCAGATACATGCGGCGGTCGGCTTCGGCCAGCAGTTGTTCTGCATCGTTGCCGTCCTCCGGATACATCGCGCGTCCCACACTGAGCGACAGAAGATCTTCGCCACAGACCTCGTTTCCAGCCTGCCGTGCCAGGGCCCGCATTTGCTCAGCCTTCTTCCCAGCCGCGTCGGCCGTAAGCCCGGGGGCAATGACTACGAATTCATCTCCGCCCATACGCGCCACGTAGTCGTATTCGCGGCAGCTGTCTTTGAGCGCCTGGGCGAAGAGACGCAGCACGCGATTGCCCTCCAGATGGCCGAAGCGGTCGTTGATCTGCTTGAAGCCGTCCATGTCGGAGACCATGACGGTCAGCGACGAATTGTCACGCTTGCAGCGGGCCAGCTCGCGCTCGAGTTGCAAGAAAAGTGAGCGGGCGTTGGGCAAGCCCGTCAGGTAATCGGTGATTGCTGAATTCTCGGCCTGCTGGAACTTGAGAGCGTTCTCGATGGACAACGCCATTTTTCCGCTCACCGCGAGCAGAATGCGCAGGTGATCAGACGTGAAGGCGTCACGTTCGCCGCGATAGAGCGCGAGCACACCAATGACTCCAGTGACGCCCTCCAACGGCACTGCCAGCGCACAGCGCAGGGTGCTGAATTTGGTGGGATCGTTCAGGTATCCCGGTTCGACTGAGGGATTGCCATTGATGATCGGCTTTCGGTTCTGCGCCACCCAGCCCGACAGTCCCTGGCCGACCGGGATCCGCAGGGAAGAGAATAGCCGGTAGTTGTCACCGTTCACGTATTCGGGGACAAGTTCATCCTCGCGCTTGATGTAAATGGCGATGGCATCGTACGGCACCATGGGCTTGAGCTTCACCGAGAAAACGGAGAGCGTTTCCGTCAAACTCAGCGAAGCGCCCAGATCCTGGCTCAGTTCGAACAAGGATTGTGCTTCCTGCCGGGCCGCCGCGATCGAAGACAGGAACGTGGTTTCGCGTCCCGCATAGTCCTGCGCGGTGGCGTTTTCAAAACCCGCTGCCGGTTCCAAGCCGCGCTCGATCTTGATCGACGTGGAAAGCGGGCCGTTCGGGTCCGCCGCTGACTTCGCCACGGCGAGTCGTTCCAGGTGCTGGTAGCGCTTTTGCAGAATGTCGACGACCTTCGGATCAAACGACTTGCCCGATTCGACGCCCAGCTTCTGCATTACTTCCCGCATGGGCAACGCCCGCCGGTACTGACGATCAGACGCCAAGGCATCGAGATAGTCGACCGCCGACAGAATGCGCGCCCCGATGGGAATTTCCGCGCCCTTCAATCCTAGTGGGTAGCCCGAGCCATCCCACTTTTCGTGGTGGGCCCGCACGATGGGCACAACCGGATACGGAAAGCGCACACGTTCCAGAATCTCGGCGCCGACCAGGGTGTGAATTTTCATCTTCTCGAACTCTTCCGGCGTGAGGCGGCCGGGCTTCGAGATGATGTGTTCCGGCACCGCAAGTTTGCCGATGTCGTGCAGCAGCGACGCCGCGTGGAGAGCTTCCAGTTCGGGGCCGGTTACGCCGAGTTCCTTGGCGACTTCGATGGCATAGACACGGACGCGCTGCAGGTGCTCGTGGGTGGTGTGGTCTTTCGCTTCAATCGCAAGCGCCAGGGCTTCGATGGTCCGCAGATGCAGATTCGCCATTTCCTCGACATGGCGTTTCTCGTCCTCCAGTTTGCCCAGATAGAGGCGATACGAGCGGTAGATCAGGTAAACAGCCGGCAAGAGGAGCAGCGAGGTTTCCCAGTTGAATGTGTGGTTGAGCCACGCGACTGCCCCCGCCACGCCCGCGCCGACAAGATAATAGGGAAACGACCAGAAATAGCAGTCCACCAAAATGCGGATGAGAGGCCGGCGCTCGGTCAGGGAAATGACAGTCGCGATCGAACCCGCGTTGGCAATGAAGTAGACCGTTGCCGCCAATCCCAGCAGAATCGGGCGACTGCCCACCAGAACGATCGCCAGCGGTTGGTGATAAACCTGGTAAGCGAGCGCCGTCGAAACCGCGCCGGCGCACACGTTGAACGTCAGTTGCATGGCCTTGGGGCGCTCTGGATACAGGCACTGCGCGACCATGGAGATCGCGCCTAGAATGACGGTTTCCGTGAAACTGAGTTCCAGGACGCCGATCAAAATGAACAGAAAATTGACCGACAGTGTGCCGGTGATGCCGGGCAGGTTCACCTTGAGGCGCGATGCCAGAATGGCGATGCCTAGATAACAGATGAACTCAGCGATGTTCTTGCTACTCTGGTGGACTCCGCCGTACACCAACGTGGCCAGTCCCGCGATTACGGTCACGCTGACAAATAGCTTGGCGGTTAGCGACAGTCCTCTCCACGAGCGCGAGTGCGCAGGCAGACCCATGGCGACGCTGGTTGTGCCAGTCATTTGAGTAAACACACTGCGGCCGATACAGGCTCTTAGCCTCTTTACGAATACCAGCTAACACGTTTAGAAACAATGGTTTAGAAGCGATTCGAAAAACTTTCGTAACTTGCGGAATTCCACTGGCGGATCTTGAGAGCAGGCGGAGCTAGCGGCTGCGTAGGTAAGTCTAACAACCGATTAGGCTTCGGTCCTGGTCATTTGGCGGGCACTTGTTATGCCAATCCGAGGGGGCTGAAGTGGTTCAGACCGAGTGAGAAACATCTTCCTCGGCGACATTCTGGTCGGCGTTGGTCGCCGCGGCCGTGGCCGAGGATTTCCCGCGACGCATGGCAACGATTCCAGTCCGCACCATCTCCAGCACGCCGTACGGACGCAGCACTTCGAGCAAACCGTCGATCTTATCTTCGGCGCCCGTGATCTCAATCGTGAGCGAATCCGGAGCGACGTCCACGACGCGCGCGCGGAACACGCTAGCCAGTTCCAGAACGTGCGACCGGGCCTCATGCGTGGCCGCGACTTTGATCATCGCCAGGTCACGGACGATGGCAGGCTCGTGGGTAATGTTCTCCACCAAGAGGACGTTGACGAGCTTATACAGATTCGCTTCGATGCGGCGGGCCTGGTCGTGGTCGGCGTCGACCGTGATCGTCATGCGCGAGACCTCTGGTTTTTCCGTGCGGCCCACCGTCAGAGAATCGATGTTGAAAGCGCGACGGCGGAACAGAGACGCTACGCGCGTCAGCACGCCTGGTTTGTTTTCCACGTACACCACATATGTGTTCAGCATGTTTTCTCTATTCGTCGTCGCTATTCATCTGCCGCGGTTTCGACAATCTTGCTGGGCCGCCGGATCATCTCGTGCAACGACGCTCCCGCTGCCACCATCGGATACACCGTATCTTCCTGCTCCACGCGGAAGTTGATGAGCACCGGTCCATCGTGCTCTCGCGCCCCCCGCACCGAGGGCACCACTTGCGAGCGCTGCGTAACGGTCATACTTCGAATGCCGTAAGCCTCACCGAGTTTGGCGAAATCGGGATTCAGCAGCGGGGTTGCGGCGTAGTTGCGCTCGTAAAAGAATTCCTGCCACTGCCGCACCATCCCCAGAAATCCATTGTTGATGATGGCAATGTTCACCTTCAGATTCTCCTGCACGATGGTCGCAAGTTCGCACAATGTCATCTGGAAGCCGCCATCGCCGACCACGACCCACACATCGGCTTCTGGGCGCGCGACCTTGGCGCCGATCGCCGCGGGCAAAGCGAAGCCCATCGTTCCCAGGCCTCCCGACGTGATCAGGCTGCGCGCCTTCTCGTGCTTGTAGTATTGCGCTTCCCACATCTGATGCTGACCCACATCGGTTACCACCACCGTATCGCCGTCGCGGGTCTCGCGCCAGAGATCGTTAATGACGTGGGCCGCATAAAGGTGGCCGTTGTCAGGCAGGTTCTGAATGTCGCGGACGGCAGCATCGCCTTTCAGCTTGTCGATGGAGTCGAGCCACTCGCTGCGGTCGATCGATTCGATCTTCGGCAACAACTCATGCAGCACTTCGCGCAGGTCGCCGACCAGCGGAACATCCACTTTGACATTCTTGTTGATCTCCGCAGGATCGATCTCGATGTGAATCTTCTTGGCATTCGACGCGTACGTCTTCAGGTTCCCGGTCACGCGGTCGTCGAAGCGCATACCGAACGCCAGCAGCAGATCGGCTTCCTGAATGGTGTGATTCACCCAAGCCTCGCCGTGCATCCCCATCATGCCGAGATTCAGGGGATGTGCTGCCGGAAACGCGCCGATGCCCAGCAACGTCAGAGCAACCGGAATGCCCGCGCGCTCGGCGAATTCGCGCACCTCCTGCATCGCTCCCGAAATGATGATGCCGTGCCCCGCAAGGATCACCGGCCGTTTGGAGTTGTGAATCAATTCCAGCGCTTGCTCGTATTCCTTCGGCTCCGGCGACAAGTCGGGACGATATCCCGCAAGCTGAGGCTTGGCGGCTTCCCAGTCGAATTCGCAGGCAGTCTGCTGCGCATCTTTCGTGATATCCACCAGCACCGGGCCAGGACGGCCGGAGCGCGCGACATAAAAAGCTTCGCGAATGGTTCGCGCTACTTCACTGGCATGGGTCACGAGGTAGTTATGTTTTGTAATCGGAAGCGTGACACCGGTGATGTCGGTTTCCTGAAAGGCATCGGAGCCGATCAGCTTGCTTCCGACCTGACCGGTGATGCAGACGATCGGCGACGAATCGAGCATGGCCGTGGCAATCCCGGTGACCATGTTGGTTGCGCCTGGGCCAGAGGTGGCTACGGCGACTCCCACTTGCCCGCTGGCGCGCGCGTATCCGTCGGCCATGTGGGTCGCGCCCTGCTCGTGACGCACCAACACGTGATGGATCTTGCTGTGCTTGAGCGCGTCGTACGCAGGCAGAATGGCTCCTCCGGGATATCCGAAGACGACCCGCACGCCCTCTCGCTCCAGGCATTCCCAAAGAATGCTGGCCCCGGTCATGCTCCTTCCAGATGTCTTGTCCATACGGCCCTTCCTGCGCTCCTAAAAAGCAAAACCCACCGAGCCAGTTTCTGGCGGGGCGGGATTCGGGAGCCTTCAAGATTTCGCGTTTCTCAGCTCGCTGGTTCCCTCCACACCGGAGAGGGTATAAGAACTCCTACCCCCAAGATTACGACACGAATTCGGTGTAAACAGAGGCTATTCATTACAGGTGCACAGATGGTATCGAAGCCGGAGAGTTGCCGCAAGAGGAATGTCCGGACGTTCGGCCTTCTTCGATGGCGGTGCTTTATAGCTGCACGACCTGTTGCCTCACATCTTCAGCGGCTTGCGCCACATTCTCGGGCTTGCCCAGATCCCGCCAGTAATATTTGTCAGCCCGGAACGCCATGATCATCTCTGCCTGGCCAGCCAGCCGCAGATATGAGTTGATGATCGAAAAGACGCCGTCTTCAGCCATCATCCGGAGAAATCGCGCGGAAATGACGTGCACGCCAGCGAAAGCCAGCGCCTGCGTCTCCTTTGACGGCCGGACAATTTCTGGTTCCTGATCGCGTCCCGCTCGCCGTCCACAGAGTTGATTCTGTTCATCGAACAGCAGGTATCGCGATGTCTCTCGTTTCTGCACGGCCAACGTTGCCAGCCCTTGCTTGTGCTTATGAAATTCCGCCATGCCGCGAAGATCAATCGTGCTGAGCACGTCGACATTGTGCAGGAGAAACGGCTCGTCGGCCGGGCCCTCTTCGAGGAAGAACCACGCCGCCTTCTTCAGCCCGCCTCCGGTGTCGAGCAAGGCTTCTTCGCGCGAAACCTCAATCCGCATGCCGAAGTTGTCGTTCTTCTTCAGATAATCGGCCACCATGTCGGCAAAATGATGCAGGTTGACGATCACTTCGCGGATCCCGAAGTGCCCAAGGCGGCGGAGAGTGATCTCCAGCAGCGTGCGTCCAGCCACTTCCACCAAGGCTTTGGGGCGATCGTCGGTGAGCGGTCGCAGACGCCTACCAAGGCCCGCGGCCAGAATCATCGCCCTC
>DATDGW010000404.1:0-2187 GCA_036521895.1 Candidatus Sulfotelmatobacter sp. | reverse complement strand
GTCTTTGGAGGTTCTCCGGCATGCCCGCATGCCCGGTGGCTTGCAGTTCGTGCTCATTCTGCCCGACGGAAGTAAGTCGCTGATCCTCGCCGACTGGACAGACTTCAAGACTGATGAAGGCGGACCTAAAGTGCCTCAGCTCGTCGGCTCGCCGGATGACCTGCTGCGTCTTCGCGGCCGCGTCGATGCGCTCCTGCGACGCGCGGACAGCTTACCAGTAATATCTGGGGCAGGCCAGGAGAACCATGCCCCAACTGCATCTGAACTTCATCGACATCCCGATTCCGGAGACGTGCCTGTGGGAGCAACTCGACGACGATCAAAGGCGGATCGTCATCGAAACTCTGACGCGCCTCCTTGTCAAAGCTACCGGGGACAAACACCAGGAGCAGACCAAGAATGACTGATCTTTCCAAAATTAAACCCTCCCACACGCAGCGCGCCGCCTATGTTTACATTCGCCAGTCCACGCCCGGCCAGGTCGAGCATAACCGCGAATCCACCGCCCGTCAGTACGCTTTGGCCGATCGGGCCTACCAACTGGGTTGGTCCAAGGAGCAGGTGGTCCTCATCGACGAAGACTTGGGGCTATCTGGCTCCAGCACCGACAAGCGGTCCGGGTTTACTCGTCTCACCAGCGACGTGGCGCTGGCCCGCGTGGGTATCGTTCTCGGACTGGAAGTTTCTCGTCTGGCGAGGAATAACGCAGATTGGTATCGCTTGCTGGAGTTGTGCGGCGTCACCGACACGCTCATCGGCGACAACGACGGCGTCTATCATCCCGCGCTGTTTAACGATCGTCTGCTGCTGGGACTGAAGGGCACCATGAGCGAAGCGGAGTTGCATATCATCCGCGCCCGCCTCGATGGCGGTATTCGCAATAAAGCCGCTCGCGGAGAACTGCGCCGCGGTCTACCCGTGGGCTTCGTCTGGGGAGAACAGGATGGTGAGGTTCTCTTTCATCCTGATGAAGCCGTCACCGGCGCGATCCGCACCGTCTTCGAGCGGTTCGCCGAATTCGGCTCGGCGCGCCGCGTCTGGCTCTGGTTCCGTTCCGAAGGTCTGTCTTTCCCGCTGCAGATTCTGCCCGCCGGCATGCCTGGTCCCATTCGCTGGGTTGCGCCGACTTACACCGCACTCCACCACATCCTGACCAATCCGGTGTATGCTGGCGCTTACACGTACGGCAAGACCAAGTACGAACGCTACGTCGATGAACACGGCGCCGTCAGGAAACGCATTCGGCATCTGCCGATGGATCAGTGGTCCGTTCTCCTTCAGGACCATCATCCCGGTTTCATCGATTGGGCCACCTTTCAGGCTAATCAGGTGCGGCTCGATTCCAACACGCGGCCGAAACCGCATCAACCAGGGGGAGCAGTGAGAGAGGGATCGGCGCTCTTGCAGGGCATTGCCGCGTGTGGCCACTGTGGCCGCCGTCTGCATGTTCATTATCGCGGACGGAACTCGGCTCCCGGTTATCACTGCGCTGGCAAAGATCTCGTCAACGGGCGTGGCGTCTACTGTTTCAACGTCGGCGGAACGGCGATTGAGCAAGCCGTAGCCAATGCGTTTCTGGAAGCGATCACACCGGCCGCGATCGAAGCGACTCGGCTCAGCGTGGAACAACTCCAATCCAACCACGATGCGGCCTTGTCTCAATGGCGTTTGGAAGTAGAGCGCGCTCGTTATGAAGCGGAGAGAGTCGAGCGCCGCTATCGGGCTGTGGAGCCCGAAAACCGGCTGGTCGCCCGCGGGCTAGAAACCGAATGGGAGAACCGTCTGCGCGATCTCGCGTCCGCAGAAATGGAACTGCGGCGACGGGAGCAACAACGACCCAGCACGATCAGCCCCGAGCAACTCCAAGCGATTGAGAGGCTCGGCTCCGATATTTATCAAGTCTGGAACGCGACGACCACCACCGACCGCGATCGCAAGGAACTGCTGCGCACGTTACTGGAGGAGGTGGTTCTCAATCTCAAGCGGGCCGAAGGTCGCGCGAACCTGACTCTGCGCTGGCGCGGCGGCGCGATTACGATGCTGGATGTTCCGGTCCCGCGATTCAAGCCGATGGGGCCACGCACGGATGAAGACACGATCTCATTGCTTCGCCGTCTGGCAACTCTCTATCCCGATGAAGTCATCGCCGGAATCCTGAATCGTCAGGGACGCAAGACAGCCACCGGA
>DATDGW010000403.1:0-19092 GCA_036521895.1 Candidatus Sulfotelmatobacter sp. | reverse complement strand
TCTCCGATCCGTCCGCGTAGGACTGTGATCGATGCTTTCGGAATCTGGTAGAGCACATCGGCGCCGCCGTCCACTTTCGATTTTGAGGGCGGACCGTCGGGGTCGGCATGTCCACCCGTTCCCTCGCGGTGCCACTGATATTCGTTGGAGCCAAAGGTGATGCGGTCGACCTGGCCAGAGAAGTGGAGGTCGTGCTTGCCTGCTCCGGCGAATGCGACTTTCACGGCGTGGTCGTTGTACTGGTCGCGGTTGACCAGCATCACCGACCACTGGCCATCGGGACGCTCGACTGCGTAAGCCGTCACCATCACATTTCCGGCGGCGTCGTTGAGATCGCTCGCGGCCTTGAACTGCTTGTGGGGAGCGTCGATGGGTTGCACCCACTCTTTCGTGATGACTTGCGCCGCCAGATACTGCGGGGGATAGCCCAGGACGTTATAGTTCTGGTCGATCCACAAGAAATTACCGAAGCCGCCCATTTCTCTCGGGTACGGCATGTAATGGAAATAGTACGTGGCGCCTGCGCCTTCGCTCATCATGGTGCCGACATAGTCCGCGAGCCAGAGGCCGCTCTTCACGGTCGATGGAGGCGCGCCGCCGCCGATGTTTCCCTCGGTCATGAAGAACGGAATATTCGGGGGCAGGCCGTTGTCTTTCCAGACTTGCACGATGTGGCTGACGTAGCCGGGCTCGGGATAGAGATCGGCCCAAGAATATGTGGGGCGATCCTGATACGGGTAGTGCTCGAAGGAAAAGAACGTGAAGTCGTTCAGCCGGCCGTGGGCTTTCAGGTAATCGAGGAAGCGGCCGATCCAGGAAACTTTTCCATTGGCATCGGGCCAGACCTCAACGTCGCCGAATGTTCCTTCGAACGGCGGACCTCCGAGCTTCGCTTCGGGCACGAGTTTGTGAATCGCGGTCGCAAACTGCAAGTACAACGCGCCGTAATCTTCCGGGAGCATGTGCTGTCCGTCGGCCTCTTCACCCATTTCGATCCACGAGATTGGATAGTGTCGCTTATACAGATAAGCGATCTCGTTGGCCGCATCTTCGGGCGTGGCGTAGAGCATCGCGATCGGGACCATGGTCGGAAGGCCTCGGGTGACGCCGCAGTTGAAGAAGAAATCGAATCCAACTTGATCTCCGCGAGACTGGTCGAGGTCGGTGGCAGCAGTCCATGGGTCGACCGATGACGGCCAGGTCACGGTCTGATCGCGGCTGGGGAAATGTGTGACGTAGTCGTTGAAGGTACCGTCGGTCGAGAGCGATCCGACGTAGAGTTCGTTGATGGCGTATCCCACGCAATTGCGCTTGTCGGCGGCGCCATGAGTGTCGCAGGTGTTCGAAGATTCAGTCATCCAGATGCGGAGGTAGCGCACGGGAATCATCCAGGAAACGAGTTTCAGCGTGACCGTGCCGCCTTTGCCTTCGGTGATGTTGCCTAGCGGGAAGGTCTGCCATGTGCCTTTCGTCGTGCCGTCGTAGAAGGGCTCGAGTTCGCCGGTCCAGAATTGCACGGAGTAGTGCTTCGCGTAGGGATCGGCCCAGGCAATGCGGATCGCGTTCACATCGATCTTGCTGCCCAGGTCGATCATCACCCACTGGGGATGGAGCGAGTCATCTTCGCCGGTGAAGGCCTTGGTCAGGTAGGGATTGCTCTTCCAATACGATTTGGGATCTCCGTCGGTGAGACGCGACCAACCGTTGCCGTCGCCGCGGCTGAAACCGCGATGCGGCAGCGGGTAGGCCCACGAGCTATGAATCTCCGCGCCGGGCTCGGCGCTGCCGACGAAGTAGCCCTCCTGCTTGTCGGCGTTGCTCCACTTGCCTGCCGGATTCCAGTGCCAAGCTTCGACCATCAGTTCAGTATTCTGGCGATAGGTCACACTCTGCCATCCTGCGCCGAGTATTTCGTGCAGCAGCGGATCTTTCAGCAGGTGGTCGGGGGTGCCGGTGCGCAGACGATCGATGGCCGCGCCCAGCGAGCGGATGGGACTGAATGTGTTGGCAACGTGGGCGGGATCCGCGTCGACAGTGACCTTCTGGGCCGCGGCGGCATGCGACAGCACCAGCGCATAAGTGGCGACCGCAAGAAATGCAAGAAAACGATTCTGGAGATGCAAACCGGGCCTCCTCGGTCGCTGGAAGCGTCACGCTCACCAAGCGATTCTGGTTATTGAATCGATTTAGAACTGGGAAAGCTCGCCAAACAGCATACACCGAAGGCCTTCCCGACATTTGCACAAGTACGCGATTGCAGGATCTTGCCTGACGCCTCGATTACTCGACGGAGCGGCGATAGAAACAGTTTTGGTCCTATTGCAGGACCGAATCGAGGTACAATGCTGACCGCCCTTAGACCGAGAGAAAGCGTTCTGCTCTGGGGATTCAAACGCAAGGGGGAACCGGAGACGCCACTTCGGTCCGCAGAACGCCCTCCTCTCGTCGCCCGAAACAATCGCCTGACACAAATAAGGATCGGTGGAGAAGAATTCCTATGACAAATCTACGAAGTTTCGTCGCCGTTGTCTGTTTGCTGTTGGCGGCAGCCCAGTTCTCCAGCGCACAACATTGGGTTCCGCTCGCGAATCAACCGAACGCGAACCTGGGACTCGGCAACCCTCTCTTGCTCACAGACGGCACGGTCATCCTGCACGAAGCCTGCGGACCGCAATGGTGGCGTCTGATTCCGGATCCATTCGGAAGCTACGTCAACGGCACATGGAAGAGAATCGCCTCACTGCCTTCAGGGTACGCTCCCCTCTATTTCGGCTCCGCGGTGTTGCCGGATGGCCGCGTCATGATGGCGGGCGGAGAGTACAACGCGCCCAAGGGAAACTGCCAGCCGGTATGGACCACTAAGAGCGCGATCTACGACCCGAAAACCGACAAGTGGAGGATGGTAGCTCACCCTCCTGGGTGGACAACGATCGGCGATGCCCAGAGCGTTGTTTTGCCCGATGGCACCTACATGCAAGCGAACTGCTGCACCACGGAGAGCGCGCTGCTGGATGCGAAAACGTTGAAGTGGACAATCACGGGCAAGAATAAGAAAGATGTGTATGACGAAGAGGGCTGGACTCTTTTGCCCGACGGCACTGTGCTGACGGTGGATGCCTACGTGTTCGCCTACAACAAGAATGGCAAGCGATATGAGATCTACCATCCATCAACCGGCAAGTGGACGACCCCTGGAAATACGCCCGTGCAGCTCTGGGATTCCTATCCCGATGCAAATCATGCCTCGTATGAACTCGGCCCGGCCGTTCTGAGACCCGACGGGACAGTCTTCTACCTGGGTGCAAATGGCGCTCCGGGACAAGCCGGGCACACCGCCACCTACGACACCATGACGAAAACATGGACTGCCGGACCGGACATCCCCGACGGAATGGATGTTGCCGATGGACCGGCTGCGCTGCTGCCCGGTGGGAACGTTCTGTTCCAAGCCAGCCCGGGTATCTTTAATACCGGTTCCAAGTTCTTCACCTGGGATGGAACCAAGTACAGAGACGTCACAGCGGGCAACACGGACGCGCCGAACATTTCCTCGTACTGGGGAAACATGCTGGTGCTGCCCACCGGCGAGATCCTGTACACCGACTTCGGCAACGTTTGGATCTTCCAGAACGGCGGGAATCCCAACAGTGCATGGCTCCCGCAGGTTCTCTCGGCGCCCACGGACGTGCAGCGGGGGAAAACCTATGTTGTGTCGGGCCTGAACTTCAACGGATTCTCGCAAGGCGCCGCCTACGGGGACGACATCCAGGGGGCCACCAACTATCCCCTGGTGCAAATCACGAACCGGGAGAACGGCAAGGTGTACTACGCGCGGACTCACGACCACAGCACGATGGGGATTGCTTACACCTCACCTGCATCGACCAATTTCGATGTACCCGGCAACATCGAGACCGGTTTGAGTGACTTGCGCGTGGTGTGCAATGGCATTGCATCTCCTCCTGTAACGGTCAACATCGAATAGAAAACGCTCCTGCGTCTGCGCAGAAGTCCAAATGGGATGGACCGGAGCGCCGTTTTTCACAAACGGCGCAACCGGAACATCCCGATCATTTCACGGACGGTGTCCTGAGCTTTTTGTTGGATAGCACAGGGCACTGTCGCACCCCTCGCCACGTTGACCGACGTCCCTCCGCCCTGCTACCGTCATTTGTTTGCCCTCTCGCGTGCGGACGGCTCTGCGGGGCGGCAACCGTGATTTCGGTTGCACGCCGGGTCCGGAGTCCAGAGTTCTTAACGATAGCTAGGGAGATCTTTCATGCCTGCCATTAAATTTCGCGGTGTCGATTTCATACAGTACGATTCCCTGCTGAGTGAAGAAGAGCGACTGGTGCGCGAATCGACGCGGCATTTTATCGAAGACAATCTGATTCCCATCATCGAGGAATGCAACCGGGCTGGGCGTTTTCCGCGCGAACTGGTCAAGCCCATGGCCGAGATGGGATTCTTCGGGGCGTCGCTGAAGGGCTACGGTTGCGCCGGGATGGGCAACGTGGAATATGGCCTGATGACGCAGGAACTGGAGCGCGGCGACTCGGGCGTGCGCAGCTTCGTGAGCGTGCAGTCGGGCCTCTGCATGTATCCGATTTATGAATTTGGCAGCGAAGAGCAGAAGCAGACCTGGCTGCCTCCGATGCAGAAGGGCGAGAAGCTTGGCTGCTTCGGGCTCACGGAGCCCGACTTTGGATCGAACCCCGGCGGCATGCGCACGCGCGCCAAAAAAGTCGGGAATGAGTACGTGATCAACGGCGAGAAGATGTGGATCACCTCGGGGACAATCGCCCACGTCGCGATCATCTGGGCGAAGGTCGAGAACGAGAACGACAAGATTCGCGGCTTCCTGGTTGAAACCGACCGGCCCGGATTCAAGGCCGATGACATTCACGGGAAGTGGTCGCTGCGGGCGTCGGTAACGTCGGGGCTGTCGCTTCAGGATGTGCACGTACCGGAATCAAATCTGTTGCCGAAGTCCGGCGGCCTGCGGTCCCCGCTGATGTGCCTGAACCAGGCGCGCTATGGCATCGCGTGGGGAGCGCTTGGGGCCGCGATGGCGTGCTACGACTGCGCGCTGCAATACTCGTTGTTGCGCAAGCAGTGGCGGGACCAGCCCATCGCCTCACACCAACTGGTGCAGGACAAGCTTACCTGGATGATCAGCGAAATCACGAAAGCGCAGTTGCTTGTGTTACAAGTCGGCCGCTTGAAAGACGCGGGCAAGATCGAGCCGCAGCATATTTCAATGGCGAAGCGTAACAACGTGTGGATGGCTCTGGAGTGCGCCCGTCTCTCCCGCGACATTCTCGGCGCGAACGGTGTCGCCGACGATTATCCCATCATGCGGCACCTGATGAACCTGGAGTCAGTGAAGACTTACGAGGGCACGCACGACGTGCACTCGCTGATCATCGGGCAGAGTATCACGGGGATTGACGCTTTCTAGGCCACTGAGGCGCTCCCATGACTCCGGAGAAAAAACGGCGGGTCGCGACGGCTGGGATATTCCTCTCAGGTGTGCTCGCCTGCCTCGACGCGGCAAAGGACTCGCGAATCTTCTGGCCCCCGGACGTGGTCTGGGAAGGACTGCGAAATCCGAACCGGCTCAAACTCGGAGCTGGGATCGCCCTGATCGTGGTTAGTTTCGCGACTTCGGTGCTGAAGCGTCGATCTGCGTCGGAGCAGTGATGATGCGCATTTACGCACCCGTCACGGCAATCCTCGGCTGGTTCGCTCTCGCGCTGCAGTGTTATCTCACCGTCACCCTTTCGATCTCCAATGGCAAGCGGGTCGCGGGGCTCATTCACCTTCTTTAGCTATTTCACCATCCTCACGAACTTGCTCGTGGCGGTGCTGCTTAGCTTTTCGTGGACGCGAAACGCTAGTTCGGGAGCATTCTTCGCGCGTGCCACCGTGCAATCTGGGACGGCGGTGTACATTGCGATCGTCGGAATCGTCTACTCGGTGTTGCTGCGACAGATATGGAATCCACAAGGCTGGCAGAAGCTGGCGGACGCGCTTTTCCACCATGTGATCCCCTTGCTGTACGTCGCGTACTGGGCGATCTTCGTGCGGAAGAGTTCCCTGCTGTGGAAGGATGCGGTTTGGTGGTTAACCTATCCCGCAGCATATTTTGCCTTCACGTTGCTCCGTGGGCTGGCATCGGGCTGGTACCCCCATCCGTTTCTCGATGCGAATGCGCTGGGATACTCGCGAGTATCCGTCAACGCGGTCATGCTGCTAGCGGCGTTTCGGGTGGCGGGGTTGCTGTTTGTGGCAATTGGCAGGTGGGTGGGACGCTCGGAAAATAGAGCCAGATTCCGCTCTCGCTAGTTTCGGTCGCCGTGGCGGCTATCCCCACATCGCGATTCTCAGCCGTACATCTCTTCCAGCAACTCATACGCGCGGCGCAGGTGCGGGATGACAATACTTCCACCCACCACTAGCGCGACGTTCAGCGACTCTTCCTGCTCGGGGCGGGTCACGCCGAGACGGTAAGCCTGGATCGCATGGTACATGATGCAGTCGTCGCAGCGCAGGCAGGCCGAGGCTACCAGTCCCATCAACTCTTTTGTCTTGGCGGGAAGAGGACCTTCCAGGTACGCGTTGTGATCGATGTTGTAGAAGCGCTTCACGAGAAAATTGTTGGCCTTGTCGACATTGGCGTTGAGGCGGGCGCGGGTCTCGATAAAGCGGCGCGCGATCTCGCTTTTGTCGGCGACGCACTTCTCGGTGAAAAGATAGGTCGGCTCTTTGCGTTCCGGTCGGTCTGGAGTTGGGCGCTCCGCCGAGGCGGAATGGTCGCCCGTGGTTGTGCTCATGGGCAAATGGTAGCAGAGCGACCGCGACGAAGAGTACGGTCGCGTACATTTTGCTCAGGGTTGACAGGTCGCGGCACATCGCAGCATGATGCTTTTAATAATCGAGATCCCAGACTTTGCCGCGTCGCGGGTTTCTTCTGCCGAGGTCCTGCCGGCGCAGAAAGCGCACGATGGCGTATCCCCCGGCTTCGGTTCTCGCTTCTTCCTTCCTGCTCGCGTTTTCTGCCCGGAGTGGCCGCTCCCGCGCCTTTGTTGGCCGTGATTTTCCCCTAAGTCAAGAATGTTCCAGGAGAACCAAATGGCACGTCACTGGTCGGCAATTCCGCTGCTCGGAGTCTCTCTGGCCGTTGCTTTCGCCAGCGGCCCCACAGGAATGATCACAGGCACGGTGTCGGATCCCTCCGGCGCAGTGGTGAGAAACGCGCGGATCACCGTGCTGAACGAGGCGACCAACGCCGTGCGCTCAGCTGAAACCAACGCCGATGGAGACTACACCGCAGCGCTGCTGCCGCCGGGCCGCTATCGAGTAACGGCCGAGAGCGAGGGCTTCCGGAAGAGCATTTTTGTCGACGTTACCGTGGACGTGGACCAGACGGTGCGTGTGGATTTCGCGCTGCAAGTTGGAGCAGCGACTGAGGAAGTACGTGTCAAGGACACGCCTCCGGCCATTCAGACCGACACGTCGACGCTGGGACAGGTGGTTAACAATCGCCTGGTACAAAACTTGCCGTTGAACGAGCGCAACTTTCTCAATTTCGCGCTGCTGGTGCCGGGAAGTCAACTGCCGGCCGAAGGTTCGCAGAACTCGACGCAGGGCGGATCGCTCAGCGTAAGCGGCGCGCGCGAGCAGTCCAACAACTTCCTGCTCGACGGAGTGGACAACAACGATCCTTACATCAACCAGTACGTGGCCCGCCCGTCGGTGGATGCGATCCAGGAGTTCAAGGTGCAATCCAGCGATTACTCGGCCGAGTATGGCCGGACCGGCGGCGCTCAGATCAATGTCGTGCTAAAGAGCGGTACCAACGCGTTCCATGGATCGCTGTTTGAATATTTCCGCAACCGCAACATGGACGCCAAGAATTATTTCGACTTCCCCAATTGCACGCCCGCGTCGGTGCCGGGTGAGTGCGGAGGGATCCCCGGACTGAACCGCAACCAGTTCGGCGGGACGCTGGGTGGGCCGATTCGCAAAAACAAGACTTTTTTCTTTCTCTCGTATGAAGGACTGCGCTTGCGGCAGGCGGCTACCCACCAAGCCACGGTGCCCAATCAGGTGCAGTGGGCAGAAGCCTCAGGCCTGGCGCAAGCCATCTTCGTGTGTCCGTTGAATCCCTCGTGCCAGGTTGGGGAAAACGTATTCAATCTCTACCCTCAGGCCAACGTGGGCACGGACCTGGCGAGTTCCAATACGTTTCGTTCAGCTCCGGTCATTCGCAGTTCGGACAATCTTTATACGGTCAAGGTGGATCAGCACATCAGCTCGACGGATACGGTATCGGCTCATTACTCGCTGGCCGATGACAATACGTTCAATCCATTCGATCCGGTGAATGCATTCACCGCCTTGCCGGGGTATGGCAGCTTCACCCTGAACCACGCCCAAAACGCGGGGTTGGAGTGGACCCGCGTATTCCGGTCGAGCGTGATGAACGAGTTGCGCCTGGGATTCATCAAAATGCGGGCGACCGTGTTGCAAGAGAATCATGGGAACAACATTTCCGCGCAGCTGGGCTTTCCTGACGTGTTGACCAATCCGGTGGACCTCGGAGCGCCCGCTATCAACATTCTGAACTTCGACGGCATTGGAGATCCAGTCAACTATCCGCAGGAGCGTCACGACACGACGCTGCAACTCGCTGACAATCTAGCTTGGACCGTTGGGCGCCACCAGTTCAAGATCGGCTTGGACCTTCGGCATCTCCGGATCAACGACTATCTCGACTATCTGGCGCGAGGCGATTGGTTCTTTCTGGGGAATACGGTCGCCGGCATCCTGGGGACTTTCGGCGATCCCACGCCGTGCACCGGGGCGCCTCCCGATGATCCGTCGACGTGCTCTTTGGCGCAGTTGTTGGCAGGAGTTCCTGACTACGCGCTGGCGGTGAGCGGCAACACCAATAACACCCTGCTCAACCACGGCGTGAGCACCTATATCCAGGATGACCTCCACGTCGTGCCGCGATTGCTGCTCAATGTGGGCTTGCGTTATGAATACAACAGCCCTCCGGTCGAGGCGCAGAACCACTTCAGCGTTCCGGATTTGATTCCTTGCGCCCAGCCCTGCAGCTTATTGCCGACCTTCACCCAGGCGGGCATGAATGGGATTCCGCGGGCAACCTTCTCGCCCACGTATACGAATTTTGCGCCGCGCGTCGGCTTCGCCTGGCGGCCATTGAAATCGGAGCGCTGGGTGGTGCGATCAGCGTACGGCATCTTCTACGACGCTTCCATCGTGAACATCAATATTTTTCCGCGCATCAATCCGCCCTTCTACGACCTGGCGTTGTTTCCGCAGACCTTCAACTGCCTGACTGGGCCGCCGATGCCGTGTACGGTACAGGACGTTCTCAGCCAGACCGGGCAAACGTCCGGAGTGGTGCAAGGCAACATGATTTCCCCCAAGTTCCGCGACGGATACATGCAGCAATGGAACGCCGACTTGCAGTATGAAGTGCTGCCCAACTGGATGGTGGACGCAGCCTATGTCGGCTCGAAGGGGACGCATCTGAGCGATGTGCTGGATCTCAACCAGCCGGATCCGGTGTTGGGTCCGACTTATGGCCAGTTTTCTTCCGTTCTATTCGTGGAATCGAGCGCCAACAGTTCCTATAACTCGCTGCAGCTGCGCTCGGAGAAACGGACGAGCCACGGACTGGCCTTGCTGCTGGCCTACACCTATTCCAAATCGTTTGACGACATTTCGTCGGTGTTCGCGGGTAGCGTGGGATCAGGCCTGCCACAGAACTCGCGGGATCTTCCGGCGGACCGGGGACCTTCGGACTTCAATGCGGTGAACCGATTCTCCGGCAGCTTCGGGTATGACCTGCCGGTTCACCGGCTGTGGGCGCACGGGCCCGGGAGGCTGTTGGACAACTGGCAGGCGAGCGGAATCGTGACCGCGCAGACGGGGTCGCCTTTCACCGTGGTCCTAGGTGGTGCACCCGCAGCCTCGGCAGCGGCATTCGGGAATCCGGCGCGGCCGGACTTGATCGCGAGTCCCTACGCAGTGGGACCGGTTGCGGCAAACCCTGACCCCCGCTGTCAAACGACAATTTCGCAAGGGGGGCTCGCGGCTGATCGAGTGAGAGTACCGCAAAGCTGGTTCAATCAGTGCGCGTTCGTCAGTCCCCCGGCCGGACTATTTCCAAACACGGTCGAGTTCGGAAACGAGGGCAGAAACGTGCTCACCGGCCCCGGATTTACGAATATCGATTTCAGTTTGTCCAAAAGTTTGACCCTTGGCCGCGAGAACCACCTTTTGCAGTTTCGGGGAGATTTCTTCAACCTGTTCAATCACCCGAACTTCGATGTTCCCAGCCACGTCCTGGGTTCATCGAACTTTGCGAAGGTACTCTCGGCCAATGCTTATGGCACCAAACCGCCGCGGCAGATTCAGTTGAGCTTGCGGTATGCGTTCTGATCCGGCAGGTGCGGCGCGCGGGCGCCTTCGCCCGCGCAAAACGCCCCGGTTCTGAGCGCAGTGCGCGGGCGGGGGCCCCTTCGACTCTCGCTCAGGGCAGGTCCGCGCCACATAAACCTACCTAGGTTGTGGGCTTGTCGCGGGGAGGCTCGACCGCCAGGAATTCTTCTGCGAATCGGCGCGCATAGCTTTCCAGCAACATCGGTATCTTCTGCGGGTCTGACGACCGCAACACCAAGCCCGCGTGGTGATGCTTCTTGATGCGCTGGTAAACCTCAGGATCGTTGTAGAACGAGGTGTCGGGATCGTCCTGCCGCGCCAGGGAAAGAATGACGCCGGCATATTCTTCCCGCACCTGAGGCAGAATATAGCTGCCGTCGCCACCGGCGACTTCGATGCGCCCCCACTCGCGCCAGAGATTGATTCCCGTCGCGGCTTCGACCATCTCGTTGATATAGGCTCCGCCTACGCGCGCGGCACACTCGAGAAAATAGAAGTGTCCGTCAGCGTGTGCTTGGATGAACTCAGCATGCGCGACTCCACGCACCAAGCCTAACGCCGCGATCAGGTCGCGGTTAATGGCGCGCAGCCCGCAGTCTTCTTCATTCCCCCTCGGTACCGTGAACGTGGTGAAGATTCCGCCACCCTGAGCCACGTTCATGGGAGGCTTGCCGTATTTGCTGACGTTGGCGAACACGACTTCGTTTTCCGACACGACGGAGTCGACGTGAAAAACGTCGCCGGGGAGAAACTTCTCCAGCAGGTACGAGGACTGCTTGTCGCCTAACTGCTCGAGCAGCGGCCACACTTCGTCCGCAACCTGGATTTTCTTGATGCCGATGGCGGACGCTTCCTGCCTTGGCTTGAGCACCCAGGGGCCGGGCACCTGTTCCAGGTAGTAGCGAATGTCTGCGTGATTTACAACGGGCACAAAATCGGGCACGCGCACATTGCGATCAAGGGCGCGCGTGCGCATGGCGAGCTTGTCGCGGAAGTAGCGCATGGTGGTCAGACCCATGCCGGGGATGCGCAAGTGCTCGCGCAGGGTGGCGGCTGTCTCCATGTCGTATTCGTCGAGCGCGACGATGCGGTCAAGCTTGTGGTCGCGGGCAAGATGCGTCACCGCCCCCACGATATCTGCGATCGCAATCTCCTCGGGCAAGTAGAACGTATCGTCGAGGCATTCCCGCGGCCAATCGGCGTCGCGCAGTCTTTCCGCGGTGAGCAGGACAACGCGGCAGCCCTGGCGCTTGCACTCGCGCATGAACTCCTGCCCCTTCTCGTAGGTGGTGATGCAAAGGACAGTCAGCGGGCGCGCGTCAGGCATCGGATTCATTTCGCAGCAGGACTGCGAGAATAGCATGGCCAAGGCGGCCCAAGGACCAAATATTCGGATATGCGCGAGCGAGTTCCTCGAAGACCTGCCGATTGCAGCAGAGCTAGATCAGGCCGGAGTTCCACGCTCTGTTAAACTCTGAGGCTATGTCCGACGCAACGGAACACCGAAAGAACCTCGCGCCGTGGTGGGGACTTCTGTTCGCCGTTGGTGCAGTAGGCTGCAACGCCGCGTTCTTTGCCCGTCCTCCCTTGCAGGGAGCACTCCCCTGGTTGAGCCTGCTGTTCGCCGTCTTGGCGCTGGTCTTTCTTGCCGCTGGATTGCAGCGAGCGTTTGGCCGGACACAGGTCTATCGCGGCAAAGGGCTGAGCGTTGTGCTGACGGTGATTGCTCTGTTTCCGCTCGGACTCACCGCGTTCGCCTTCGTCAAAGCCCGTGAGTTGCCGAGTGCGACAGCGGCGCCACAGGTGGGGCAGCGAGTTCCGGATTTCACTCTCTCCGATACGTCGGGCAAGACCGTATCGCTCGACCAGCTTCTTGCTCCGGCTGGATCCGCTTCTACATCCCAATCTCAGGCCCAGGCTCCCAAAGCAGTATTGCTGATCTTCTATCGCGGCTACTGGTGACCCTTCTGCAACCTCGAGTTACGAGGCGTGGAGAAACGCTTAGGGGAATTTCAGGCAGCTGGGGTGCGTCCGGTCGCGATCAGCGTCGACGCGCCTGCGGTGTCGCGCAATCTTGCCGACAAAGCGGGATATTCTTTCCCGATTCTTTCCGATCCCGACGCCGCGGTGATTCGCCGCTATCACTTGCTGCACGCGGGGGGCGGGCCGGATGAGCAAGACATCGCGCGGCCAGCCGAGTTTCTGGTGGACTCGTCCAAGATTGTTCGCTGGAGCAATTTCACTGAAGACGTCCGCGTTCGAGCTCGCGCGGACGAGATGCTGGCCGCCGCCAGACAGTTGCGCTAGTGCTCCCGATTAGTTCCTTGCCCGAGATGATCGCACCCACTCCGCGACCAGCGATGCCAGCACGACAAACACGATGGTCCAAACCATGTAGAGAGTTTCCTGCTCAATGACGTGATGCAGCCGCTCGTTGATTTCGAAGCCCATCGCATGAAGGGCATTGTCCACAAAGCCATGCAGACTTTGCATGGCTTTCCACACCATGCTGCCGTCGCTGCGCAGGGCGCTCAGGCTGAATCCGCCCAGCAGTCCGGTGGTGGCAGCCTGGAATCGATCGCTCGCCGTAGCCACCGCAATCACCGACAGCAGCGAGCCGTTCATCAAGCCCGCGAGGAACGCGCACAGGATCGGCCAGTCGATATAGATCCCCAGCGCCGCCAGGCCCACGTTCGCCAGAACCCAAAGACCTCCCAGAAGTGGCACCCAGATGCCGTTCGAGGAAAGCGCCTCGGGCTTTGGAATCGACAGTGCACGGTCCGCGACAGATGACATAAAACCTCCAAACTGCTCTGACCGATAGTGCGCGAGCGCAAGAATTCGTTTCGGTGGATCAGATTGCGCGCGGCGCAGGTGAGTGCAAGATCGATCTTGTAGCGGCGAATCCAGTTTGCCGTCCAGCGCTTCTTTCCATCCGGACCGCGGTTGCGATATAGTCTCAACCCGGCGCGCAACGGCCGCATCAAAACGCGCTCGGGAGACGTAAATGGGTACGCAGACTCGTCCTGAAGGCAAGGCCCGCATTTTCGGGGAGAACATTGAGAGCGACCTGGCGTCGCGATTCCTGCGCGTGGTGGAAGTGGCCGCGATCGCGTCGGCGCGCACCATGGGACAGGGTGAGCGCAAGCTCAGCGACCAAGTTGCCACCGAGGCCATGCGGCGAACCATGGACACGATCCCGATGCGCGGCACCATCGTGATCGGCGAGGGCGAGCGCGACGAGGCGCCCATGCTCTACATCGGCGAGAGAGTCGGCGCCGAGTTTCCTGACGGCACCGAAGTTCCCGAAGTCGACATCGCGGTCGATCCGCTCGAAGGCACGAATCTTTGTGCCACGGGAGCGCCCGGTGCGATTACGGTACTGGCCGCGTCCGAGCGCGGAGGCTTGCTCAACGCACCCGACTGCTACATGGAGAAGATCGTCGTCGGCCCGTCGTGCAAAGATGCGGTTTATATCGACGCGCCCGTATCGCACAATCTAAAGAACATCGCGCGGCGGCTGGATCGCGATGTGGAGGATCTGGTTGTCATCGTGCTCGACCGTCCGCGGCATGAAAAGCTCATTGCCGATATTCGAGCCTGCGGTGCCCGGATCCGCCTGATCGGCGACGGCGACCTTTCCGCCGGAATTGCCGCGGCCGTGATTGGAACTGGAGTGCACGCCGTCATGGGATCCGGCGGCGCACCGGAGGGCGTCATCACGGCGGCTGCGGTTCGCTGCCTGAACGGCTACATGCTGGGCCGCCTGGTCGTGAAGCCCGAGGACGAAGAGCGTCTGGAGCGCATGGGGATCAAAGACAAGAACCGAATCTATGAAGCGGAAGATTTGGCTCCGGGCAAGCAATTGATCTTCGCTGCCACCGGCGTGACCGACGGTGCGCTGATGAAGGGCGTTCGCTTTTTCGGTGAAGGAACGCGCACTTCTTCCGTGATCATGACGCTGCGCACGGGTAAAGTGCGGTTTGTGGAAAGCATTCACCTGGAAAAGAGTCCGGATGTGAAGGTCAGGTTCTAATATTGCGATTGACAGCAACCTCCTAATCATCTAGACTGATCATCTAGATGATTAGGAGCGTTATCCATGCGAACCATCGGGCTGTTTGAAGCCAAGCAGAAACTCTCGGAACTGATCGAGAGGGCGAATGAAGGCGAACGCATCGGCATCACGCGCCGCGGAAAACTGGCTGCCATTATTGTTCCCGCTCGCGAGGACGTCAGTCTGAAAGACGCTTTTGCACAGATCGAGCAGATCCGCATGCGGGCCAAAGCACTACCCAAGGGCACGACGGTTAAGGATCTGATCGACGAAGGGCGCCGGTGAAGCGTTTTGTTCTGGACGCGTCCGTGGCACTAGCCTGGTTCGTAGATCGTCAGATCGCGCCTTACGCCACAGATGTTAAGCAACGGTTGCTGGCAGGTGAACGCGCTGTGGTTCCATCAGTTTGGCGCCTCGAAGTCGCAAATGGATTTGTAGTCGCGGAAAGACGAGGCATTCTCACCCCGTCCGACATCGCGCCCGCCCTGCAGAATCTGGAAGTTGTAGTCACTCAATCCATCGATGAAAGCGCACACCCAGTCCCCATGAGGCATGTCATAGCGACGGCCCGGCAGTTTCGACTTACAGCATATGATGCAGAATACTTGGACACAGCAAGGCTCCAGCAGCTTCCCCTCGCTACTCTCGACCGGAAACTCGAACAGGCAGCAACTCAAGCCGGCGTCCAGCTGGTTCGATGAGACTTCGCTATTTCAGGTAATACGAATTCTTCTTCAATTCCTCCGGGATGGGTGGAAATGGTGGCCAGTCCTGGGAGTATCCCTTGAGCAGCGGAGTCGCAACCTCGGATCGCAGCGTGCCGTCATGCACGGTGAACTTGTGCGGATTGCCCGGAGAATATCCTTCCCACAAACACACACTTGCGTACGCGCCATCTTTGCGTAGAACGTAGTACGTCATATCCATGTAATGCAGTTTGGTCATGTCGCCGTTGTAGTTGCGGACGATGCGTTTGAGCGCGTCCATGCCCGCTTCCTGCGGGGACATGCCGTGACGCATGTTCTCGATGATGGTGTGGGCGCCGGCGACCTTGATGTTCTCTTCTCCGGCACCGGTCGCGCCCGCGGAACCGATGTCCGGATCGGTGTAGCAACCCGCGCCGATGATGGGAGAGTCGCCGCAACGGCCTGGAAGTTTGAACGCCAGTCCGCTGGTGGTGGTGATGCCTGACATTTGGCCTTTGTCGTCCAAGACCGAGCAGTGAATCGTGCCCGTGGGCGGAAACAGCACGCGGTGCACGGCTGCCAGCTGAAATTCCGGCTCAATGCCGAGATCAGAAGCGCGCTGCTGCAGTTGCTGAATGCGATCCCGCCAAAGATCGGCCTGCGGCTTGGAGTCCAGCGCGGGTGGATGCCAATGCGGATCGGCGATGCCCGGTCCCCACCAGTCACGGTCGGAATTGAATTCTTTCCACAGCAGCCAGATCTTGCGCGAGCGCTCGGTCAGCAGGTTCTCGCGCGGGAAGCCCATGGCGACGGCAAATCGTTCCGCACCTTCACCTACGAGCATCACGTGGCCGGTGTGCTCCATTACGGCCCGACTTACCATCGACACATTCTTGATGTTGCGCACACCGCCCACCGAGCCCGCGCGCCGTGTGGGTCCGTGCATACAGCAGGCATCCAGCTCGACCACGCCTTCCTCGTTGGGCAGGCCTCCCAGGCCGACCGAGTCGTCGTTGGGATCGTCTTCCGGGCCCTTCACCACTCGGATGCCCGCTTCTAGAGTGTCGCCGCCGCCTTTCAGGAAGGCGTACGCCGCTTCCACGTAGGGATGACCGTTGTGGGCGCAGATGATGACGGGGCCTTTCGGGGAATCCTCTTTGGACACGTGGCCCTGCTGGCGGTTTTCGGCTTCGGGGACGACAGCGTGCGCTCCTACCCCGGCAGCAACGGCTCCAAGCACGGTCGACTTCACGAAATCACGGCGCGAGAATGTCACTGATCCTCCAGATGGTTGTTGGCTTGCGACGATAACCCCGCAGGCGAAGCGGGAAGCATATCACGGGCCGGAGCGAGGATTACAGCGCGGAAGTTTACTTTTCCATCTCCGCCGACCAGTTCAGGATGACCGACAATGGCGCCGAACTGGTCGTGTCCATTTTGGTGTTGACGAGAAATTTCTGACCGTCTGCAGTCACGTCGTAGGAGAAGAAATCCATGGCGGAGAGCGGTTGCCGAGGATGGGTCACGAATAGGGGGGCGGGCGGACCAGCTTCGAATCCGGCGGCATTCTTCACCTCCGCTGCCATCAACGTGCCGTCCGGCGCGAGATAGAACAACTCTTTGCCGTCCCCGCGCCAGCGAGGCTCTTCGCCGCCGCCTCGAGAAACCTGCCATTTACTGGTGAAGCCCGGAAAAGGAGAAACATAGACTTCCCAGTTCCCGGTTTCGCTCGTAGAGTACGCCACGAATTTCCCGTCCGGCGAAAACTGGGCATTGCGCACCAGCAATTTCGATTGCAGCAACGGCCGTGGCTGGAGATCCGGCAGAGTGACGTACCATAATTCGTGGTCTTTGCGGAGGAGCAGGTATTTTCCGTCACGCGACCAATCCCACGGTCCTTGCTGCGGCGAGCCCAAGTCCACCAGGCTCTCGGCCGAACCGGATGCGTCGGCGTTCTTCCGATAGACACTGAAGAACAGCTTTTCATTCGCGGTGTACACCACTTGCTTGCCGTCGGGACTCCAGACGGCGACCTGTTCCAGCCACGGCCCAAAACCCAGTCGCGAAGCGGCGTCGCTGTTCAGATCATGGATCCAGATGTTGACGTGACGGCCGTCGGTATCGATCTGGTCCACCGCGACCCGTTTCCCATCAGGAGAAATCTTGGGATTGGAGACCAACTCCGGTGGCCCCACCAAGCCGACCTGCCTGCCATGCCGGTCGAACCAGGTGAGCTGCGATTTGTTGGCGCCTTTCCCTGCGCGGGTTTGCGCAACCAAGGTCTTTCCGGCCGCATCGAAGACGGCAAAATTCGTTTGCGGAAAGTATTGCACCGCATCGCTCACAATGTGCGGCTCCCCGGTGAGCGCGTAGTTGCGGAGATCAAAACGCTGGGCGACCAGAGCATCGTCGCGCCAGTAGAGCAGGTAGCCAGGATCGACATATAAGGCATTCGTACTCGCGTTGACGATGGGCCTGCTCTCTTCGCAGTCGAGTGAGCCCACAAAAATCCAGTTCCGGTCGAGCCGCCCGGAGAAGTTGCACGCCAAATACAAGAAGTGCCGGCCATCGGGCAGGAAGACTGGCCATCGATTGCTTACCTGGAACTGGGAAACGTCCAGCTTGGTCACCTGCACCGGCGTTCCGCCGGAGGACGGGATGCGATACAAGCCGCTCCACGCGTCCGGCGTTATAGAGAATCACGCCATCCTTGCTCCAGGAACCTCCACGGCCGAAGGGAGAATCGGCCAGCGACTGCGCCGATCTTCCGGAAGCCACGTCGATAGTCTTCAGCTTACCGTCGGCAAAAAAACCGAGAGAGCGCCCGTTCGGCGACCAAAAGGGATATACAGCGCCCTCCGTGCCCGGAACTATGGTCGCGCCCCGGCCTCCGATCTGTTGCAGCCAGATCACATTCTTGTTGGCTTGATCCGAAAAGGCGACCAGCGCCAGTCGTTTCCCATCGGGCGACAACGCAAGATAATTCGTGGGGAAAGGCACGGAGCTGTTGAAGTACATCGGTGAGGGCGTTTCGCGAGTGGCGAACCACCACGCGAGAAAACCGACGAGCAGGAGCAGCAGCACCCCAGCAGCCAGCCAGCCGACTCGATCGAGCGGTTTGTGTGCAGCGGGGACAGCTGGCAGGCGGGATGACGATCCACTCTGTTGGATCCACTTCAGCTGCAGTTTGACGTCGTGCGCGGTTTGCAGGCGCTCGTCAGGATCCTTGGCAAGACAGCTCTTCACCGTGCCCTCGAGCGCTACGGGCGACAATGGCTGCACGCTGGAGATCGCCGGAGGATCCGCCGCGAGAATCGCCGCGATCGTCGACGCAGTAGTCTTACCCTCAAAGGCGCGGTTGCCGGTGATCATTTCGTAGAGCACCGCACCGAGGGCGAAAATGTCGCTGCGGGCGTCCGCTTCTTTGCCTTCCAATTGCTCCGGCGCCATGTATTGGAACGTACCCACAACCACGCCCGCCACGGTCAGGGGATGCTGGGGTGTGGCTAAGGTCTGCGTCAGTCCGGAACTGGCTGGACTCGCAGGAGTCACGGGCTTCGCCAGGCCAAAATCCATCAGCTTGGCGCCGCTTTTCGTGAGCATGATGTTGCCGGGCTTCAGGTCGCGATGGATGACGCCGCCGCGGTGCGCTCTCTCTAACCCTTCACAGATTTCGATTCCGTATTTCAGAACCTGCTCGAGGGGTAACGGACCCTTGCTCAGGCGGTCGGCCAGGGTCTCGCCTTCCAGATACTCCATAACGAGATAGGTGGTTCCGTCTTGCGAACCCACGTCGTAGAGGTGACACACGTTGGGATGACTCAGGCTGGAAATCGCACGGGCCTCACGGTCAAAGCGCTGCAGAGCGTC
>DATDGW010000402.1:0-3272 GCA_036521895.1 Candidatus Sulfotelmatobacter sp. | reverse complement strand
CAATTCCTTTGTATTCCCTATTGCTATTTACAGGGCATTACGGTGCGACCGGTGCCTTGTAATTACAACGTGATACAACAGATCAGCGCCCTTTCACAGCGGTAACGAGAGTGCAAAACTCGAGCGTTATCATTGCGATTTCTCAAACAGGGAACATCGCGAATAGCGAAAATGAGTTGTACCCGTTTTTGTACCCGGTGCCGACTCGGCTGAGCATTGCCTGGTTGTGTTGGGCGTTTCAGTGATTTATAGGGAAGTGCTTTAGAATGAGCGCCTAGCATTGACTCTGAAGGGGGTAACTATTTTGGTTCAGGTAGGTCGGGTCAAGATGGTGTGTCTGCCAGTTCCACCACTTCCGCACAGGTGTAAAGCGAGACTGCCAAGCAGCATTTAATTATAGCAAAGGGTTTACGTAGGGGTGGACTGCATTCCGTCCTCCCACTGCACGCGGGGGCTGCCCATGAGTTTATTTCTTGACAGTCCTTGCCGTGCGCCATATCGTTAATGTGTTCCAGCACTCGTGCCGGAACGAAGCCGTAGTCTCATGCAGAGTGGCTGAGGGTAACGGGCCCGTCGACGCCACGACAACCGGATCAGGAACCAGCCTGATCAAATGGTGTCAATTCCCGCCCGGTTTGCGGGGGACATGAGATCTCGGTAAGCAATTGCCTCGTCCCCACATCCCGGATGAGGCATTCGTGTTTTTAAGGCGCGCAAGGCCCAGCGCAGCCACGCTGGAGAAGCATCATGAATCCGCGCATCTATTTTGATCATTCCGCCACCACGCCACTCGATCCCCGGGTACTCACAGCAATGGGCCCATATCTCGGCGGCGCGTTCGGAAATCCGTCGAGCCTGCATCAGGAGGGCCGTGTAGCCCGCGAGGCAGTCGAGACCGCACGCGCGCAAGTTGCCTCGCTGATCGGCGCCGCCCCTGGTGAAATCATCTTTACCGCCAGCGGCACCGAGGCCGACAACCTCGCGCTCATCGGCGCAGTGCGGGCCAGTGGCCGCCTCGGACACATCGTTACGACGTCCATTGAGCATGCTGCGATTCTCGACACTTGTCGTTTTCTCTCCCAGTCGGGAACACGAATCACGCGACTGCCAGTCGATGCCCATGGTGTCGTCGGTCCATCGAGTCTGCTGAAAGCGCTGCAGGCGAAGGTGTCCCTTGTCTCCATCATGGCGGCGAACAACGTGGTGGGAACGCTGCAGCCCATCGAGGAACTCGCACACCTTACCAAACTGCACGGCGTGGTGTTTCACACGGACGCGGTTCAGGCGGCGGGAAAGACTCCGCTCGACGTGAATCATCTGCACGTCGATCTGCTCTCGCTCTCAGCCCACAAATTGCACGGGCCTAAGGGCATGGGGGCCCTCTACGTTCGCAAGGGCACGCGGCTGTCACCCATCGTCTTCGGTGGCGGGCAGGAGCGCGGTCTGCGGTCGGCCACAGAAAACGTCGCCGGCATTGTCGGCTTCGGCGCAGCGGCGGCGATCGCACGGGAAGAACTGGCAGAGGAGGCGACGCGCCTGGCCAAGTTCCGCGAGCGTATCGCGAGAGAACTCAGGCGTTTGCTGCCTCAGTCTCATCTCTATGGACATCCGGTGCATCGCTTGCCTGGGCCTCTGAGCTTCGGACTTCGCGGTCAAGAGCGAGAAGTCGGCAGACTCCTGGCAGCCCTCGATGCTGCTGGTCTTGCGGTCTCAGCAGGCAGCGCCTGTAGCGCCCAGCACTCCGGCGAGCCATCCGGAGTCCTGCTGGCCATGGGATATGATGACGAGCGTGCTCGTGGATTGATCCGAGTAAGCCTCGGGCGCTTCAACACGCAGCAGGAGGTCGATCGCTTCTTAGAAATCCTGCCGCGAGTGGCTGTAGCCTCCTGGCGCTTTGCGGCAGAACCGGCAGCGGAGGTCCACGAAGTTGCTCTACCCTGAAGCAACCCCATGGGCGTCAAAGAAGAAATAGGGCCGGCATTGCTTCGCGTCAATGCCGGCCCTGTGTACGCCATGGGTACCGGTCAGTCCCCAGACGGCAACAGCATCTCTTCTGGACCCAGATCGATGGTGACCGGCGTGTGCGGACAGTCCCCGAGAATCGGCTGGCAACCCGCATCCGGCCCGCGTTCCGGGCGTGTCAGCGTTTTCTTCTCCATGAACTGCTCCGCTTCGGTCGACCCGGCCAGGGCCGTGGTCGATGCCGAGCCGCCGCTAACGACTTGCTGTACCTGGTCGAAGTAACCGGTCCCCACGAAGCGTTGATGCTTCACGGCCTCGTAGCCGTACTGTGTCTCCCGGCTGAATTCTTTCTCCTGCAGACGCGAATAGGCGGTCATGCCGGCCACTTGGTATCCGCGAGCCAGTTCGAACATGCTGAGGTTCAGCGCATGGAAGCCTGCCAGCGTGACGAACTGGAACTTGTAACCCATGCGCGCCAGTTCCGGCTGGAAGCGCGCGATGGTCGCCTCGTCCAGATTCTTGCGCCAGTTGAAGCTGGGCGAGCAGTTATAGGCGAGCATCTTTCCCGGATACTGCGCGTGAATCGCCTCGGCGAAGCGCCGTGCCTCTTCCATATCAGGATGCGAAGTCTCGCACCAGATCAAATCGGCAAACGGAGCGTAAGCCAGCCCGCGTGCGATGGCCGAGTCGATGCCCCCACGAATCCGGAAGAATCCTTCCGAGGTTCGCTCGCCCGTGCAGAACTCGCGGTCGCGCTCGTCGATGTCGCTAGTTAGTAAGTGAGCGCTGTCCGCGTCAGTGCGAGCCATGATTAGAGTCGGCACGCCCATCACGTCAGCAGCCAGCCGCGCCGCCACCAGCTTTTGAATCGCCTCGGTGGTCGAAACCAGAACCTTCCCGCCAAGGTGCCCGCATTTCTTCGCGGACGAAAGTTGGTCTTCGAAGTGCACGCAAGCCGCGCCCGCTTCGATCATCCCCTTCATCAGTTCGAAAGCATTCAGCGTGCCCCCGAATCCTGCCTCGGCGTCAGCGACCAGCGGCGCAAACCACGTCTGCCCGGGCGCCACTTTGCCCTCGGCGTGATGCACCTGGTCCGCGCGTTGCAGCGCATTGTTGATCCGCCGGCAGAGATTCGGAACACTGTCGGCTGGATACAAGCTCTGATCGGGATACATGGTGCCCGCGTTGTTGGCGTCGGCCGCCACCTGCCATCCGCTAACATAGATCGCCTTCAGCCCGGCCTGCACCTGCTGTACTGCCTGGTTGCCGGTCATCGCGCCCAACGCGTGGATATAAGCTTCGGTCTGCAA
>DATDGW010000401.1:0-2827 GCA_036521895.1 Candidatus Sulfotelmatobacter sp. | reverse complement strand
ACGCTTTCACGGCAATGGATCTCAACTGGTACCGCCATCCCACCAAGGCGCGGACCAAAAGCGGACGAAAGGGTGGACAATCTGTAAAGACTTGTTCGAAATAAAGAAGTTAAAGGTAGATGTTTCAGGTCTGCAAAACCTTTATGCGTGGTGCAGGAGTGCAGGATTGTCTGGCGTCAAGCTAATGTTCCGGTCAACGACAACCAAAATTCCCGATTGTCGTTAGGACTTCTTTCTTCGTGTGTCTGTGCCGTGGATGCTGGCTGGGCCGTAGCGTAGCCCCGAAGGGGCGAAGCGGAGGACCAGCCAGCATCAACGATTGGCGCTGCCACCCCCGGCGGGTTCTCCGGGTTCAGTGGTTTGAGTCCGATCCTTCTGGGCCTGCTCCATCCGGTAGCTTGGTATGTTCAGCTCGAGGATGATGCTGTGATGGACCAGGCGATCGATCGCTGCCGCCGTGGTCATCGGATCCTTGAAGATCCCTTCCCACTTTGAAAATGGGAGATTGCTTGTCAGCAGGACGCTGCCGCGCTCATACCGTTCGGCCAGAAGCGTGAACAGAACCTCCATCTCTTCCCGGCTCTGCTGCACGTAGCCCATTTCGTCGATGATCAGGCCGTCATATTTGGCGAGCTTTTTGATCTCCCTGCTCAGGCACAAGTCGCGCTTGGCAGCCAGAAGGTCCTGGACCAGCATGGCGCAGCTGGTGTACTTCATGCGGCGCCCGCGGTTGATCATTTCATGGCCAAGCGCGGAGAGAAGATGGCTCTTCCCCGCGCCAGGACTACCGAACAAAAGCAAATTCTCCTTGCGGTCGAGGAAGCTGCCGTCGAGAAGAACCTTGAAGTGGCGCGCGACTTTCGGCGGGAGCCGCTTCAGGTCGAAGTTGGCCAACGTCTTTTCCATCGGCAGGCCAGAGTCCTTCAGCAGGCGTGCGATGCGATTACTGTCCCGCGCCTCGCACTCCCGCTGGCTAAGTTCCAGCAGGTACTGCTCATAGCTGAGAGTTTCCTGCTCGGCCCGCCGCGCCGACTCCTCGAAGCAGGCTCGCATCGCCGGCAGGTGAAGTTCGGTCAGGTTTTCGACCAGCGCCGTTCGAATCGACGCTCCGGCGCTCATTGCATCACCTCGCCGCTGAAGCACAGCCGATCGAAGACGCGAAGATCAACCGCGGCCACTTCGACATCGCGCACGCCTGCGTGATCGTCGGCATGCAGCATCTCCTCGATCCGCTTAGCGGTGATCTCCTCCTCGGGACGGTTCAGAAGCATCCGCAGAGCCTGGTCCACCCCGGCCTCGCTCTGTTTTGCCGCCAACTCCAGGATGCGCAGATATTCCTTGTGGGCACGCGAGCCGCACTGCTCATCCAGTACATCGAAGGCCATGCGGAAGCGGCTGGTCGGGAACAACTCGTCGCGATAGCGGTAGTTCTCAAAAGCGCCTGGTTTACGTACCAGCCAGTCGATGATGTGCCGGTAGTCCACGCGGTGCTTGCGCCGGCCACGCAACCGCGGCATCTCAGCTATTTTGCGCTGACCGTACCAGACCTCCAGCCGGTCGATCGTCAGCCGCGTTTCCACCTGCTCGCCGATCAAACGGCTCGGCACCGAGTAGGTGTTCCGATCCACGTAGATCAAGCTGCCGGAATCAACCCGGACACGCTCACGCTTGGCCGACTCCATGCGACGCTCCGGGAGCTCGTGCATCCTCGCCATCTCTTCGGCCAGTCGCTGGCTGCGGCCCGCGTTCAGACGCGCGAACAGCATGCGCAGGAACCGCTGATACTCTTCCACGCTGGCGAAGTCCCGGCTGCCGCGCAGCAGCAGTTCCTGATCCACGGCACGCTTGAAGCGATGATGGCGCTGCTCGACGTCGCCGTTCTCGTTGCCGTGGCCGGCCTGGATCTTTTCGGCCTCCAGGCCGTAATAGCGCATCAGTCCTTCGTAGCGATCGGTGAACTCGGCCGGCCGCAGCGAGTTGTTCACCGCCGTCGAGAGCCGGTCCGTACGATGCCGCGACGGCACCTTGCCCAGTTCCCAGAGAGCGTTCTGAAGGCCTTCGCTCAGGCTCTCGAAGCTCTCCGAGAAGCACACCGTCCCCGTTTCCCAGTTCGAGTAGGTCAGCACGAAGTGATAGATCAAGTGCGGAAAGCTCTGCCCTTGGATCGTCGCGCCCAGCTCTTCCATGTGGGTGAAGTCGGAGGCCGCCAGCCTGCCCGGATGGTGCTGCTGCACGAAGAATACTTCGCGGCTGGGCCCTTCCGTCGCCCGCCAGTACTTCACGCGCCGCTGCAAGGTCCGCAACTGGCCATCCTGAAAGCGCCCCGGATAACGTCGCTGCAAATACTCGAACAGCGTCTTGGCTTCCAGACCGGCGCTCGCTTCCAGTTGCTCATGGACCTCGCCCCAGACATCCGCAAACGGATCGGGCCGCCGCCCCCGTGGCTTCACAGGCAGCTCACTCGGCAGCCGCTGCAGCCGCCGATACTTCCGCCCTGTCTTGGCGTCCATCCCCGATTTAGACGACGCTATTTCCAAATTCCCCTCTGTCTTTTCCAACGCAAACAACCTCCGTACCTGCTTGTCTGTGACCAACTCGATCCGTCCCCATGGTCTGGAATCTCATTGGCTCAATTGTCGTTGTCGTTACGTCGGGAATTTAGTTTGTCGTCGATCGGGAAATTTGATTGTCACCCATCAGCGCCCCTCCTGCTACTCAAGAGTTTCAAGAGTTGTGGTTCGCGGAGGTTTGACATCCATCAGTAAATGTTGTTCGTCTGAATGGGAAAAATACCGTGCTATCCAATGCGCGTGCATTCTCTAAGGCG
>DATDGW010000400.1:0-26554 GCA_036521895.1 Candidatus Sulfotelmatobacter sp. | reverse complement strand
GGACGCGTGGTGGTGATCAGTTTTCACTCGCTGGAAGACCGCATCGTAAAGGATGCCTTCCGGGAGGGCGCGATAAAGGACAAGCACTTTCGGGTGCTAACCAAGAAGCCGGTAACGGCAACTGAATTAGAAAGCGATCGTAACCCGCGGGCCCGCAGCGCGAAATTGCGGGCAGCGGAAAAAGTTTAGCTCCGGAAAACCTGCCGGAGTTCCCGGCACTGCTGTAATGGCGTGCCGGGCCCTAAAGATTCAGGTGAAAGGCGGACGAAGAGCCGCTGAGCCGGGATGCACCGGGTTCCGTGGTAGGAATCCAAACCGAGGTAGCGGGACATGTACACAGGCACACTCATTAGCGATTTGATGGCAGCGGTGGAGCAGGTCGGGCAGAGGGCGCAGCAGCAGCGCGCCACGGAGCAAGAAGAGTTGCGCACGATCTTCTCGATGCAGATTCCGGTAACAGACGGTGAGCGGGTTTTCATGGGGGCGGCATAAATGGCGGCAGCGGGGGCAACAATTCGCAGTGCAGGTTTCGCGGCAGAACGTCCAGCGGCTGGGCGTCGTTCGTTTTGGACAGGTACACCCGAGATCTACTTCTCCAAGGCGATCGACAACTCCCGTCTGGTCAAAGTGGAAGATCCGCGCCGCAACCGCGAAATGAAGCAGTTCGGCACGGCGCTGGCCTTCCTGTTCCTGCTGGTCTTCACGTATGCCTGGCAGCACTTCAAGGCGATCGAGTACGGATACCAGATCGAAGCGGCGAAGCGCGAACTGAGCGATAAGACAGAGATGAATCACGCGCTGCGCCTGGAAGATGCCTCGCTGCGCGATCCCGAGCGGATCGACCTGCTGGCTCGCCGCCTGGGCCTGGTGCCGCCGGAGCCAGGACAAGTCATCCGCATGGACGCATCCTCGGCCGACGCGCAAGCTCCGGTCATGGCGAGCGCTGTGCCGATCACGGTGATCCCGGGGCAGTAAGTTCATTGCCGAGCGGCGGACGCGTTCGTTCGCCCGCCGAGCGCAGCTCGGCTGCATCTCGGCGGCGGCCTATCTGTACGTAGGCCGCCATGTTTGTCTCTAGTGGCTTAGTGTTTTGTCATCCTGAGCGAAGCGAAGGATCTGTGCACTCTGCCGGCACACTCTAAACGCCGAAGATTGCATAGATCCTTCGGCCCGCCAACGACGCGGGCCTCAGGATGACAACACGTGAAAAGTAAATGCTCATGGCCTCGGATCGAACCTCGGGCAAGAACTCCCGGCTCTACCTGCTGGGAGCCTTCCTTTTTCTGTGGTGCTTCGCCATCTGCGGGCGCCTCGTGTACTTGCAGATCTTCAGTTACGGAAAGTTCGTCAAGCAGGCCGGACATCAGCAGCAGAGGGCGATTCCGCTGGCCGCCAAGCGCGGAGTCATCTACGACCGCGCCGGCCACGAGCTGGCGATGTCGGTGCTGGTCGATTCTGCCTTTGCGGTGCCGACTGAGGTCAAAGATCTTCCCACCGCGGTCTCTCTCATCACGCGAATCACGGGCGACGACTACAACGTGGTGCTGGCCGATTGCCGCTCCCACAAGACCTTTTGCTGGGTGGCGCGCAAAGCCAAAGACGAAACCATCGAGCGCATCAATTCGCTGAAGCTGCAGGGGATTCACTTCCAAAAAGAACCCAAGCGTTTTTATCCCGCGCGCGATCTCGCTGCGCAGGTGCTGGGTTCCGTCGGTATGGAGGATTCCGGTCAGAGCGGCATTGAACATGAGTTCGACGATGAACTGCGCGGAAGTCCGGGAAAGATGTTTATCTCGGTCGATGCGCGGCGGCAGTGGTTTGCCGACGTCGAGACTCAGCCCGACCCCGGCGACAATCTGGTCCTCACCATCGACAAGAACATCCAGTACATCGCGGAGAAGGAACTGGATCAGGCGATTCACGACACGCAGGCCATCTCCGGAACGGTGATCGTCGAGAACCCACACACCGGGGAGATCCTGGCGCTGGCGAATCGGCCGACGTTCAATCCCAATCTGCGCAAGCAGATCACACCTGGAGCTCTGACCAACCGTGCGGTCAGCTACGTCTATGAGCCCGGCTCGACATTCAAGCTAGTCACAATCTCGGCGGCACTCGAAGAGAAGCTCACGAATCCCAACGAACTGTTCGACTGCCAGATGGGATCGATCGTCTACAACGGCATGCGCATCCGCGACTCGAAGCCGCACGGCATCCTGCCGGTGTGGGGCGTGCTCGCCGAATCGAGCGACGTGGGCGCGATCAAAATCGCGCTGCGTCTCGGCGAAGAGCGTTTCTACAAGTACATTCGCGCGTACGGATTCGGCCAGCAGACAGGAATTGAACTGCCGGGCGAGACCCGCGGCCTGACCAAGCCGGTGAGCCGCTGGTCGAAAGTTTCGATCGCCGCCATCTCGATGGGTCAGGAGATCGGTATCTCGCCCATGCAACTGGCCGGGCTCATCTCGACGTTCGCAAATGACGGTGTGTGGGTAGCACCTCGAATCGTGACTGGAACCGTGCAGCCGCAGGCCACACCGCAAACGGTCGCCTTTCATCCCGGTGCATCGCGCCGCGTGATTTCCTCCTACACCGCGGCCGAGATGCGGTCGATGATGCAGAAGGTCGTCCTCGAGGGCACAGGCCGCAAAGCGATTCTCGAAGGCTACTCGTCGGCGGGAAAGACGGGCACGGCGCAGAAGGTGGATCCGGCGACCGGTGCGTATTCAAAGACGAAATACATCGGTTCCTTCGCGGGATTCGCTCCTGTGAACAATCCGCAGATCGTGGTTGCCGTGATCCTCGATTCGGCCGTCGGACTCCACCAGGGTGGCCAGGTTTCGGCGCCGGTCTTCCGCCGCATCTCGCAGCAGGTGCTGGAATATCTCCACGTGCCGCACGATCTGCCGCTGGCCCCGCAACATCAGTTGCTGCTTGCGCAGGCGAAGATGAAAGACAAGGATCTGGAAGAGGGCACGCCCGATCACCCCGGCGAGCCGCTGGAAACGGCGGAAGTCAACGGCAACTCGTTCGAGCCGGCGAAGGCCCCCAAGGTGACGCGGACGCCCACGCCCGCGACTGCCGCAAGCGACGAAAACGTCGTGCAGGCCGCAATGCGCGAGCCCGTGTCCACGGGATCGAGTGTTCAGGAATCTCCAGCAAAGGCGCCGGATGCAATCTCTGCGCCGCCATCGAAACTGCCTGCCACCGGGACGGTAGTTCTCGACGTGGAGCAGGGCGGCATCGAGGTGCCATCCTTCGTAGGCAAGACCGTGCGCGGAGCCGTAGAGGCCGCCGAGGACATCGGATTACAACTGGATGCCGTAGGCAGCGGCGTAGCGCGCCAGCAGTCTCCCGCCGCTGGAACCCATGTAGCCGCAGGCGCGCGCGTCACGGTGCAGTTCGGGAAGTAACCCCATTCTCAACCACAGAGGACACTGAGGAGACAGGGGCTTTCGCTCGATCTTCCTCTGCGTCTTCCCGGTCCTCTGTGGTGAAAGCTCTTCCGGTTTGACCCACCGAAAAAGCGCGTGATACGGTAATCAGTCACACCTATCCCAGCAGGCCAGCCACTGCTCGCTGATTGAGGTCTATTTTGTCTTCTGCGGAGGCGACGCCCGCCGGCATCACAACCAGCATCCAGAAAACTGCGCTGAACGCTGTCCATCGCCAGATGGGCGCGAAGATGGTGGAGTTCAATGGCTGGGACATGCCGGTCGAATATCCCGCTGCCATCGGCTGCGGAATCATCAACGAGCACATGGCCGTGCGCACCGGCGTGGGTATTTTCGACGTCAGCCACATGGGCGACATTCGTCTGACCGGACCCCGGGCGCTGGCCGCCGTACAGCACATTTCCATGAACGACGCCTCGCGGCTGGCGATCGGGCAGGCGCAGTATTCCGCGCTGCTGTATCCCCAAGGGACATTTGTCGACGACGTGATCGTGCACCGCCTCGGCGAAGACGAATACCTTCTGGTTATTAACGCCGGGACGCGCGAGAAGGACTTCAGCTGGGTGCGCGACAATACGGGCCAGTTCGACTGCGCGGTCGAGAATCTGTCGGACGACTTCACGCAGATCGCGATTCAAGGACCCAAAGGTGTCAATCTGCTGCAAAAGCTTACTGATGCCGACCTGAGCGCGGTCAAGTTCTATTGGGTCACGCGGGGCACGCTTTGCGGTCTGCCCAATATTCTGATGGGGCGCACGGGTTACACGGCGGAAGACGGCTTCGAGATCTACATCCCCGCCGACGAAGCCACTAGCGCTCGGGTCTGGTATGAGATTTTGGGGGCGGGTAAGGAATTTGGCGTCGTCCCCTGCGGCTTGGGATCGCGCAACACCCTCCGCCTCGAAGGCAAGCTCCCGCTCTACGGCCACGAGATTTCCGATACCATTAATGTCTGGGAGGCGGGCCTCGATCGCTTCTGCAAAATGGACAAGCCCGAGTTCGTCGGGCGCGCCGCGCTGGAGAAGGCGAAGGCGGCGGGGGTCGTGAAGCGCAGTCTGGTGGGCCTGGAGATGACCGAACGAGGCATTGCCCGTGACGGATACAAGGTGCTTGATGCCCGCGGCCGCGAGATTGGATACGTCACCAGCGGATCTCCCGCGCCGTTCCTGAAGAAAAACATCGCATTGGCGTACGTGCCGACGGAGTCAAGCGCCGTTGGGACCGCAGTGAGAGTGGAAATCAGAGGTCAAGGAGTGGGGGCGGTGGTGGTTCCCACACCTTTTTATAAGCGGCCAAAGAAAGCGTAGCGCCGCCACGACAGCCGCTGAGACGGCGGCGCTGGGAGTTCGGCGTTACAAGATTCGCTAGAAGCTAGCAGCCAGGAGCTAGAAGCTTTTATGCCCTACCCGCCAGATCGCAAGTACACCAAAGAACACGAATGGATTCAGGTAAACGGAAACACCGCCACGGTCGGCATCACCGACTACGCGCAGCAGTCGCTGGGCGACATCGTGTTCGTCGAGACTCCCAAGGTCGGCGCCGAACTCACAGCCGGCAAAACCTTCGGCACGGTCGAGTCGGTGAAGGCCGTTTCGGACCTGTTTGCACCCGCGTCCGGCACCGTGACCGAGGTCAACGCGGTGCTGGCCACGTCGCCAGAGAACGTGAATAAAGATGCCCACGGATCGTGGATGCTGAAGCTGACGCTCAAGAATCCGAGCGAACTGGGCGGTCTGCTCTCGGCCGCAGACTACGAGAAGTTCGTTGCGGAAGAGGCCGGACACTGACTTCCTCTCGTGTAACTTCGTGTCCTTCGTGGTTTAGGCTTTGCATGCAGCGCGACGCTACCCGATGACTTTTGCCCTCGATTCAAAAGAAGCCCGAGCCGCCTCAATCCAAATGACCTTGAGGCACATCTAAAGAATTTCCTATGCGATACTTACCCAAATCTCCCGCCGACCGCCAAGCCATGCTGAAAGCCATCGGACTGCGTTCGGTCGACGACCTGTTTGCGCCCATTCCCGCCGAGTACCGCCTTTCCCGCGAACTGAACATCCCGCGTCAAATGGCGGAATCGGAAATTGTCGACTTCTTCCGCCAGCGTTCGCGCGAGAACGGCGACGGATACACCAGCTTTCTGGGCGCCGGTGCCTACTTTCACTACCGGCCCGTGATTATTGATTCGCTCATTTCGCGCGGCGAGTTCCTGACCGCCTACACGCCCTATCAGGCGGAGATTTCCCAGGGCACGCTGCAGTCCATCTTCGAGTTCCAGACGATGATCTGCGAACTGACCGGCATGGAGGTGGCGAACGCGTCGATGTATGACGGTTCCACCGCCGCGGCGGAGGGTGTGATGATGGCCGTGCGCCTGACTGGCCGGCGGTCGGTAGTGGTCGCCCGCAGCTTGCATCCGGAGTATCGCGAGGTGCTGGCGACCTACGCCACGCACCAAGGCATGCCACTGACAGTCGCGGGCTTCAACGACGATGGCCGCGTGAACCTGAAGGAAGTGGAGAAGGCGATCACTCCGGAAACCGCCTGCGTGCTGATTCAGTCGCCCAATTTCTTCGGAACGATTGAAGACGTTGCGGCGATCGCCGACATCGCACACAAGCATGGCGCGATGCTGGTGGTCTCGATCGCGGAAGCGGTCTCGCTCGGAATCGTCGAGCCTCCGCGGCAAGCCGACGTTATCACCATGGAGGCGCAGTCTTTCGGCGTACCTCTCGGATTCGGCGGTCCGTACTGCGGAGTCATCGCCACGCAGGAAAAATATGTCCGCCAGATGCCCGGTCGCCTCGTCGGCCAAACCGTCGACAAGCAAGGCAAGCGCGGATTCGTTCTCACGCTGGCGACCCGCGAGCAGCACATTCGCCGCGAGAAGGCGACCTCGAACATCTGCACCAATCAGGCGCTCGTCGCGCTCATGGTCAACATCTTCATGACGGTCTACGGCAAGGTCGGGCTGAAGGAACTCGCCAAGCAGAATCTGGCAAAGACCGCCTACGCAGCGAGCCAGTTCGCCAAGCACGGCAAGGTTCTGTTCGGAAGCACTCCCCGGTTCAACGAGTTTGTCGTGCAGACGAGCGAAGGTCCCTACGCCATCAACGGCCGCCTGCTGGGACACAAGATGGTCGGAGGGTTGCCTCTGAAGAAGTTCTATCCTGAACTGGGGAATGCAGCGTTGTGGTGTTGCACCGAACTGACCACCCGCAGCGCGATCGACACTGCCGCGGGATTGGTCGCCGAGAGCGAGCGTTCCGTGCGGTCTTCCAAGGTAGAGGATGTGGAAGAGGTGACGCGATGAAGCACAGGACCCGCAAGGCGACCCGCCACGTCAACCAGAACGAGGGCCTGATCTTCGAGAAGTCGTCGCCAGGGAAGGCAGCCTGGAAACTTCCGCCGCTTGACGTGCCGGAAGTGGACTCTGCTGCATTGCTCGGATCAGCAGAAAGAAAAGATCTCGGCAACATGCCGGAAGTGAGCGAGATCGAAATCATCCGCCACTTCACGCGTATGTCGACGTGGAACTATGCCATCGACCTCGGCATCTATCCGCTCGGGTCCTGCACCATGAAGTACAACCCGCGCGTGAATGAAGCCGTGGCGCGGGTAGAGGGAATCGCCAACGGTCATCCCTACCAGCCCGAGAAGATTTCCCAGGGCGCGCTGCAGATCATCAAGACGCTGAGCGAGCAACTGATCGAAATCACGGGCATGGACGCGATCACGCTGCAGCCCGCAGCTGGCGCGCACGGCGAGATGACCGGACTGCTCATGGTGCGCGCGTATCACCAGTCGAAGGGCAATGCGCGCAAGAAGATTCTGATCCCCGACTCCGCTCACGGGACGAATCCGGCGACGGCCGCAATGGTGAACTATGCGGTCGAAAATCTGAAGTCGGACTTGCGGGGCATGGTCGACATCCAGGCACTCGCGGCGCAGATGAACGAAGACGTCGCCGCGCTCATGCTGACTAATCCCAACACGCTGGGCGTGTTCGAGCAGGACATCCACAAGATTGCCGACATCCTCCATGCCAAGGGCGGCCTGCTCTATATGGATGGCGCCAACATGAATGCGCTCGTGGGCAAGGTGCGGCCGGGCGACTTCGGCGTCGACGTTATGCACCTGAACCTGCACAAGACGTTCTCGACTCCGCACGGCGGCGGTGGTCCGGGGTCAGGCCCGGTGGCGATCAAGAAAGCGCTCGAACCTTTCTTGCCGACTCCCGTGTTGACGAAGAAGGCTGATGGCACGCTGGGGTTCGACTACAGCCGTCCGCAGTCGGTGGGACGCGTGCGCGCCTTCTACGGCAACTTCGGAATGTTCGTGCGCGCGCTGGCTTACATACAGGCCAACGGCCCCGACGGCCTGCGCCAGACCACCGAGGACGCGGTGCTCAACGCAAACTACATTCGCAAGGGACTGGAAGGCACCTACGATCTCCCTTATTCCACTCCCACGATGCACGAAGTAGTCTTCAGCGATAAGACGCAGCTGAAAAAGGGCGTGCGCACCATGGACATCGCCAAGCGCCTGATCGACTACGGATTCCATCCTTATACGACGGCGTTTCCGCTGATCGTGCCGGGCGCGCTCATGATCGAGCCGACGGAGAGCGAGTCGAAGGAAGAGATGGACCTGTTCATCGAGGCAATGAAGTCCATCGCGGGAGAAGTGGAAGAGGATCCGCAGACCGTGCTCGGTGCTCCGCATTCAACAAGAGTTTCGCGCTTGGATGAGACCGCGGCTGCTCGGAAGCCTGTTTTGCGGTGGAAGCCTCAGGATTAACCACAGAGGACGCTGAGGCCCGGAATCCGTGTTTGCCTTAGTTGAGATTCGCGTATTCGGCTTGGGCCTGCTTCAGAATGGGGATGTCAGGGTCCGCATCTTTCCAGAGCGTAAGGAAATCCTGATAGGCGGATTTCGCTTTGCTCTTATCACCCGACACTGCGTAAGCCCTGCCCAATTGCAGGTGAGCCAATGCGCCGATGGGATCGCTGATCACGATCCCGCGGTGATCGAGAATTTTCTGGAATTCGCCGGCGGCTTCGGCGCCTTGATGTGCGGCCAAATAGGCAAGACCACGGACATAGGCCGGGTAGAGACTACTGGCACCCAAAAGGAATTCAGAACCGCCGGTAATTGGACTCCCGAGTTCATAAGGAAACGCGGTTTGAAGCAGTTCGACGGCCTTTGGCGGCTGGCTGTGGTTTAACGCCAGTAGTGCGCGAAGCGTCGGCGCGTAGGTGAATTGGACCCTCGTATCCTCCGGGAGACGCCTTGAGAGGTCCTCTGTCACCGCTTGCGATCGAGAAGAATCTCCCGAGAGAGCAAGCGCAAAGCCGGCTCCATATGCCACATCCCTGCTCTTTGAAAGCTCAAGTGCGTCCCCGGCTCTTTGCCTTGCGGTGGACACATTTCCGAACAGGGCTTCCCGCACCGCCGCATCCGCTTCGTAAAGAGCCTCCGTATCCCGCCGCTCGGTCTTGCGAGCCAAACCCGCTGCCAGTTGTGACATCTTTCTTGCGGCTTGCAAGTGACCGGAATACGCCAGTACGAACCCTTCAGAGTTGGACATCCAGTCGTCCACGCCACGCCGTTCCCCAGCCAGCGCAACTTCACGCTCCATCCCCACCTTGTCGCCTTTCAGAAAGGCAATCACGTATCGCAGAACGAAGAAATCCGGTATTTCAAGTTTGCGCTCGGAGGCTCGTTGTAGCGTCTTTTCCGCTTCGTCCAGACGTTCCAGCGCCATGTAGCTCGCGGCGAGATTGACGTATCCGATGGAGAAATCCGGGTCGATGCCGAGAGCTATTTTACCTTCCTCGACGGACTCTTCACGTTTGCCCCTCGCCACGTAAATATCTCCAGACAACAGCCCGTGAGGCTCCCAAGCACGAGGATAGGCTTGCACCCACAAGGCGCAGGTTTGTTGTCCTTTCTCCAAGTTGCCCGTGACCTGCAAATCGTAGGAGAGGGTGATAAAGAACTTCTCCTGGTCACTGGCGCGGTCCCGAAGTTCGTAGGCTTTGCGGGTGTTCATCGCAGAAAGGACCGATTCCCCGATGTCGCCATTCATGCGGCCGAGCGTGGCGTAAGCGCTGGCGAAGCTAGGGTCGATCTCGATGGCGCGCTCGAGAAAGGGTATAGCGGCCGCTGCACCAGTCGAGAAGGAAGCCTTCCAACCCGCGCTGTAAGCCTTCAAGGCTTCGAGTGAAGGCGTCGTAGCCTCGGCGAGTGGAGTGTCGTGTTTCTGGACGGTGGATAGTGATTCACCGACGCGGGTTCTGAATTTGCTCGCAATTTGGCCAAGGGCATTCAGAACGTCCTCTTTTCTCGCCGCTTGCACCTGTTCCTCAGCAAGAACATCTCCCGTGCGACAGTCTTCTGCGCGTAATCCCAACACATACAGGCTGCCGAGGCTTGCGATCGAGCCGTCGAGAACGGCCGCACTTGCAGTTCGCACACAGACTTCCCGGGCGATCTCTGGAGTCAGTCGGGCATCGGCTGGCTTGCTCATCAACCTCAGTACCTGCTGGATGCGCTCCTCGGAAATGAGGCTGAGGAAGGGCGACTGCTCAAGCTGCACCGCCAAGCCTTGCCTCAGCGTTCCGTCAAATACGGAATCGCCCGTCGTGTTACTGAAGTCGGCAACGACAATCGTGTCTTTGTCCGTGAGCTTCGGTGTGGGGCGGAGATCGAAGTAAGCACCGACTGACAACGCCAGCCCAGCCACGATTGCGGGAACAATCAGCTTCCAGCGCTTTCCAATGCCCGTTGGCGCTCCGGTCGTTGCACGCGAACTCGAAGCCGGTTGCTCCGGAGCTGGCGCTTGAGAGGGTGGGACAACAACCTCGGATGTCTGGCCTATAAATCGGTAGCCTCTCCCTGTGACGGTCTGGATAAAGCGCGGTTGTTCGGGATCGTCCTTGAGGACTTGGCGGATTTTCCGGATCGCGGTATTGATTGCGTTATCGGTATCAAGGAAGACGTTCTGGCCCCAAAGCTTTTCAATGATCTCTTCCCGTGTTACCAACTGGCCCCGCCGCTCCGCCAGCAGGATCAAGACTTCCATGGGGATTCGTTCCAGCTTCAAGGTGCGGCCTGAACGTCGCACTTGGTAGGAGCGAAGGTCTAGTTCAAAATCCTCAAATGTGACCAGGTCTGCAGCCACGGTCGAGTTCTCCATCCATGCGGCTGTGATTTTACATCCCTTCGCCGGTCCATAAGGCCAGACTTTCCAGCAGGTTCGGAGTACAGAACAAATGCAGGTGAATACACGATTCTCCAGACCTTCTCCATTGCCTGGCAGCTCAAACTGAAACATCATGCGCCCCAGCGTGAGGACAACCCGAGCACGATCCGGGCGCAGTCCTTGATGGGGTGATTTCTAAAACGATCGTGCCTTTGCATTGCATGCGTATGCGCCGGGAAGCGATGCCCGGATGCAAACGCGATGACCTGGACAAATCCGCCAAGGAGAACCACAAATGAAGACACAGAAACTTGTCAAAATGGCATCGGCAACTGTCTTGATGCTGGGTGTGATTGCGCTAACAGGACGGTTCAGCACTCCGCCGAGTGCGCAAGCGCAGGCCAACCACCATGGCAACGACAAAGACGACGGGGAGGCATCATTGGTTCGTATCGGTTTGGAGATAGCGCCCGTCCCGCTGAACCTGGAGGGGAAAGACCCCTGGAAGGTGGGTTTGGGTAGCTTTCTGGTGAACGCTGTTGGCGACTGCAACGGTTGCCACACCGGCGGAGGGCCCCCAACCTTCAATTACGCTGCAGGCGGAAACCCCTATTTTGGCCAGCCGACAAAAACCGACCCGACCACCTACCTGGAAGGCGGCACGGACTTCGGTCCAGCCGTCCCGCCGGTACCCGGGGTATATCCGCCACCAGCTTATTGGCTACCCTCGGGACCATACGTTGGGCCAGATATCATTACGCGCAACCTGACACCGGACAGAACGGGACGACCGGAAGGTGGCCGCACGCTTGAACAATTCAAGGCAATCCTGCGGCATGGAACCGATTTCGATCGGATCCATCTGACCTGCTCGGAACCTCCGGTAGATCCAGATACAGCAACGTGTCTTCCGCCTCCCGTCGATGGCAATCTTCTCCAGGTGATGCCATGGCCGCTGTTTCACAACATGACCGAGTATCAGATCGAGGCCATTTACGATTATCTAAGTGCGATTCCCTGCATCGACAACAAATCGAGCCCACCACCCAGAGGCGCCCCCAACGAGCTACGCAACGATTGCGGCGATGACCAAGCCGCTAGCGCAGACAACGTTGCAGAGGCACCACATAGGACCAGAAGGTAGTAACGGCCGAGTGGAGACCGCCGGGCTACGGGCGCGGCGGTTTCCTTCTAGAAGCGCTCTAGAAACCATCGACCATCAAGGCACGAAATCAAGAATCGCTGTCCCGGAGGCTCTTCCATGTCAACAATACCGACAGCGCTCCAGCAGAGCTCGTGGTTACGTCCAAAATATTTGCTGTTTGCTGCCATCGGCCTGATGTTGGCCTACGTGATCCCTCACGATGAGAGTTTTCTGGTGCATCCGAGGGATCCGCTATGGCAGCACTACGAACCCTTTAAATGGTGGCTGTTGCCCCATGGAATCGCCGGTGCGTGCGCTCTACTGCTGGGCCCGATGCAGTTCTCCGACCGACTTCGACATCGTTTTAGGCAGCTCCATCGTGTAATCGGCCGAATCTATGTCGCAGGTGTGTGCGTGGCTGCGCCGCTCGGCTTTTACATCCAGTACTTCCAGGAGCGCATGGGCGAACCCCGATCTTTCAGTATTGCCGGCGCGGCGGACGCCGCGTTGTGGATGACTACTACCGGGATTGCGAGGGTCTTCATTCTTAAAGGGAGAGTTCAGGAGCACCGGCAATGGATGCCTCGCAGCTTTGTGGTCGCACTAGTTTTTCTGGAGGGGCGAGTGATCGGCGGTGTGACCGGATGGGAGAATCTTGGCACGCAGGCAAACGAGACTATCGTCTGGGCCTGCCTTGCCTTTTCGATCCTTTCGGCGGATCTTGTGCTTCAGTGGCAGCAACTGGGGCCCTCACCCTCAGTGGCTCGTCGGCGCTCGCCAGCGTTCCCTAACCGGATGCTCGAAACTCCGTTGGGCAATCCGGCAGCGTTTGCTTGCAGTCCAGACGGGGAGTAATACTCTAGTTGATGAAGGTGTTGGCGGCTGCCGATAGGAATTCCTTACGCAAAGCCGCACGCAGTTGCCGGGCTCGGAGCCACCGCTTGAAAAGGAGGCATCGGACTAGAGCTCGTTTTCTTTGCCGCTTGGAGCATTCTGCTATCGTCGATAATTAGGATTCTTTTATTTGTCCGGCTCTCTCTTGCGAGGCCGCCCGGCGCATCGCCGCGACGATGGCGAAAAACCCTTGCTTCGAAAGAAGGAAATATCCTGGATGCTTGTTCCAGGTTGCGTTTCCGCCCCAGTTCCTCCAGTTCACGGCTCTTCACCGACACCTCCGAGATTCCGAGATACCCCAGTTCGCCTTTCAAGCTGTGAGCTGTCCTTTCTACCGCCTCTGCGTCTCCCTGACCCAAGGCTTTTCGCAAAGGTTTCGAGATGTTGGGGAGTTTCGTGAATGACTATCTCGATTACCTCATGCAACAGGGTTTCGTCACCACCCCACTGATCGAGGATTTGCTGAACGTTCAAGGCAGCCGGTTCCGCAGTCGAAGACTCGAAGGACCGTCTCGCGCCAACCCGTCGGGCCTGAGAGCTGAATTCTTGCATTGGCGATAGATGCAGAGCAACTTCGAGGTGGTAGTGCAGCCAGTCACCTGCCTGACACGCCACTCTTCGGTGTACCCACAGCTCAGGCGGGTGTGCCGTGCCCCCACGTGCACACCAGAGGAATCACCACCTCAGCCCGCGCCGGCGTCGGCGTCGTCTCGTCCTCGCTTGGGCGTTGCACGCACGCCTTTCTTCCGCTGCCGTGACCGATGTGGTTAAATCCTATTGTTGCCTCCCCAAAACCTAATCAGCCTGTTTGCGAATGCGCAGAAGCGGAACAAGATCGTCTGCCTGCTTCTGGCCGTGGTCACGCTCGCACTCTACAACCAGGTCAATCGCCATCCGTTTGTGAACTACGACGATGACCGCTACGTCATCGATAACCCGCGCGTGCGTCAGGGCCTAACCGCGGACACCATCGCTTGGGCGCTTACTTCCACCGAACAAGCAAACTGGCATCCGCTTACGTGGATGTCGCACGCACTCGATTGCTCGCTATTCCTCCTGAATCCAGCGGGTCATCACTTCACCAGCATCCTGCTGCATATGGTGAACGTAATTCTGCTCTTTCTGCTGTTGATGTGGGCAGCCGACAGACTGGGGCCGAGCCTTTTCGTGGCCGCCTTGTTCGCGCTTCATCCCATCAATGTGGAGTCGGTTGCCTGGGTCGCCGAGCGCAAGAACGTTCTCTGCACCATGTTCTTCTTGCTCACGCTGTGGGGTTACGGCTGGTATGCGCGGAGGCCGCACTGGACCCGGTATTTGGCCGTCGCTGCATTGTTCGCCGCTGGGCTAGCGTCCAAGCCAATGGTGATCACGCTGCCATTCCTTCTACTGCTGCTCGACTACTGGCCGCTGGCGCGAGTTCGCGGAGGGAACGAGGAAGCCGACAAGACTCCAACGCTGCCGTGGTCGCGGCTTGTGATTGAGAAAGTGCCGCTGCTCGCCCTCTCGGCTGCCAGCGCGGTGATCACGACCCAGGCGCAGCAGGCTGGCGGCGCGATCCGAACCACCGCCGAGGTTTCCTTCGGAGTGCGCATCGCAACCGCGACTTGGGCCTACGGAATGTACCTGTGGAAGATGATCTGGCCTGCAAGACTCGCGCCTCTGTACCCGCATCCCGGAGATTCGTTGGCGGCGTGGCAGGTGCTGGTTGCGGCCGCAGTTTTGATCGCCATCAGCGCGATGGCGTGGCGACTGCGCTCCCGCCGTTACTTGCTCGTAGGTTGGCTCTGGTTTCTCGGAACGTTGGTTCCGGTCATCGGCCTAGTGCAAGTTGGAGAAGCCGCCATGGCCGACCGGTACGCCTACATCCCGCTGATCGGCATTTTCGTGATGATCGCGTTCGGCGTCGCCGACTGGGCTGAATCAAAGCAACTCGGCTTCTGGCCTGCGCTTCCAGCCGCCGTAATCCTCGTTGCACTCGCGATCACCACCCATCACCAGATCGATTACTGGCAGACGAACTACGACTTGTGGTCGCATACGCTCGCGGTCACGCAGAACAATTTTGTTGCCGAGAACAATCTGGGCGGAGCGCTGATTCTGCAAGATCGAGAAGAAGAGGCGCATCGTCACTTCGAGGCCGCGGCGCGCATTAAGCCCAACGATCCCATGAGCCACCGCAATCTTGGAATCTACTTTCAAAAGCACGGCCAGATGCGGGAGGCCATCGCGGAGTATCAGACCGCGGTGAATCTCACTTCAGATCCCGGCCTGCTGGCGCAGACCTTCGCGAACCTGGGCGCCGCTCATCGCGCGCTGGGAGACGATGAGCACGCGCACAAGGATTTCGACCAGTCGCTGCGCTTCAATCCCAACCAGTACAACGCCTGGTTCGGTCTCGGCCTGCTGGCGCAGAAGCAAGGCAAACCCGACGAAGCGATCAGCGATCTTTCCCGCTCGGTGGAACTGCAGCCCACCGCTCAGGGATATCTCGCGCTCGGCCGGGCGCTAACCCAGACTGGGCATGCCCCCGAAGCACTCGACGCTTACCAGCAAGCCCTGAAGATATCTCCTGACCTCATCGAAGCCCAGCACGCCGTCGACGCGCTGCAGCAGCAGCAAAAGTAAAACCGTACGGAGTCCCCCTAGGAGGCCGGCGTACAGTTTCTCCGCTAGCTTCTTGCGCCTGCTATTTCGCGCTGATGTCTACCGTTGCCCGCGTTGTGTCCCACTCCTCGCGGAGAGTGCAGCCTGCGGCGGTCTTATCGTAGGCGATTGTGAAGTTCTCAACGGGCGACGGAAGCTTGGAGAGCTTCATGTCGATACGGGCGAGTTCATCGCTTTCATACGTGTAGGGAATGCCCCACTCGCCGGTTTTCTTGTTGATGATGAGGGTCCACTTGTCTGCCGTTGGGAGGACGAACAATGTATAGCTCCCAGCCGGCACGTTCTTTCCGCCTACTACGATATCGGCGCTCGTGACGAAGGTTGTCGCCGCGTTGGCCCCATTACGCCAGACTTTGCCGTAGGGATCCTGCCCGCCGACCATCTTTCGTCCCTTTAGACGCGGGCTGGAGTAGTCCGTCTTGATGGTCTTTCCTCCGCCAAGATCGCACGAAGCCGAAGCCGGGGGGCTGGCCTGCGCCGAGGCGAACAGGCTAAGGGTCAAAATCGCGAACACGAGAACGGCAATCCGTTTTTGCATGGTCTCTCCTTTTGGGATGTTGAGTGCCAATGGTTTGGACGCGTGAGTGAAGAATAAGTCAGCAGCCACCTCATTATGCGCCATGCTCGCATGCAGTTACAATCGTCCCATGCCGGTATTCGACGAAAAGCAGGAAGAACTGGAACACTACGAGACCATGATGGGCGTGCCCCGCGGGCGTCTTGCCGTCACCATGGACACGATCACCGACGCCATGGCGCTGGTCGGACAGCACGGCGTCTACTGCCAGAGCCAGCGCTGGCCGAGCAAGCCCGTGATGGACATTCAAATCATCATGAAGCGCCTGACCGACGCGAAAGAGCTGATCCAGAGCGTGATGGAAGAGCTGAAGAAGTCGGCGTGACCTCTGTGTCCTCTGTGGTGAATATGTTTATGGTTTCACCGTAATCATTACCACGCCGTGCGAAGCAACCGCAGCCGAGAATTTCCCCGTGAACTTTCCGAGATCCTTGTGCGACCACAGATCGCGCACCGCGGCGCTGACGTTGTTGGGATAACCAAGACTCTCCCAGTTCGCGGAGATCTCCTGTTCGCTCGCCCCGCGATTCAGCAAGATCAGCGCGCGGCTGCCGTCCTTTAACTGCTTCGCCCACACTTCGAGATCGCCGCTCTTCGCCACGCGCTCGCCTTCGCGCCCGAGCGCGTCCTGATTCACCGCGATCACTTCTTTATTCGTAAGAATGTCGTGAATCTCCGGCCGCATGTTACGCAGGTCATTGCCCGCGATCAGCGGCGCCGCCAGGAGCGCCCACAAACTGAAATGCGAGCGGTACTCCACGTCGGTCATCTCTCCATTGCCAACTTCGAGCATGTCGGGATCGTTCCAGTGCCCCGGCCCCGCATACGATTGCAGACCCACCTGCTGGTCGAGGATCGCCAGGACGCCGTTCGAGCAACAAGTGCCATCCGGCCACTTTTGCTGGCCTCCCCAGCGGTCCTGAATATCCCCCGTCGACCGCCACAAGTTGCCGCCGACTTCCTTGCCCCACAGCCATGGCTTCGCCGTCCCCCACTCGCAAATGCTCAGCACGATCGGACGCGCGGAAGCGTCCAGCGCCGCGCGAATGTTGGCGTACGAAGCCTTCGCGTCCTGTGTGGTCGTGTTGCACCAGTCATACTTCAAGTAATCGACGCCCCAGGCCGCGTACTGCAGCGCATCCTGATACTCGTGCCCGAGGCCGCCGGGACGGCCCGCACAAGTCTTCGATCCCGCGTCGGAATACACTCCGAACTTCAGTCCGAGCGAGTGAATGTAGTCTCCCACGGCCTTCATGCCATGTGGAAAGCGCTGCGGGTCGGCGACGATATTGGCGCTAGCGTCACGGCTCACCTGCCAGCAGTCGTCGATGTTGACGTAGACGTAGCCCGCGTCTTTCATGCCTGACTTCACCATCGCATCGGCCATGCTCTTGATCATGTCCTCACTGACGTTGCAGGCAAACTTGTTCCATGAGTTCCAGCCCATGGGCGGAGTGAGCGCTAGATTCGCAGACGGAGAGGCGCTCGGTTGCGCGATCGCGGTCGGAATAAAAAATAGAATGCAGAAGAATGCGGTAAGGAGGGTTCGCATCTTTTTCATGCAAGACGTTTTACCAGAAGCGCCCGCGGATTGATATCGAAAGATAAGCGTTACAATGCCGAGTTGGTCATCTCGCTGTCGTCGCAATCGACGGAGGGTTTGCATGCGCATTCTTCGGAGTTTTACGCTGGTTGCACTCTTGGCTGGTCTCGTTGCCCTGATGGGAAGCCTAGTCTGGACGCAATCGGCGACGGTTGGAATTTTCGAAACTCACGGCGACGTAGGCACAGTCCTGCACGCGGGCTCGGTCGAATACGAAGCTTCCAAGGGAACTTACGCGATCAGTGGCAGCGGCGAGAATATGTGGTCCACACAAGATGCATTTCAGTTCGTGTGGAAGAAAGTTTCCGGAGACGTGATTCTGGCCGCCGACATCTCCTTTCTGACCAAGACTGGAAATGAGCACAAGAAAGCCGTGCTGATCCTGCGCCAGAGCCTCGATGCCGATTCTGTGTACGCCGACGTGGCGCTCCACGCCAGCGGACTGACCGCGCTGCAATTCCGCGACGAAAAAGGCGCGGTCACGCGCGAGGTCCAATCGAACGTGTCGGCCCCAACGCGGTTGCAAATCTCCAAGCGCGGCGACTACGTCTATATGTCCCTTGCCACCGACGGCGGCGAGCCCCAGCCCGAGGGCGGTTGGCTGCGCATCCCACTGCAGGGCACTTTCTACGTTGGACTCGGCGTGTGTTCTCACGATAAAGACATAGTGGAAAAAGCAGTTTTCTCCAACGTCAAGCTGATGCCATTCACGCCCGCGACCGTCGGGAAGGTGACACTCTACAGCGCACTCGAAACCATCGCCCTCGACTCCACTGACCGTCGGGTGGTCTATCTCGCGCGAGGCCGCTTCGAAGCCCCGAACTGGACTCACGACGGCAACGCATTTCTCTTCAATCGCGATGGCCACATCGAACGCCTCGCGGTCGGCAGCAACAAGCCGGCCACGATCGACACAGGCTTCGCGAACCGTTGCAACAACGATCATGGCATTTCACCCGACGCGACCCAACTTGCCATCAGCGACAACTCGCAGGCAGAACACGAGTCGCAGGTCTACATCGTCCCCATCGCTGGCGGTATGCCGCGCCGCATCACGCTGAGGTCTCCTTCTTATTGGCATGGCTGGTCGCCCGACGGCAAGACGCTGGCATTCGTCGGCCAGCGCAACGGCGATTTCGATATATATACGATTCTCGCAGTTGGAGGCGAAGAGACCAGACTGACTACCGCCAAAGGACTCGACGACGGCCCGGAATATTCACCTGACGGGAAATATATTTACTTCAACTCCGAGCGCACGGGCCACATGCAGATCTGGCGCATGAAGCCCGACGGCAGCGAGCAGGAGCAAGTCTTCTCCGACGACCTCAACAACTGGTTCCCACACATTTCTCCAAATGGGCAGTGGATGGTGTTCCTCACCTACGGCGCCGACGTGGCCGGACATCCCGAGAACAAAGACGTGATGCTGCGCCTCATGTCGCTCGCCGACGGGAAGATCACGGTGCTGGCCAAGTTGTTCGGCGGGCAGGGAACGATCAACGTTCCGTCGTGGTCCCCCGACAGCACGCGGGTGGCGTTCGTGAGCTATATGCTGGTGCCGGACGATGCAGCGCTAGCAGGCAAGTAGTCGAGTTCATTCCGGCCCCTGAAACGGCGACGCTGGCAGTCCTTCCTTGTTGTACAGATTGCAATTCGGATTCGCGGCCCATCCGTAGCGCACGGAGACCGGCGTCGGCACCGCAGCACTCGACACCACGACGGATGTGCCCTCGATCTTGGCGTCGGCTGCTGAATACTTTCCGTCCGCGCCCGCGACTTCAAATCCCGTAACCGTCGGGCCTTTCGCCATCAACCCATTCGCGTGGTCGAACCACACGCGCAACGCATCTTCCTCCTGTGTGACCTGGCGGTACAACGGGCCGGACCACTCGATCTTTTCCCCGTAAGTGATCGCGCGCGCGGCCAGCGACAGACGGAGGCCGACGTCCTGCTTGTTCTTGGGGTGAATGTCGTTGGGATCGCCAATGTCGATTGTGACCGCCATGCCCGTATTCCTGAGCGCGAGTGCCTGTCGCTGCGCGTTGCGGACCTCCGGCCAAAGCTCGCCTGGTTCCGTGTTCCAGTTGGCGATTTGCACGTAGAGGAACGAGAAGTCACCCTCGCCCCACGAGTTGCGCCAATCGCGAATCATGGTTTGAAAAAGTCGTGCATACAGAGACGCCCGATCCGATGAGGCATTGGCCTCTCCCTGATACCAGATGACGCCGCGAATTGCGAACGGGGTAAGGGGCGCAATCATGCCGTTGTAGAGCGCGGTCGGCGCCCACGCGGCGAAATCGGGGTGCCATTGCGGCCCAGGCAGCGGCTTACCCTCCGCTTTGGTTTGCGCGACCGCCTTCTGAAACTCAGCATCCTCGCGCTGCTGACGCAATACGTTAGTGGACTGTTCGTCAACCATTTTCGCCCGCGCAGAGAAGACGGGCATGAGCGCAGCATCGGCCCCGAGGGTGTGCAGACTCGTCCACGACTCGGCCGCGGTTCCTCCCCAGGAGGACTCGATTAGCCCAATGGGCACACCTAGCTTGTGTTGCAGATTGCGGGCGAAGAAGTACGCCACCGCGGAAGAATCGGCAGCCGTTTCCGGAGTGCACGCTGTCCATCCTTTGGATTCGACATTCCCCAGCGGATAGTCCGCCGGCTTGTGCTTGACCAGGAAGAGTCGAATCTTGGGATATTGTGCCGCTGCGATTTCCGTTTGTGCGTTGACTAGGCCCGTCATGGGGAATTCCATATTCGACTGGCCGGAGGCGACCCACACATCACCCACAAGAATGTCGTGGAGCACGATTGTGTTCGTCGCTTTGATCGTCAACTCGTAGGGGCCGCCAGCTTCGCCCGGAGTCAGATAGATGCTCCAGCGGCCGTCAGCGTCGGCGGTTCCCGCCTTCGTCTCGCCGCGAAACGCGATGGAGACGGCCTCATGCGGTGCGGCCATACCCCAGACGTGAACCGGCAAACCGCGTTGCACCACCATGTGATCGGCCAGCAGCGCCGGCACGGTGACATCGGCATAGCAAGCGAATGAGAGCGTGAAGATGCTTGCGATTAGCGTAAGGAGCGCCTGCAACGAAGGGAATCGAACAATCCTTTGGATCATGTGTATGTTTTCCTTGAAATGAAAGGCGAAAGCTTTAGGAATGAAGGTGTTATCGCCCCACCTTTTCATCGAAAAACTTGGCCATCAACTCGAGCGCCTCTTTCGTCTCCGGCAACAGGAAGTGATACCAGAACGCATGCGGCAAAGCCTCAAAGACCACCAGTTGTGCATCGACTCCGGCGCGCAGCATCGAGCGCTGAAGCGTGCTTGTATCACTCAATAGAATGTCGCGCGTGCTGGTGACGAGCAGGCTCGGTGGCATGCCGTGCAGATCGGCGAACAGCGGCGACAGCACTGGATCTTTGCGATCGGTCTTGCCCACATACTGATCGTCGGGCAGGTGATTGGGCTCGACCGGCTCCATCCGCCCAGGAAGGCCGTTGAGCGCAAACCATTGCCGGGAGTCGCCGACACGGCTGAAATCCGCAAGCCCAGAGAAGATCCCGAGGGCAGCAGGCAGCGGAAGTCCAAGCTGTTTCAAACGGACAGTGACCTCGCATGTAAGAATCGCGCCCGCTGATGTCCCGAAAATTCCGATGCCGCGCGCCGGATAAGTCTTCAGCAGTTCCTTATACACCGCGACCACATCGTCGACCGCGGCCGGAAACGGATTCTCGGGCGCGAGGCGATAGTAGACGGAGACGACCTTGATCTTCGCCAGGTTCGCAATCGGGATGCCCTCGATCAACGATCCTGAGTCCGAGTTGAATCCGCCGCCGTGCAGATTAATGAGCACGCGCTTTGTTCTCGGATCCGACAGGGGTGTGATGATGTCGGTGCGCACGCCCGCGAGCGTGGTTTCCTCGACGTTCACGGGATAGAGCTTGCGCGCTTCGGCGGAGTCCATCTTGCGCCAGGCATCGGTGTGGGTGCGGCGATCAGCCAGCGTCTCCGGCGGGCCCACTTTCTGCTGGTTCAGCGATTGCAGCCACTTCTGCGCCTCAGGACTGACGGTTGTCGGCATCGGAATGACGCGCGTGATGTGCGCGGTGCCGTCAGGGTCAAAGGTGGCCGAGTCCCGCGGGGCGGCCGGAGTCGACTGGGCGAACAGATTCGGAGCGAAGCCGATCGCAGCGACCAGGTGCAGCGCTCTAGTTTTCATCGTGACATTTGTATCAGAGGGCGGGCAGGAACGAAACCAACCACAGAGGACGGCAGAGGACACGGAGGATTCCTCTGTGTCCTCCTTGGTTTCAGAATTGTGCTTAGGCGAGCGAGTACTTCCCGCGCTCAATCATCGTCTGCGCGATCTGCTGCCGCAGTTCGATGGTGTTGAAGGGTTCGTACTTCGCCAATCTGCGCAGAATCGCCAACTGTGTGCGCAGCATGTCGCCATCGGCCACTGCGGCGATCACCTTGCGTGCCGCCGACTCGACTTTCTCCATAGCCTGCGACAGATACACCCGCGTCATCGCAACTGGCAAAGCCGCACCAGCCTCACCTTTCGTGTCTACGATCTTCTGCGCGCGCAGCACAGCCGTTTCCATCGCATAAGTCTCAATGGTCATGTCCGCGATGGCGCCCATGATCTCCTGCTGATCCTGAATCGCCTGCATATATTTCTGCGTGGCCGCTCCTGAGGCGAACAGACCTAGCTTCTTGGCTTGTGCCACCAGTTTGCGCTCCTCGGGCAGCGCGCCTTCGAGTTCTTCGGCCATCGATGGACCGGAGAGCACTTCATCCATCAGTTTCTTGATCGCCGGCATCAGCGGCAACTGACCGGACATCGCGCGTTTCAGCAGGAATCCGGTGATGATTAGGCGATTGATCTCGTTGGTCCCTTCGAAGATGCGGTTGATGCGGGCATCGCGATACGCCCGCTCGGCGGGATACTCCTCGACAAATCCGTAGCCGGCATAAATCTGCACGGTCTCGTCGACAACGTAGTCAATCATCTCCGAGCCCCAGACTTTAATAATGGAACATTCGACCGCGTACTCTTCGATCGCTTTCAAAGTCTGCTTGGCGGCGTCGGCGGCCGATTTGTCGACCTCGCCCAGCGCCACATCCATCATGCCGACCGTGCGATAGACCAGCGATTCGCCCACATAGAGCAGAGTCGCCATGTTAGCGATCTTTTCTCGAACCAGTCCGAAGTCGGCGATCACCTTGGTAAACGCCTTGCGCTGCTTGGCGTAGCCGATGGCGTTCTCGAGAGAGACGCGGCCTCCGCCAACGCACATCGCGCCTAGCTTGAAGCGTCCGACGTTCAAAATATTGAAAGCGATTACATGTCCCTTGCCGATTTCGCCGAGCAGGTTTTCGACCGGCACTTTGCAGTCGCTCAGAATGATCGGGCAGGTCGACGACCCGCGGATTCCCATCTTGTGTTCTTCGGTGCCGACGGAGAATCCGGGGAAAGTCTTCTCGACCAGGAACGCGCTGAACTTCTCGCCGTTCACTTTGGCGAACACCGTGAACAGATCGGCGAAGCCGGCGTTGGTGATCCACATCTTTTCGCCGTTGAGCACGTAATGCTTGCCGTCGGCCGAAAGCTCAGCGCGAGCGCGGCAGTTGAGTGCATCCGACCCAGAGGAAGCTTCCGACAAGGCGTACGCTCCCACGATTTCACCCGAGGCCAGACGCGGCAGGTATTTGTTCTTCTGTTCTTCGGTGCCGAAATACACTATGGGCAACATGCCGATGCCGCTGTGCGCACCCCAGGTGGTGGCGAAGCCGGCATACTTCGCGATGTGATCGGCGATAACGGCGGCGGTGACCTTGTCCATCTCAAGGCCGCCGTAGGCTTCAGGAATCTCGACACCGCTGAGTCCGAGTTCTCCGGCTTTTTTCAGCAGGTCGCGGGAAACCGAGAAATCCTTGTGCTCGATCTTCTCGACGTGCGGAAGAATTTCGTTGACGGCAAACTCCTCCGCCGTCTGCCCGATGAGTTGGTGCTGTTCGCTGAAATCTTCGGGCGTGAAAATCTCTTCGGGCTGCCTGGATTCCAGCAAAAAGCTGCCGCCAGAAATCCGGGCTTTGGGAACCGCGCTGGTCGTGGCCATTTCTCTCCCCCAGTCAAGAAACCGCCGGGCCACTGAAGCCGCAGCGGAACGTCACACCGCAATTCTAATGCGGTAACGAAGGGAAAGAAAGGAACGCACGTAATGGCTCGTAATGGCTATGGATAGCTGAACCGCAACTCGAACGGTTCAAACAGCCGTCCCGCGGAATAACCGCCATGACCAAAGCCCGCGAAAGGTTGAGTGGCCAGCGACCGCTGCATGCAACGCTGGTACTGCTCCTGCAACGTGTGGTAAAGGCCGGCCTCGCTTTGTGCCGCGCTGGCGGAGTCCACGCAGGCCTGCGAAGAGCCCGCTGCACAAGTGGTTTGCTGTTGTGACTCAGCCGCCCGCATGCTCTGTTCCTGCCGCTGCATCGCCATCCGCAACCCGTTGCAGCTGTCGAGAAACTGAGTCTGTAGCAGGCACGCGCCGCCACTCCAAACCTCTCCCGACGTGCAATGACTGCGTTCGTGGCGGACGTAAAAGGTTCCGCCACATCCACCCGCGTGGGCCTCTCCTGGGGGACAGGCTGCGCACGGGCCTCTGAAGCATACCGGGCGCCTCAAATCGGTGACAGTCTTAGCCTTAGGCTCGGGCTTCCGGAAGGGATGCCGCAGGAAGCCGAAGAAGCTCCTCTTCTCGGGCATTTCCGTCCTGACGCGGGCGCCTGTAGTTGGCTCATGGACAGAGCGCTCATGATTTGTATGGGAGTTGCTCACGCTGCGAGAGTTGTTCACGCCCGGGTGGGTTGATGTGGGGGTTGAAATCGAGCTATGCCCACTCGATCCGTGCGACGACGATCCGCCGGAGCTGTGCGCCCCCGAGCTCGAACCCGAACCGCCCGAACTGTGGCCGCCGCCAGAACCGCCAGAGTAGCTGGAGCCGCCGTGCGAGCCGCCTCCGCCGCCGCTGGAGCCGCCGGAACTTCCGCCACTCGAGCTTCCGCCCCCGGAGGAATGTTGTGCAAAGGTCACCACAGAAAGGAGAAGAACCGCTGCAACGCAAAGGCTGGAGAGCCGCATAAAGCACCTCGTACCAACCGAACCAGGGCGGGGATGCCTTGGCCTCTATCGGACAGTTTGTCCAAGAGAAGAATACTCCTGGACCGTGTCAAAGAGCGTAGCAATTGGGTAAAGAAGTGTTAGGCAGCGCGGCTCAACGGTCGACCGAACCGGACCGAATCTCAGTGGTCCGCACGCGGTAACGCGTCGAGGGCTGGCAGGTCGAATAGCTGACCGGGTGCGTGGAGTCCGAATCCTTCGAATCGCGCGCGACGACGTAACTGCGAATCTTCAAACAGGTCGTAACTCCGTCGAGGTCTCCACCCAAGCCGGAAAGAACCATGCCAGCGTCGGCGTCCGGGCCGAAGAGGAGAGTGCGGGTGTTGGTGTTGGATCGGGAGACCTTGTATTTGTCGACCTGGAGACGGTTTAGAGGGTCCTTCCCAGATCTGGCATCCGCGAGCTGGTTGGGGACGAACTTCCACAGCTCGGAGGCTGTTGCTGGCTGGCTCGCAGAAGCCTGCTCTGAAACTGCCAGGGTATCAGTTTTGGTCTGAGCAAATACCAGCGTAGAACACACCAGCAGCGCGACAGCAAAAAGGCGGATGAGAGTCATGGGAACCCTCCTAAGCGGAATTATAGCTCGGAATCGCAGGACGATCACAGTGGGACAACTATTTCTGGGCCATCAGTTCGGCTGGCCACCAGGCTTGAAGCATAAAGTCCGAAAGTCACGCTAAAGCCCTGCACTGAACGGGGTAGCGCGCTGTACAATCTCGTGCTGGCATCTTGGTCTCCGAGGAACGAGATATGCGTTCGCGACTCTCCGTTGCGCTTGGCGTGCTGCTTCTATTCCCAGCTGCGGTTTATGGGCAGCAGATAACCCGTGATTCTAAAAAGGAGCAGGTGATTTGCGACAAGCTGGCCGTCGTTGCTCCTGCGGCCGTGGACACGTTCCAGCGTGCAACGGTGGCGATGGACAAGCGGGACTACCGCCAAGCGGTTCCACTCTACCGGGAAGTATTGAAGCAGGCTCCGGAGTTTACACCGGCGATGCGCCGCCTGGGATTTTCTCTCGTCGGAGTGGGACAGAGGGACGACGCACTGGTGCTGCTCGAGAATGCTGTCCGGATCGAGCGATCGCCTGAAAATCTGATTAGCATGGCGCAGGTGTTGGCCTATCCTAGCGAAAACACACAAGGCACTCCTGAGCAAAAGGAACGAGCCTTGTCCCTGGCGAAAGAAGCGACTGGGCTCTACCCGAATTCAGACGATCCGAGCTATGCCGTGTTGACGGCTCAACTCGCCTTGGACACCAAGAACGATGCAGACTTTCGCCGAGCCACCGACCTCCTGGTGCGCAAGTATCCCAACCAGATGGCCACGCACTATTGCCATGCCGTCCGCCTAGCCATGGATGAAACCTGGATCGGCGCTGAAGACGAAATGATTCAAGCGGGCCGCATGGGACTGCCCGCGCAAACGGTCCAGGGGTTTCTTGACTCCGGCATTCATACGCGGGCCATGGCCTGGCGCTGGAGTTACCGCGCGTCCTACCTTCTGGCCGCGTGGGTATGCGGTCTGTTCATATTGTTTGTCGCCGGTAAGGTGTTTTCGAAACTGACCTTGCGCTTCATCGAGAACGCGGATCTCAAGTTCAACGTCAGTCGTTCGGAAATGGTCTTGCGCCACTACTATCGCATGCTCATCACTGTTGCCGGCACCTACTACTACGTTTCCATTCCGTTTGTGGTGTTCCTGGTCCTCGCGGTAACTGCTGCGATCGTGTACGGATTCCTGGCTCTGGGACATATTCCGATCAAGCTCGTGGCTATTCTCGTGATTGGATCGATGGTCACGGTCTACAAGATGATCCGCTCGCTTTT
>DATDGW010000399.1:0-2933 GCA_036521895.1 Candidatus Sulfotelmatobacter sp. | reverse complement strand
AACCTGCCTCCGGTTCGGCAAAAGCTCCCAGAGACGATACCAGTGCGTGGGTTGCGGGCATACCCGACCGTTCTCACGGCAATACTCTAAGAGGTTTTTTGCTGTCTCGTTCACAACTCCCCACTAAACGCCCGATGCGACATGGATTGGAATAAATGATCGAGCCGCTCGCGGCTCTTTATCTGTATCCTACATTCCGCAGTGTGAGCGCGCACTATTTTTCACCGACGTTCGGCCCGACACCGAGCGACTGCGCTACTTGCCTGCAGCGTAAGCAGTGGTTGGTACAGAGAGCAATTGAAGTATTTGCGACTGCACCGGCGTTAGGGGATCAGCAAACTGCCTGATGAGGCGGTCGCCTTCGTAGAGGACGTGCTTGTTCTGGTTCTCGAAGAGGCGCAGGACTTGTTCGATCGTTGGTGTCTTTGAGGCGCGACCTTCGGGTAAGGAGCAGAGTAGGTCAACGTTGTTTTCCAGCATTTGTTGCCGCAGCTCTCGCTCAATGAGAGCCGCTACCATCTGCCCGAGGAACTCGAGGAACATCAATGCCTCGATGCGCGTGTTCTTCTTCAACCAAATCGGCGCCACCTCGAGCGTGGATTTGAGCAGCGCGTGCCGCTTCTCGATCCTCGGTTGGTACTTGTAGATCTTGAAGACGTCGATGGGCTTCTCCTTGGTGTTAGTAGTCAGTGGGAAGATGCCGTCCATTGCCGCCGAGCGCGAGATGCTCGCCGCGTCAGTACTGACGTGCAGGCGCGGCACCTGTTGGATGATGCGGCGGAACACCGTGTCCACCGTCGGCTTGCCGCGGGTAACGGCCTTGAACTTTTCGATCGCATCCCATTTGATCTCAACCGTGACCCAGTCCTCGGCACCGTACTGCGCGATGATCGCATCGACGCGCTTGCGGATCGCGGCATCCGTCTTGGGTCCCCGCATGCGCCTGAGATCGAGGCTCTCCAGCCGCTCGACCGCACGCTCGATCCGCTCCTCGCGATCGCGAACGTCCCGCTTCATCTTCTGGCTCGATCGGTACCAGTGAACGATGAACCCCTCTCGCAGATGATAGGGACCCACCGCACATTCGACGACGTCGAAGAACTTCTTGTCCCGGTCCGCCCGCTTGCGGAGAACCTCCTCCCAGCGCACGTCACCGGCAAGCACGGCTTCGGTAAACGTTGCCACCTCGGAACGGGTCTTGGGAACGACGGTAACGAAGAACCCACGTTCGCCATCGATCGTGCGCAAGTTCTTCTCGGTGCACAGCTTGCAGTCGGCGACGTAGATGAAGCCAGGATGTTGCAACAGGGTGCGCAGTCGGCTCCACGTCTCCAGATGAATGCCGTCGTCCGTCTGGTTCCCGTCGTACGCCTTGAAGTGCACGGGAACGGCGCCGTCAGCGGTCACGCACAGGCTGAACACCAGCTGCTTCAGATCGGGCCGGCGCTCCTTGCTGTGGCCGCGCTTGAGCTGCACGGCCTTGGGATTTTGAAGATCATAGGCTCCCCTGACCATCACGCTGGTCGTGTCGTTGTGAATGCGCTCCATCGTCAGCTGAAAGCCGTTCATGACGGCCAGCACGATGCGGGTCTGCAAGGTGGCCCGATCCGCCGCAAACAGGCGATCGAGAGCACGTCCGATCTTGTCGTCGCCGACCTTGCCCACCCAGACCAAACCCTCATCGTAGAGCGCGATCCATTCGCCCACCGCATAGAGGGCGTTGCGATCGACTACGATGTTCTTCAGCAGCGCCAGCAGCGCATCGGCGTAGCCGGCGTTCTTCAGCGCCAAGCGCAGCTCTTGCTCGAGCCCCATGCGCCCGATGAAGTGGTTCAGAATCGGCAGTGCGCCCACGCGTAGCCCGCGCAGGCGCAATCTTTCTTCTTGCATGACGTTACTTGATAATGTACGCTATCAAGATGTCAAGCGGAAAAATCATCATCGCCTCTCCAGGCCCTATCCTTCCGGGGACGATCTCTACCGCGCACTCCAAATGCGGTAAGCCGACCTGTCGGTGCCGTCAGGGTCCCAAGTACCTGCACGGGCCCTACTACCGTTGGGTCGGATGGATCAATGGCAAGCCCACCACCAAGAACATCAGTGAAGAGATTGCCCAGGAGTGCCAGAGGCGCATTGAGAACTACAAGGAGCTGCAGAAAAAAATCGAGGAGACCGTCGCCACCTCACTCGACCAAGCGCCTTGGGCGCAAGCCCAGAAAAAATGACAGATTCAATTCAGAGCCTTACATAGCGAAGTCCTGCACGCTCCAAGTGCGGAATGTAGGCTGTGTGGTTGCGCATAATTCTCAGACGGGCTCCTAGCAGATGGGATCGCACACCCGCGAGGCAGCGCAGAACGACGTCAAAGGCAAATGCCAGCAAGCATCTTCCTTAATGCTTTGTCTCGGGCGGCATAATCCCGGCAAGGCAGCGTCGCGGCACGCTCCCATGAACTTGCTCATACCGCTAAGATTTAGCCCGCGCACAGCTTACTTCGTTCGAAGTGTCTCTGCCGGCAGCACGAGAGGAGAGCGAGCGCGTCGAGTGCGGCACCCGGTTGTCGTTCGCCCGGAATGTTAAGGCCTTGAAGCCAATACACGGCATTGACCTGGTGGCAGCAGTGACGCCAGAATGAGTTTCAACATCATACGGGACAGCACCCGCCGCGTGCAGCTGACGCACCACAATTATGGCAGCGCTAAAGCAAACTGAGCCGGTTGGCGTGGCAAGCCGGCGTGAGCACGGGGATTAGTTTGTGAAGTGGGTGGTTTTCGTCGTCGCTCTGGCGGGGGTCTTTCCCGTCGCAGCATGGTTGCGCCGCCATCCCCAGCACTCCCCATTCATCTGGGTGATCATGGGCTTTCTGCCATTCCTGCTCAGCGTCGGGCCCCGATTGGAAATCGCCCTCATTTCCTGGCAAGATTGGCCAGGGA
>DATDGW010000398.1:0-2543 GCA_036521895.1 Candidatus Sulfotelmatobacter sp. | reverse complement strand
TGTAACGCGCAGTTTATCACTTCCAACTGGGCAGCTTGCTCGCGGCGAGCAAAGAGAGGTTGCGGTTCACCGGCTTAAACAACGCTATAGAAGAGCAGCGTCACACTGATATAGCACGCGGCCGCGATGAGGATTGCTGCGTTTGCAAAGAGTCTGGCCGTGCCGTTTTAGCAGCACGTAAGCGCGTGTTCGGGCATCGAACGTCTCGCTTGCACCGTAAGTGAAGGGGACATATCCATTGCGGTTCACGGTGAGGCGGTACTTGCCGGGCTCGATGTCTTTCATGACGAACTGCCCGGTGGAATTGGACTGGGTAATGTAGGAAGTGGGCGGCCCCGTTTCACCGGGCACTGGGTCGGACTGTACGCGTCTTCCGGAGATTTGATTAGCCGCCCCGTTGGAAGTGATAAACTGCGCGTTACATCAACTCAGCAATGAAGTCCTTCGCGACCTCCGGCGGAAGTCCAGGGTTGCGATGAGCCAGCGGACCGCCTTCGTCCAGGATTGGCTCGGCCTCATGCAGCGCCGGCACATCCGTTCGCTGGAAGAACTTGCCGATAGGAATCTCATCGCTCCAGATCTGCGACTTCTCCATCGCAGCGATCCAATTCGTCGGGTCGTATGACTGATCGTCTTCCAGCTTCTTGACGCGCTGCTTGAACCACTGGTACGTGTTGTCGTGGTTGTAGGTCACGCACGGGCTGAACACGTCGATGAAGGCGAAGCCCTTATGCTGGATCGCCTGCTTGATCAGGTCCGTCAGGTGCTTCTGCTCGCCGCTGAATCCCCGCGCTATAAAGGTCGCGCCTGCCGCTAGCGCCAGGGAGATCGGATTGATCGGACCCTCGACGCTGCCAAACGGCGTGCTCTTGGTTTTCATCCCGACCCGGCTCGTGGGCGACACCTGACCGGTGGTTAGGCCGTAGATCTGATTGTCCATTGCCAGGTATACCAGGTCCACGTTACGCCGCATCGTGTGGATGAAGTGGTTGCCGCCAATGCCGAACCCGTCGCCATCGCCGCCGGTCACCACTACCGTGAGATCGTGGTTAGCGAGCTTGATGCCCGTGGCCACCGCCAGCGCACGGCCATGCAACGTGTGCATACCGTACGTACTGATGTACCCCGGCAGATTTGAGGAGCAACCGATACCGCTGATCGTCACCATATTGTAAGGCTGGATCTGCAGCTCTACCAGCGCCTTCCCCAGGGCGGCCAGCACACCGAAATCTCCGCATCCCGGACACCAGTCCGGATCCACCTTCCCTTTTAGGTCCTTAAGCGTTATTTGCTTGAAGCCATGAGTGGTTGTCGCCATATCCGTCTTCTCAAACCATGATCTCGTGCACGGGAACCGACAGCTTGGTTCTCCCGGCCAGTTGGTCCTTGACTGCCTCCACAATGTGGTGTGGCATAAAGGGCTCCCCGTCGTACTTCCGGATATGCCCATCCGCGACGAAACTCGTCTCGCTACGGAGATAGCGTGCGAATTGCCCGCTGTAATTGTTCTCCACGATGATTGCGTGCTTCGCGTTCTTCAGAATCTCCACGATGCGCTCGCCGTGGAGAGGTACGATCCAGCGGATCTGCAGCTGGTTGGCGGTGATGCCCTCATCGTTGAGCATCTCCACCGCTTCCTCGATTACCCCTTTGGTGGAGCCCCAACCGATCAGCGTCACGTCGGCGTCCGGCTCCCCCATTAGCTCGGGAGGTTTCACTGCCGCCTCGATGCCTGCGCTCTTCCTCTGGCGTTTCTCCATCATCTTCCGGCGCTTGATCGGGTTGGTGAACTCATCGCTGATCAGGACGCCGTCTTCCATGTGTTCGTCCGTGGCTACAGTGTGGGTGTGGCCCGGCACGCCCGGTATCGCGCGCGGCGAAATGCCGCTTTCCGTGAACAGGTAGCGCTTGTAGCCGTTTGCCCCGTTCTCCTCCCCAGAGTTGATCAACTCGCCCCGGTCGATCTCCACATTGAAATCCAGCTCCTCCGGGTCTAGCGCCTCCGTGCCTTCGGAAAGCAGCAGGTCGGTGAGCACGATGCCCGGACACTGGAACCGGTCGGTCAAGTTGAAGATTTCGGGAATGATCTGAAAACAGTCCCCGATGTCGCCTGGCGTGGCAATCACTCTCGGATAGTCGCCGTGCCCGGCACCTAGCATCTGCCACAGATCGCCCTGCTCGGTCTTAGTCGGAACGCCGGTTGAGGGGCCCGCGCGCTGCACGTCGATGACCACAACGGGCGTTTCGATCATGGCCGACATGCCCAGCCCCTCAGTCATCAGGGCAAAACCGCCGCCCGAGGTGGCGCACATCGCCCGGCATCCCGCATGCGCGGCACCGATCGCCATGTTGATCACGCCAATCTCGTCCTCAACCTGGCGCACCATGATCCCGGCTTTGCGCGCGTGCGTAGCCATCCAGTGCAGTACGCCCGTCGACGGGCTCATGGGATAGGCGCAATAGAATTTTACTCCGGCCGCCGCGCCGCCCATCGCCAGAGCCATGTTGCCCGTCAGGACGGCCTTGGCATGGTCGCCCACGGG
>DATDGW010000397.1:0-6912 GCA_036521895.1 Candidatus Sulfotelmatobacter sp. | reverse complement strand
CAAAAACCTTTTGCTTGCCTTCGATCTGCTTCTTCAGGGTGGCGAGCGCGTCTTCGTTGAGCTTGTCTTGCTGAGCGGTGAGCTGCTTTTTCAAGCCTTCCAGCTCGTCGTTCTGGCCCTTCAGTTCGGTCTGCTTGGGTTCGAACTTCTTTTGCAGAACCTGCAGGTCACGCTGGCCTTCGTTGCTGCCAAAAATGGCTTCCTGGATGTTGATGGCTCCGACTTTGGTGCCGGTGCCGGTGCCCGTGGTTGCCGGCGCTGCCGAAGCAGGATTAGCGGGCGTCGCAGCGGGACTCGACGGGGTGGCGGCGCTGCCGGTTTGGGCCAAGGCGGAAATCGCGAATGTAACCGCCAGGGCCAGAAGAACTCGCAGAAACTTGCTTGTCATTGGATCGGTTGAACTCCTTGGAACATGGTTCCGGGAAAGATTTTTCGAAATTGCTCTCAGATCGCTTCTTCAGTCAACGCTGGGCCGCACTGAATGAGGTCTTCGCTGCGCTAGCGGCCGCCGCCAGAAAAGGCGCACCAGATTGCCGGCAACACACCCGGTCTTGCGGGCGTAGCGTCCACTCCTCAGAGCTGAATTGATGGGGTGGATCGGTAACATTATAGTGACCTCACTCTCAGCCCGTCAAACAAACTTGCGGCGCGGTTAGAACGTCGTCGCCACTGTGAACCGGAACGTCTTGCGCGGCTCCCGCAACAGGAAACTGGGAGCGTATACATTCTTTGCCTGCTGGTAGGTGTAATCGCCTGCCGCTCCCACCGGGAACATCGAGCGCGTAACCGGAATCGGCGGATTGGCTTGCTGGTCAAGCCGCAGCGGGTTGTACGCCCAGTAAATGCGGAAGGGCGCGTTCACCACCGGCAGGAACATCTGCAGTTCGAGGCCCGTGGACATGCGCACCTGCCAGTTCGCCGACTTCAAAACGCTCAGATCCTGGGAAGGCCTCGGGTTCAAAACGCTTCCGCCCTGGCAGTTGTAGCCGGCATCCAGCACGGGACAGCCGAACGGAGTCCCGATCACCTGGTCATATTGCACCGTGGCAATCTGCAACTGAGACGGCCGGACGATCGGATCGATGCCCGCATCCACAAAGGGCACAATCGCGACCGGTCCCGCGATGGTGATGCGATATTCAAGGTTCCCGAACACGCTGAGATCGCCTCCCGGGAACACAATCTGATCGACGGGGATGGGAATCGTCCAATTGCCCAGTCGCGGGTTGGCAGGGTTCTTCGGAACCGGGGTTCCATCCGGATTCGTCAGCGTGATCACATTCGAACTGGGCAGGAACGCCACCGGCGAAATCGACCGGATATCGAATCCACGAATATCGTTTTCGCCGCCCATGAAGAAGCGCTGGAACGGAGGGGCTACCAATCCGCCATATCCGCTGATGAACGATCCCTGCACGTTGAAGCCGATCGCGTTGCGCCGGTGATTGACGGGAACGAACTGCTTGTATTGAACCAACGGACGCACTGACCGGACGGTGCCACCCAGTCCCGCCAATTGCATCCCCAGCGTCATCTGGTGCCCCTTATGTGGGGAGATTCCGCTGTCCAGGGTGTTGAACGAGAAGTTGGGGAAGATCGAACTGGTGACGATTCCATTCACTGCGTTTGGTCCCGAAATTCCCCGGAAGGCGATGAAATCGAAAAGGCTCTTCGAGGCCGTACTGAGAGCCACCAGACTGGACCGGTCTAGCGAATAGGTGATTCCGACTCGCTTGAACGAGCGCCGCAGCGGATAACTCAACGATGTGGTGAAGCCTATGCTCGACTGTGAATAGTTCTGCAGGTTTTGCAACTGGGCGGCATTCAGATTTAGGTTCTGTCCGCTGAAGATGGAAAGCTGCCGGGCCTGGTTGTAGCTGATCTTGTTGCCGAACACCGTAAAACCAAACTGCAAGGGACGATCGAACATGTAGGGCTGTGTAAAGCCGAACATGACGCTACGCGCCAGGTTGCCGAGGCTGATCTGGACTTGCAGGGTTTCGCCCTTTCCCAGGAAGTTGTTGGTCGAGTAATTCAGCCCGATGAAGGCTCCCTCCAGCCCGCTGACGCCACCGTTGAGTCCGATGCTGTTCTTGCCCTTCTCTTTGACCTTTAGCGTCAGGTCGACTTGACCGTTCTTCTCATCCAGCTTCTTTTCCGTCACGTTCGGATCGTCCGGCTTGAGCTGGTCGAAATACGAAAGCTGGTTCAGGCGCAGCAGGCTCAGTTCCCACAGGCGCGAGTTGTAGATGCCGCCTTCCTCCAGGGCTAATTCGCGACGGATCACCTTGTCGCGAGTCGTTGTGTTGCCGACGAATTCGATGCGCCGCACATAGAACTGCTTGCCCTCGTCGATGTCGATCTCCAGATTTGCGATCTTCTTTTCGTCGTCGAAGGTTGTGGAAGGAACGCCCGTGTAGTTGATGTAGCCATACTCGCCGTAGGCTTTACGCAAAGCTTCGATGCCTTTGGCGATCTTTTCGCGGGAGAAGATGTCCCCGTCCTTCAGCGGAAACAGTGAACGCAAGGCCGCATTATTGGAGATGGCTTTGTTGTTCTTGAAGGTAATCTTGCCCAGCCGGTACTTGTCACCTTCCTCGATGGGCATTGTGATGGCTACGGCCTTGCCGGGACCCGCCTGCAGAAGCCAGATGTGAAAGCCCTTGTGCCCAGTGTCGTGGATCTCAGTCTTAGGATCGCTCACACCCACCTTGAAGTAGCCGCGGTTCTGGTACTCGGCCCGCACCCGCTCGGTGTCTTCTTCCAGTTTAGTGGCGTCGTAGGTCCTCGCGAAAATGTTCTCCAGGAAAATCGAATGCGGAATGCCGATGGGCTTCAGGTTCTTCATAGCCGCCCGCAGCGTTCGCGACTTGATGTTCTTGTTGCCTTCGAAAGTGATCTTTCCGACCTTGACCTTCGGTCCTTCTTTGATCACGAACGTAATGCCCACCGCGGCCGGAGGAATCTGCCGTATTTCGCTACGAATCGTCGCGAACTGCCGGCCGTGCTCCGACAGCAAGGCCCTGAGGGAGACTTCCGCCTTCTTGATGCGGGTGGGATCGTACTGACTCTCGACCACCAGGCCTACTTTGTCTTGTTTGAAACGATCGAGGATGTCGCTATTTGAAACCGAGCTCTGCCCAACGTAGTTGATTTCGCGGATCGTCGGCTTTTCTTTCACCTGGAAGGTCACGCGCCAGCCCTTGGGCGTCTGCTCCCGCAGAATCTTGATGTCCTCGAAGTAGCCCGTGTTCCACAGCGAGTTGAAGTCGCGCTCCAAGGCGGCCACGTCGTAAACATCTCCGGCCTTGGTGAAGATACGCGCCCGGATGGTTTCGGCAGGAATTCGGCGGTTGCCGCTGACTTCAATCCCCGAAATGATGTCGTTTTGCGCCCACACCAGGCTTGCACCCATCAGCCAGAGCACGGCGAGCGCTACGCCAAACCAACGCGCACTCCACCTCACTCTTGGCCAAGGCCGTTGAAATGAAGAAGATGGCCCCGACACGGCCCTCGAAAAGCAGGGGCCCTTCGGCACAACAAGGTTCTCCGAATGAAAGCGAAAAGGAATCGCTACGACCTCAGCCTCTGGGATGTGAGAAAACTGTCATTATACGGTAGAGCAAGGGAATGCGTCCAAACCGCAACTCTTTACTGGGTCAAAAGTACGTCCAACCCAGCAGGTCTGACCCGATTGGCAAAACCTGCGGTTGCTTCATGGGGATGGCTTGGATAACTCTACCTCAACCAAGACGGAATAAAACGTTGCCGAGTTGCCCATGTCGGTAAGTTTTTCTGAGGTCAGGGCATTGATGCTTTGGAAACGCGGGGTCGTCTTCGCCCAGTTGAGGGTCGCCGAGACAACTCCGGGCTGAACTTTGCCGTCCACCCGTGCCTTCAGCACAATATCACCACGGAGGTTGAAGACGCGAACTTTGTCGCCATTGCGAATGCCGCGCGCCTGCGCGTCGGCCGCAGAAATCTCCAGCAGCCCCGGCTCTTCCATCTCCCGCACCGAAGGCAGGTTCGAAAAGGTCGAATTCAGGAAGTTGTCCGCCTTCCGCGCCAGCAACTCCAACGGAAGTGAGCCCTCCTTCTTCCCGTGCCGCGATTCCGTCGGCGGCTTGAACTCCGCCACCGGATCGAGCCCCAGCGCCTTCACCGCGTCGCTGTAAAGCTCCGCCTTGCCAGAAGGCGTTCGAAAGCCGCCATGTGCGAAGGGAAGAAACGGAGTGACTTGTGTGGCGCGGGCGCCCTCGCCAGCGTCTAACTGTCCGTCAAACGTTAACCTTACCGGCCCCTGCTCGAGTCGCTCGCGATTGATCCCCCCGAACCACGGATCCGTCGAATCCAGCGCCGCGTCGATCATCTCGTCCACGGTCTCGCGGAAGCAATCCTCTTCGAATCCCATCCGTTCCGCCAGCGCGCGAAACAGCTCCACGTTCGAACGGCACGCGCCCAGTGGCGCAATCGCCTGGTTCGATACCTGCACATAGTAGTGCCCGTACGCCTTCTGCAGATCTTTGTGCTCGAAGAACGTGGTCGCCGGCAGCACGATGTCGGCATAGTCGGTCGTATCCGTGAAGAACTGCTCGTGCACCACAGTGAAAAGATCCGGCCGCAGCAGCCCGCGCACCACCTCGTTGTGCCGGGGGGCAACCGCTGCGGGATTCGAACTGTAAACGAATAGAGCCTTCACCGGCGGATCATTGCGCGTATTGAGCACCCGGCCTAACTCCACCATGTTGATGGTCCGGGCCTCACGTCCCAGAGCGACCTGCATGAGGTCAGGCCGCTTCAGCGCCTCCGTCTTGAAGGCAGCCGCCGCGCTAGTGGACATCTGCAACCCGCCGCCGACTTCTTTCCATGATCCTAGGATGCAAGGCAGCATGACGATGGCGCGGGTCGCCATCCCACCGCCCTCGGACCGTTGCACGCCGTAGTTCAGCCGGATCACGGAAGGTCGAACCATGGCATATTCGCGCGCCAGCTGGCGAACATCCTCCGCCGAGATCCCTGTCCACTGCGCCACCCTCTTTGGCGGATATTCCTTCACTTTCTCGCGCAACTGCTCGAACCCCAGCGTGTATTTTGCAACGTAATCGGCATCGTGAAGGTTCTCGCCGATGATGACGTGCATCATCCCCAGCGCCAAAGCCGCGTCCGTCCCCGGATTGATGGGCAAGTGCCAGTCGGCGCACTGCGCGGTCCGCGTGCGGTAGGGATCGATCACCACCAGCTTCGCACCGTTGCGCCGGGCCTCCGTGATGAAGGGCCACAAGTGAACGTTGTTGGCGTGAATATTCGACGCCCACGCAATGATGTACTTCGCATACCGGAACTGTTCGGGTTCGGTACCCATTTTCACGCCCAGCACAGACTCCAACCCCGCCTCCCCGGCCGCCGAACAGATGGCGCGCTCCAGTTGCGACGCCCCCAGGCGGTGAAAGAACCGACGGTCCATGGACGCGCTGTTGAGCGCTCCCAAAGTTCCCCCGAAGGAATAAGGCAGGATCGCTTCGCTCCCAAACTGGGCCGAAATCGCGCGAAAACGGGAAGCAATCTCGTCGAGCGCCTCATCCCAGGAAATCCGCTGCCAGGTTGGCGTGGAGAAGGTTTGTGTGCAGGCACCGTGTGTGGGGACAGCCGCCCCCGGCTGTCCATGCGGAGGCGCCACCGGCCCCTTCGGAGCAACTCGCCGCATGGGGTATAAGACTCGATCCGGCGAATACACCCGATCCAAGTATTTGGCCACCTTTGCGCACAAAAACCCGCGCGTCACCGGGTGCTCCCGATCCCCCTGAATCTTCGTGGCCCGCCCGTCCTGCACAGTAATCAGCACCCCGCAAGCGTCAGGGCAGTCGTGCGGACACGCGGCGTGGACCACCTGCTTCATCCCATCGATTATACGGTCTTCGCGCGCAGACGGCATCGAGGGCCCGCGAACAAAACCAAACAAAAAGCGGACGGCCGTGCGGTCGTCCGCTCAGTAATGCGGGGTTCGTGTCGGAGCCTTCGCCGAGCAACTAAACGGTCGAGTGGGTTCGACTTGCAGATTCCCGCTCACGGGATGCTTGAGCAACAGACCGCGCGCCACCAACGGAACCGCGGTGGTTGTGGTCTGAAGCTGGCCGAGCTTTCAGGGCAGGAAACACGGCTACGCGGCTCAACTTTAGAGGGCGTCATCCGGAGCGAAGCCGCTTCTCCGGCAGAGCGAAGGATCTCGATCAGGCGCGAGGAGTACGGCGGTTCTCCTTTCCAGTCCTACTTCAACTCCAGGACTTCCTTCTCTTTCCCCTTACTCATCTCTTCCATCTTCTTGATCTCGCCGTCGGTCAGCTTCTGAATCTCATCCAGCGACCGCTTCTCTTCATCCTCAGTAATCTTCTTGTCCTTCATTGCCTTCTTGATCGCGTCGTTTCCATCCCGTCGAATATTGCGCACCGCGGTCCGATGCTCCTCCAGCGCGCGATGCAGATGCTTCACCATATCTTGCCGCCGTTCCTGCGTCAGCGGAGGCACGGGCACGCGGATCATCTTCCCATCATTCATCGGATTCAATCCCAAATCCCCGCTGCGGATCGCCTTCTCGATCGCGCCCAATTGCGACGGATCAAACGGTTGCACCGTAATCAACTGCGCCTCCGGCGCGTGCACCTGCGCCACCTGGTTTAACGGCATCTGCGCCCCGTAGGCATCCACGGTCACGCCGTCCAGCATATGCACCGACGCCCGCCCCGTCCGCGTCGCCGCCATCGCCTTGCGGAAGTCTTCGACTGCTTTATCCATGCGCGTCTTCAGTTGCGCGTACGTCTCTTTCAGTCCAGCAATTGAAGCCATGATCGCCATAGAGTCAGCTCCATTCCAAAACGTCGAATTATAAACCCCCAAAATCGCCAACCACAAAGGACA
>DATDGW010000396.1:0-6237 GCA_036521895.1 Candidatus Sulfotelmatobacter sp. | reverse complement strand
AGCTCGTAGACTGCGCCAGCATCCCACATACCCGAGCCGGGCCAGGTCTCCGATAACTCGTCCCATTGCGCTGTGAACAAGCAACCCTGGAACGTTCTCGGCAAGAACGTATCTGGGTCGAAGAAGGCCAATGATGCGGGCGTACTCAAACCAAAGACCGCTGCGAGTCGGCGTGCCGTCCGCATGGACGAGTCCTGTTCCCTTTCCTGCCTGGCTGAGGTCCTGGCACGGAAATCCCCCGCAGACGAGATCGACGTATTCAAGGTCTTGTCCTCCGATTTGTCTGATGTCGCCATAGCGCTTCACCTCCGGCCAGTGACTAGCCAATACCTTCACGCAGTAGCCGTCGTTCTCCACCTGCCAGCGGCACTCCAGGCCGGCGCGGTCGAGGCCCAGGTCGATACCGCCAATGCCGGCGAAGAGGGAGCCGTAGGTCATATCCGGTCCTCCCGGTAGATCTCCCTGACTGGTTTGTAGAGTTCGATTCCGCGGACGTCGTCGGTCGCCAGGAAGGCCAACTCCAGGCGGAACGGCGGCCTGAGCACGCAGGGCCGGAATGGGATGGTGAGGGTCGATGGCGGATCGCCGGCGACGGCGTGAGCGCACTGGTAGGTTTTGCCGAGGCGCGTGAACTCGATGGTCACGGTCGGCACCCGTCAAAAACCGTCAAATGTCTTGATGAAATTCCTGCAATCGCTGCAGCTAATTCACTGATAATACGGCTATGTGGTTGATTCCATTTGCTCGCGTAAAAAGACGTTCTAGTCTGCGCCACAAGTTTATCCCCTTTGTTATCAAATCATTGAAAAATACCGTCAAAAATTCCCGTATAATCTAGTCATGCAAAAACGCACGGTCCAATCGAAGTTGACCATCTATCGACGCCACGCCGATTCCTGCAAGAATGAGAAACTCGACGGCTGCGAATGCCCGCTCTGGGTTCATGGAAAAGTCCGCGGCAAATTCATGCAGCGCTCGCTCGGCACCCGCTCCCTCGGAGTCGCCGAAATGAAGCGCGACGAATATCTCGTGGGCAGGCCGGAGGATGACGACGATCCTACGCCCGGCGACGGCATTCGCCTCCTCGGACGCACACCCAAAGGCGCCCACGTGAGTATCGAGGCCGCCGCCCGCGACTTCCTCGAATCCAAAGGCCGCAAGAGCACTAATACCAAAAAGCTCTACAAGCTCGCCGTCACCCACTTCAAACAGTTCGTCGAGGCCCATGGACTCGTCTACCTCAAGCAGGTCGAGACCGCCCACATTCGCGCCTACTTCGAAGAGTTCGGCTCCGAGTGGAATTCCACTACCGCAGAGAGCAAGCTCACTCACCTGCGCGTCTGGTTCAATTACTGCGCGAAGCCTTCGCGGCGCTGGATCGATTTCTCGCCCGCCGCTGAACCCGACCTCATCCAGAATGACGGCACTGGCGTCGACCGTGTACCGCTCACGCCTGTCCAGGTGACTCAACTGCTGGCCGCCGTGAACCTGATGCCGCCAGAACTTCAGGATCGCGCCCGCGCACTGATCCTGCTGATGCTCTATACCGGCATGCGGATCAGCGATGCGACCTTTTGCGAACGCGAGTATCTGACGGAACGCAACACAATGCTGTACTGGGTCATCAAGACGCGCCGCCGCATCAAGTTGGCCCCGGAAATTTCTGAGCAGAAAGTGCTCGACGCGCTCGCCAAACTCCCGCGCTCGCGCGTCTACTTCTTCCAGCCGGATGTGGCCGACGACTACCGCGAAGCCCGGCAAGCGCTGCACAAATTCCGCAAGGAATTCGGCAGCCTGATGCCCGGCTACGAAGCGCGCGTGCGCGAGACTACGAAGCTGGTGGAGACGGCCTTCGCGCTCGCTGGAATCGAAGGTAGCTGCCACACCCTGCGGGATACCTTCGCAATCAACATGCTCGTCGGCAACGGCGAGAAGAGCGCGGACATCTACACGGTGAGCAAGATGCTCGGCCATTCCGACGTGAAAATCACTGACGATCATTACGTGAAACTCATTCCCGGTTATGCCGAACTCATGAGCAAAGCCACAAGGGTCTTAGCCTATCAATTCCCATTGGCCGGGTAAACCTCCCGGCCCGTGCGCCGTCGGTAAACCCGGCGCGCCACACTTTCAGGGACGCGCAACGAGATGTGAGTTCGTTGGCGTCCCTTTTTTAATTTGTCGGACCCGTACCGAATCACTCCCGCCTCTTCGGCGAACCATGCATGCAAGGTGGGCCGCGACACATGCCACGCCTTCGCCAACTCCGCCAGCGTATAATGCCGTTCCAGAAAATCAGCCCGGCTCTGCAAGCCTGATTCGCTCATTGCTCCTCCCGATATCTCTGATCTCCGGCGCGCGTCCAGTGCTCACGAGCTCACCCCAGGTTTCCTCTGTAGCCCCCCGGTATCGTGTAGCGCGTAGCCGTGCACCTCCATCACCTCCTGGATGCCCTCCAGGTTGTCGCTGAACGTGTGGTTGTGGTCGTGACCCAGAATCCAGCAGAGGACATCGGCATTGGCCACCATGGCGATCAGAATCTTGCCGTCCTGATCCGGCCCCAGGACTGCCCGCATCTCGCTATCGAGAATCAGGCCGACCAGGAGGTCATGCGCCTGCTGCAGCTCATCGGGCGTGCGGACGATGCGTGCTTCCGGCTGGTCGCTCATTCGCTGCGCTCCTGGATGCGCCTGCGCGCCTGCGCTTGGTCATTCTGGAAAGCCTTGCGCGCCGCGATCTCCATGGCTTTTTGCCTCACCTCGGCTAGAAGTTGGCCGTCAATCCTGCGGTTGGTCACATCGACGCTGACGATGGCCTCGTCATAGATGTCGAAACAGGGCTTGAGCGCCGCATCGAGCGCCGGTGCGCACTCCGGCCAGAATTCCCTGGCGAGCAGAATTTTGAAGATGAATCGCGACTCGTCGGACGTCAGATCCGGCTCCATTTGGCAATAGGAGACCATTTCTTTCGCGACGGCCTTCAGGCGTTTGGCGATTTCCTCCGGCGACGGTTGGCCTGTGAGCTGCTCGCGCTGATTCACCAGTCCCGTAAACAAGGCGTCGGCGAAGTGGCCGGCGGCCTTGCGCTTCGCAGCTATAGCGGCGGCAGCGCCCTTTCTCGTTATCCTCACCCCTCCGGTCTCCGGTCCTCGCCGTCGTTGAAGCCGAAGCTGCCCTGCATCTCGGCACTGGTCATCGGCTCATCGCGGATCATCTCGTTGTTGTCGATGCGGATGATGCGCTTCATCCCCGGTCGCGGCGTCTCCAGCATCACCATGCACTCGACCTCGCGCATCTCGAAGCCGAAATTGATCTTGTCGGTCAGTTCGCCGACGCGGTGCTCGACGGATTTGATCGACGCGACTAATTCGGCGCTCACGGTCTTTTTCTGTTCGCGCAGGTCGAAGACCGTCTGGGCCTCGCGGGCCAGCGCCTCGCCCAGCTCCCTGATTTCATCCGGCGAGAACATGTACTTCACCGCTTCATAGAGACGTCGCTCCATTACAGGGCCTCCTTCAGTTGCTCGCTCTAGGCGGCATCTACAGCCGCTCTTGCATCTTTATCGCGAGGTAGCACCTTCCGCAGTTGGCTCGACATGGCTTCGACCAGATAATTAGGATTGCGTGGGTCGAAGTCCCCAAAATCGAAACGCTCATTCGGATCTTCTTCGGCTGCTCGCTTTGTAAAGTCCATCACCAGGAGCGCGCAGCACAGCGCGATGATCGCCTCTTCGTTATCGGGTTCCACGACGTTGAAGTCGGTGTTCAGACTAATGAGGCAAAGCGTGTTGCGCTTGCGATAGCTGACCTCTCCCACTTTATTCTCATCGTGAAGATCGAACGAAATATCGAAGCCGACACCAGCCAGACGACTCTCTAATGTGCGCGCGCGCGGCTTGGGCGTGGGATTTGAATTGGGCCCGCGTGGCCCATAAGGGCCTCGCGGATTCTTTACCTCTTGGTCCTTTTTAGGGGCGTCCCCTTCTACTTTGGCCAGCGGTTGCAGGCGGCTGATAACAGTCTGCTTCGATCCTTCAATTTCGACGTGGCGCTCTGCCGTAGCCGCTTCTTGGAGCAGATCCTCGATGCGCGGAAAGATGTAATCGTAGAGGTCTTCGCGTTCAAAGAAATCGTTTTTATAGTCTGGCAGCGACCAGTCCTCGCCGTCGGTCAGTAATTCAAGATAGCCGTACACACGCTGTGCCGCGTAGCGGTCAAAACCCGAAGTGTCGCTAGCAGTGATGATCCGGTACAGGTAGGCGACGTCAATGCCGGTGAGCTTGCTGGTGTCATCTTCCGCCCTGATGCCAATGGTTAACCGGAAATGCTTTCCGTCAAAATAGTCCTCGAACTTGCGCGGCTTATTTTGGAAGTGCGGCATGCGTGATGGTTGCAGCTCTACGCCGTCCAGCATGATCTTGCGGCCTTGCAACAACGCAGGGCGGTATATATGACCCAGCTTGCGCCGCGTAACCACACTTTCATAAGCCTTGAGCCTGCCCTTGAAAAGGTCCGCGAATCGGATCGCCGTGAAAGAATCGCCGTGCTCGACGCGGGGTTCAGGTAGAAATATCCGCCAGGAATGCGAAGCCTGGATTGCGAACCAATTCACCTCGGCTGTCTTACGCATATTCGCGTGGCGCGTGTCGATAATCATCGCGCCCGACATCCACGTCGCCGTATTTTTGAGGCCCACTGCGTGCCGCCCCAGCCGCTTTTGAGCTGTCGCGACGCGTCGACCTCGCGTGATCATGGCTTGCAGATCGTTCACCCCATCGCCATCGTCGGTAATTTCGATGAAGTCGGAACCGCTGGTCACTGAAATAAGCTTGGCCAGTTTGTCAAAAGAGTTATCGAATAGTTCCGCCATTGCCCAATCCATGGGAATGTTCTTGGAACGATCCGATTCGAGCACGTCAGTATCGGGTGTGATATCTACGTACGGCATAGGTCTCGGCACTCCTTCAAAAGTCTGGTTTTGAAATCCTCCCGGCTGTCAGAAGGACACCGGGTGATCCACGTGGCCATCGCTCGTTTAGCGCGGCCCACGGCAGTATCGAGGTTGAACTTTAGCTTGCGCCTCGGCTTGGTCTGTTTGCGCTCGCGGGCCTTCTTTGTGGCTTCCAGAAGCTGCGTTTTTCCAGCGATCACTTCATCGAGTAGTTCAGGCGCATGTTTAGCCACGTCCACCGCTTGCAACGCCTTGCGATATGAAACCTTCGCCGCCTCCGCAACCTGCCCCGCGGTCGAGCGGGCATGCATGGCGCGTGATTTTGCCTCTGAAACCTTAACATCGTTCGGTGTTAAGGTTTCCTCGGTTTCCCAACTCTGATCGTCGGCGGCCGGCGGCGCAGCTTTCTTCCGTCCGCGTCCGCCCGCTGCCCCGTCGGCACTCTTGCCCGCCTTTTGCGCCTTCGCATTTTGCTGACTGATTATCCATGCGCGGATCTTCGCGGAGATTGCGGCCCGCGCGCCTTCGTCCAGGTGCCGTCGATGCATGTTGACGGTTTCAATGAAAAATTCCGGCTCCTCGTTGCCGCGATATTCCTGGACCTTGGGAGGGATCTCTAATTCGAGACAAGCCCGTAACCGGTTGCGCCCGTCGAGCAGCCAGTCGCCCTGGACGACAATAGGATAGGTCTGGCCTATGAGTTCGATGGACCCCTTCAAGTCTTCAAACTCGTCATCGGGCAGTGGCGGGAACATACTTGCCACGGGATGTACGCGGTATTTGCCGATGCGTTCCTCGGCTGGCGATATCGCTTGTTCATTAGCTGCCATCATCACCTCGTTCCTCGGCGCTCCATCCTAGTCCGTCATGACGCCAAGCCCTCGAATAGCGGCGGCACCCGGTCGCGCTTCAACACGCGCGGCTTCGGCACGCGCTTTGCCAATGCGTGGTGCGGGTCTTCCGCGGGTAGCCCGGCGAAGAACTCCGCGTCCCCCCCGCGCCCCTTCCCGTGGAGCAGGCCGCCGCAGCGGCACTTGCACCTCGGCGTGCAGGCCGTCTCGCAGCGCCGCGCCGCGCGCATGGAGAGGCGCTTCAAACCGGATCTCCATGCTCATGCTCCGTGTCGGGCAGGCTCTCGTGCCTCAGTGCCGCTTTCCCGTAGGCTTCGAGCAGAATACGGAGTTCCATCACGAATTGCTGATAGCGGGCAGGCCTGGACGGGCCCCACTTGTCCGCGAAGTCCTCGACCATCTCTTGCAGGTTCATCGATCCCCCTTGGCTAGTTCAT
>DATDGW010000395.1:0-1599 GCA_036521895.1 Candidatus Sulfotelmatobacter sp. | reverse complement strand
TACGTCCGCCGTCGCGGAGAAGGTATGGCGGTTCGCCTCCCGCCGGTCCCCCGTGGTGGCCACTCCTTTGACATTCTCGCCGGTATAGTCCAAGACGCTGACTCCTTGTGTCCGCTCGTGCCGTCGCTGGCCGAACGGGTGGCTTGCAACAGGCCAGTATAGCGCGGGTCTTTTTCTATTCTGGTCGCTTCTCCCGAAGCACATCGATAATCCAGGCAACCTAAGTGATTAGAGCGCGGACTCGAAACGACTTTTGCCGCTTCCCAAGTCCTGATAAGTCCCGCCGGTTCAACTGGTCGATGCAACACCATCTGAGCTAGAAGCTCTTTGCAAAGGTGGTGTTTATGTTGATCAAAGGCAAGCGAAGAGGGCTTTCTGCGGAGCAGAAAGCCGAGTTGTGGAACCGTTGGAAGGCGGGCCAGTCGCTCAATGAGATTGGCCGTGCCCTGGGTAAAGACCACGTAGTCGTTCACTTCGTTTTAGCGCGTCATGGTGGGATCGCTCCGCCCGCTCGTCGCCGTTCGCGGCGAGTGCTTACCCTGGCCGAGCGCGAAGACATCTCCCGTGGAATCGCCAGCGGCTGCGCGATGCGAGTCATCGCACGAGGTTTGCATCGCTCGGCCTCCACCATCAGCCGGGAGATCACCCGCCATGGTGGGCGCACGCAGTATCGTGCCAACGCAGCCGATCAGCAGGCCTGGGAGTCAGCCGTGCGGCCCAAGCCGTGTCGGCTGGCCACGCACAGCGAGCTGCAACAGATGGTTGCGAGTAAACTGATGCAGGATTGGTCGCCGCAACAGGTTTCCGGGTGGCTGAAGATGGAGTACCCGAACGACGAGAGCCTGCGCGTGTCTCACGAAACCATCTATCGGAGTCTGTTCATACAAGCGCGGGGAGCGCTGAAACAGGAACTGGTGCGGCATCTGCGATCCAAGCGGCGGATCCGCCGCTCGCGCCATTCCAGTGTTCGCGGGCACTCGCGCGGCCAGATTGTCGATGCGATCTCCATTCGCGAACGGCCAGCCGCAGTCGAAGATCGCGCCGTTCCCGGTCACTGGGAAGGCGATCTGTTGCGCGGGGCCGGCAACAGTCACGTGGTCACGCTGGTGGAGCGTCGTTCGCGCTTCTGCATGTTGGTGAAGACACCGGCCAAGGACTCGTCTACGGTGGTGGACGTTCTGAGCCAGCACGTGGGCCAACTCCCGGCGGAGTTGCGTCGCTCGCTGACCTGGGACCGCGGACTGGAGATGGCCCAACACAAAACCTTCACGATGGCGACGGATATGCAGGTTTACTTCTGCGATCCGCAGAGTCCCTGGCAGCGTGGCTCAAACGAAAACACAAACGGCCTACTGCGGCAATATCTGCCAAAGAACGCCGACCTGTCCAGGTTCTCGCAATCGGAGCTGGACGAGATCGCTCTGCGACTCAATACCCGGCCACGACAAACCTTGGGATTTCGAACTCCGGCGGATAAACTGCAGGCCAGTGTTGCGTCGACCCCTTGAGACCACCGGACTTATCGGAATCTGGGATTTGGGCCGGAAAGTCAGTTTCCGGAAAACCGACTTCACAGGACTTGGGCTCTCTTCTTGCAAT
>DATDGW010000394.1:0-9803 GCA_036521895.1 Candidatus Sulfotelmatobacter sp. | reverse complement strand
ATACGACCGCTTCTGTTCGACGAGGAAGGAGTAGGTTCCTTTGGGAGTGCGCACCTTGAGGGTACCGTCGATCCCTTGGTCGCCGGCGCGGTTCGCCGGAGAGAAATCCAGATCGCTGATGAAGTGCAGGGTCCGGAGCTGCTCCAGAAAGGGAGTCAATGGAGGTTTAGCTCGCATGGCGTCCATTATTATGCCATGTCCATTACTAATGGACAATAAGAAATATGGGACGCTGGAAACTCTTTAAGTTGTATGGGAATTCCGACCCAGCCCCGGCGAGAAATCAAGCCGGGAAGGTGTAGAGACTAGACGGGTAGCGATAAGCCCCGGAAATCGTCCGGGTGTGATTACCCGAAAACTCGGTCCACGGTGTTCGGGGCTTCTTTTGGGGAGTTGCGGTTTCCAATTGGGGGCCACGACAGTGGTGTCGGATCGTGCTTGCAACGTCCCTAACACGATTCACCGGTGTCGCCCCCCAAAACTGGATCGTGGGGCTTTCAGGCCATGTGTCGCGCAACCGGTGATTCGTCAGGCAGATTCGAGAATTAGAGGTTCATCGCAAAAGATCAATCAACATCGAATGGTGCTGGAACTCAAACCAACGACAGAAGGCGTCGAAACTGCGATCCTTGGGCCAAGATCGTTTCATCTGTGAACCAGCCGGCCAACTGCTCGATGAAAATCTCCTCGCACATCACTCGCAGGGCTTCGTCGACCTCCGCGTTCGTGTCGCACTCTGGGATTAAGTAGATCGTGGGCTCCAGTACCAGTTCTCGCATCGTCAGGCGGCGGCTGGTGGGATCGGCCGTGTGGAGCCAATCCAAGAATGGCTGCTTGGGCTCAACGATGATTGCCGATCGGTTCAGGGTGACCATCGCTAGTCCTCCTCCGTCACGCGGCACGGCGTTCGTCGCGGCGGTGCAGGCCGCCAACCTGAGGAACGGCAATGATCGCGCCTTGCCTCATGAGCCCGTGGCTCGGTGGCTCGGGGACGTCCTTTTCCAAAGCCAAGCGCGTCCGCGACCGGTGATAGTATGCCAGATACTTCTCCATCATCTTGCGAAGGTGGCGCTGGTTTAAGACCACAATATGGTCGAGACACGCACGTCGAGTCGAGCCAAATCAGCCGTTAGGCGCATCCGATTCGGCGCCAGCGCCTCATTCAGGAAATTCACCTGATTTGTTACGAAGTGCTCGAAAACCTCCTCGACAAACGTTGCATTCTTTGCAACATCGTTCGGCTCATGTGTCGAGTGCAGCCAGCCAGCGCAGGGCGCTTAGGCTGGGTATGAAGCAGTACTCGCCGCCCCGGTTTACCACAAACGAGGGCAGGTCCTTGAGGCGGCGGCGGATGGGCCGTTGCGGAATGGTGAACTGGCCGCTGCCATGGTTCGGGCCCACTAGCGGGTCCCTTTCGTCGGGAGTGCCGAAAAACTGGCCTTGGTTGATCCACTCGGTCTTCAGGAATTCGAATTGGCGCTCCAGGTTCGTCCCGACACCGACGAAGATGATCCCGCGATCGGCGCCGTCATCCTCCATCACCCCTTCTGGCAACGTCGGGCCGTAGGTGGTACTGCGCCGGATCATGCGATGCAGGCGAGGGGCACCGATGATCGAGGCATCGCGCGGATTCATCCTCCGGACGTGAGCGCCCAGCGGGCACTTGAGGCCCCGCGGGTCGTCGGCCTCGTAGAGGAAGTCGTTGTTGCGTCGAGGGTCCTCGCCCAGCGCGGGGTCATCCTTCTCCGGCGCGAGTGCCAGAGGCGCGCCACTGGGCCAGCGGCCAACGATCTTGGCGCTCAGCAGCGTTTCTTCAGCCGGACCTGAGGAGTTTGCACGTAGGTACTGGCGGAACGCGGCCACCCGCGTGTGGAGTTTGCTAAACGCCATGTAAGTGCCGTTACGGCCCAATACCTCGGGCTGCGGCATCGGCGGCAGTTCGCCCAACTCATTCGGATAGCCCAGGACAAATTCGCCCGCTTTGAAGGGCGCCTCCCGCCGGTTCGTGCCGGAGACGCAGAAGCCGTCGACTGCCGGCTCGCTGATGTCATCCCGGAAGCCAAAGGGCTCGCGCGCGTCCGGCAGCATGTAGACGTCCTGCCGAAAGATCGCCTCGATGCCGGCTAGCTCGCGGAAGGAGGCACGGGCCCGTTCAAGGAGCGCCTTGAGGCTCTCTGTGTCGGGCGAGAGCACGCTGATTGCGATGTGGACGTCCGCGGATCCAAGCGGCGACTCCCAGTGCTGTGGCGAGCTCTCACCCACGTCGCCCAGCGACTCCGCCCGGACAGCCATTCCCTGCTGGAAAGCTCGCGGGAAGCTGTCCAACGAATCTTGCGGCACACCCAGCGTCTTGAGCCCCTGGAAGGTGAGCCCGGCGCAGATCCAGGCCTGCTTGGCAGGATTTAACGGGTCGGTGGCCGAAGCGAGCGCCGGCAGCAACCGCCGCAGCAGGTTCCGGCCGGCCCGTCGGTCGTCGACGCGGAGCAGGAGGTAAACACCCACGTACGGATGCGGCCGGGGATGTATGGCCCCGTTCTGAATATCGTCCAGCTCCAGCCTGCTGGCTGGCTCCATGGTCACGTTCGATCGCCCCTTCTTTAGTGAGCGTTCACTGCCCGAGTGGCCGCTCGCCGGTGACGTCGTAGACGAAGATCGAGGCCGCCTTGGGTTTCATGGCCGCGTCGGGGGATGCGGGGCGCGCTCGCGCCGCAGCCACGTGAGCCGCGAGCTCTTTCTGACTCGCCCACCGCTCAATGAGCAGTACCCGCCCAGGATCGAGCGGGTCGGCACTGAAGGTGTACTCGAGGCAACCAGGCTCCCCCCTGGTGGTGCGCATCCCGTCCTTTCGGCTGGCAAGAAACGCCTCACGTTGCATAGGATCGACCGTTAGTGTTCCTGCGACAATAAGCACGTTAGCCTCCCAAATCTGCTCGAGTTCGACCGCATCAGTCCGCCGCCATCTCCAGCAGCGGCGCTAACGCCGGGTGCTCAAGCGCCTTCGCCGCATCAGGGTGGTCCAGCACCTGCTGAAACACCTCCTGCAGCTTCAGCGCACGCCTGATCTCCGCCACCGTGTTGGGATACGACCGCGTATACATGACCGCCGTCTCCCGCGCCGCGTTGAACAGGGCTTTCACGTAATCGACTGAAAGATTGTGCCCATCCAACCCCTCCGGCACTCCGACGCAGTGCTGGAACATGTTGTAATACGAAAAGCCGCCTAAGAGTTTCGCGACGTCCTCAATGTACGGGTCCCACTCCGTATCGAAGGTCGTGGTGAAGAGGAACCGCGTGTCGTTGTCGAACAGTGTGGCGCTGTTGTCGTGGATGCCGATTTGATCAATCCCCTCCCCGATGTCCTTGACTTTGTCCGTTGCCTTTCGCGTGTTCGTCGGGTGGTCGCGACACGCCTGCTTCAACTGCTCCGCGTGGCCGGGCTTGACATCGAAGAAACAATGCAACTCGAACACGCGGCCCGCCCTCAACCCCTTCTTCGGGTCGTACCAGCTCGGAAAGGTCACCTTGCCATCTTTGAGTACGATCTCCTCAATTCGTTTTGTCGTCGGGTGAAGTTCAGTGGTTATCATGATTTAGCTACTCCGTTTCCTCCGTTAGTCCCTCGCCAGTCCACTCTGGTAATGGGGCGAAAGGCGGTAATCCGTTAAACGCGCATACCGGTTTTCACCGTAGCGCTGCTACATCTAATAGCCGATATCCTTGAGGAATTTAAGAAGAATCGCGGTGGACTCTTCAGGTTTTTCCTCGGGCGGCGTATGACCGGCGCCCGGGATCGTGAGGATCTCGCGCATGTCCCGGAAGCTTGTCTTTAGCGCCTTTAGGGCGGGGCCAAAGCGATCGAGCCCGAGCCTCGGCTTGAGCGAGTGATCGCGCTCGCCAGTCACAAAGAGTGCGGGTTGCTGGACAATCGCCCCGTCGAGGAATGACGTGTTCTCCCAGCTCTTTTGGATAGCGCCGTACCAATTATTTGCGGACTGGATGCCCGACCGCGTGTACTCACTAACGTAATAGTCAAAGGCCTGTTGGCTGAGATAGGGCGGCAGAGTTCCCGCGTCCGGGACCGGAATAGCATCCCAAAGGGTCGTAGGCGGTTTCCAGGCCCATTGGAACTGTTTGTCGTCTAAGGCAGATCCCGAGGTCGAGTAGAAAGCGCCGAGAAGAAATCGGCGCACATCGCGCATGATCTCTTTCGTGGCCTCGGGTTGGGCAAGATAGGTCTGATAGAACACTATGTCCTTGTCCTTGTCGTAAACCTGCTTGGCGGCCTCGATCGGAGAGATTGGACCGCGAGGGGCTGGCGGACTGCACATCATGAGCACGCCCCGAACGAGTTCAGGCCGCATGAGGGCGGTGTGATAGGCGACAGGCGAACCCCAGTCCTGGCCAACAATGACGGCTGACTTGCTGCCCAGTGCGTTCATCAGGCCGACGACATCGCCGACAACGTGCGTGAAGTCATATGAATCGACCCCTGGAGGGCCATCGGTTTGCCCGAAGCCGCGTTGATCGGGGGCGACCACGCGATAGCCCGCTGCGGCCAGAGCTCTGATCTGATGCCGCCAGAGATACCAAAGGAATGGGTAGCCGTGGAGCAATATCACCAGCGGTCCATGGCCCTCCTCAACATAGTGCATGCGGATGCCATTGACCGAGGCAAACCGATGACTAAAACTTTGCGGGTCATCGATCTCCTCAATTCGATCTATCGTTGTGCTACGTTCAGTGGACATCTTGATTACCTCCTCCATCAGTCTGCCGCAAGCTCCAGCAGCGGCTTTAACGCGGGGTGGTCAAGCGCCTTCGCCGCATCGGGATTGTCCAGTACCTGCTGGAAAGCCTTCTGCACCTTCAACGCCCGCTGGAGTTCCATCAGCGTCGCATTGGGGATCTTCACGCCGAATGCGACCGACTCCACTTGGTACTTGAAGATCCAAGCCTTCGCTTCTTCGATGTCCCGGGCTCCCTTATCCGGAAGTCCCACGCAATGCTTGGCCCAATTGTTCCAGCTCTGCGGCGTGTCGAAGCCGAAAGAGGCAAAGTGGTCCTCGAAATACTTGTCCCAGCTCCCCTCATAAGTGCTTCCCGCCATGAGCCGCGTATCGCCGTCGAACAGCACGAACCTCGCATCGTGCAGAGTGGTCTTGTCAGCGTGTTTCGCTTGCTCCCCACCGCCGCCCTTGAAGAGCTCAAGGATCGTCTCGCGGATCTGCTTCTCGTGGCCCGGCTTGACATTCGCGATCAATGACCACTCCTTCCGCAACCCGTGACTCTTCCCCTTCTCCCGCGTCGGGAAAGCCGAGATCTTGCTACTTTGAGTTGCCATTTTGTTACCTCCAGTTGAAATCATCGTGCGTTAGCGTTCAGGCCCGCGGTGGTCACGGGTTGCGCCGTCGTGCCGTATACCCCACCTATGGAACCGACCGCCCTGCCGCTGCGCCGGAGATCCTGGGCGAGCTTAAGCGATAGCCCGACTACCCGCGCCACGTCTCACTTCATACATCCGGTTCTGTGCCAGGGTGTCCTTCAGGAAATCCACCTGATCCGCTACCGCTCGCTCAAACCACTCACCCAAATAAATGTCGAAATGCCCGATCGGGTAATGCTTAACCGTAGCGCGTTTGCCCGCCCGGCGTGCGGTCGCTTCGGCGGCAGCGGGGACCGCGACTGAATCCTTGTCGCAAATGCCGATCAGGATGGGGCACGGCAACCGGTGTGCCTTGAGACCCGGGCGGTGCAATCCCACCGTGAGGGAGATTCGGGCACAAAGCTCATTCCGCCAACCCCGACCCTCAAGACGCTTCAGGCCAGGAAGTGTGTCCTGCGTCGTCATCATTCCCAGTTCACCCGGCGCGGCCCCGGCGGCGACCAGCTTGGGCGACATTCCGACTAGGCTGCGACTGACATCCACGATCCCCAACCCCACGAGTCTGAGCACATGACCGAGCCCGGCGTACTCCACGATTGAGCGCACCGTGGCTAAATTGTCCATCGCCGGGTTTTGGGAGACGACCGCTGCCACGTGCCCGTCGCGCACCGCCACCTCCACCACATGCCCGCCGGCGAGTGAACTGCCCCAGACCGCAACGCGATCGGGATCAACGCCCGGTACCTTGCGAACGAACTTGAGCGCGGCCGCATAGTCCTGTAACTGTCGGCGGATAGACAGGAGTTGGCGCGGCTGCCCGTCGCTATCGCCAAAATGGCGATAGTCAAAGAGCAGTACATACATCCCTGCCGCAGTAAAACGCGGCATATAGTGCTTGAGTTGTTCGCGAACGCCGGATGTGCCCTGGGCCATTACCAGCGCCGGAGCTCCCCGCTCGTTGCGCATCGCCTCGGACTCCGGCGGGCAGAGCCAAGCGCGGCAAGTCACCCCCTGGCTCTGAAACTCGATGTCCTTCATCATTGCATCCACCTTCGCCCGCACCGGCCTGGTATTGGGTTTAGGCTCCGTTGCCGCAACTCGACAGGGTTCATAGCACCCGTCGCGTTGTGGTCCACTAAGCTGCCGCCCTTTCATAGGCAAAGCGCGGAAAAGCTGCGCCGGACTTCGGCGGACCGAGGGTCGCGAGCACGTCGAAGCCGTTCTTGAAGACGTACGCATGTCGTGTCCGATCGGCGACGGCTTCGATGTCTTTGGACGGATCGCCGCGTACAACCAGGAGATCGGCCCAATGGCCTTCGCGCACCCGGCCGCGGTCGTTGAATCCGAGGAGGTCCGCGCCGCGGCTGGTCGCGATGCGCAGCGCATCGAGCGGACTGACGCCGATTTCGACCAGGCGGCGTAGTTCCTGGCAGTTCTCACCGTGGGGCGACCCTGGCGCGCCCATATCGGTTCCCATCGCGACAAGCCCGCCAGCGCGATGGAAATCCATCACGGCTTTCCGGTGCAGATTGCTCCATTGCTGTACTTTCTCGACCATGAAAGGCAGGGTCGTCTCGTCGGCTAGGAACGTGGCAAAACGGCAGAGCGTCGGCACGAGATAGGTGCGCCGCTCGATCATCTCGGCGATTATCTCTTCGGTCATCGTGAAACCATGTTCGATCGAAGCGACTCCGGCACGAACGGCATTGCCGAGTCCGAGCGTCCCCTGTGCATGGCATGCGCTGGGCCGACCGAACGCTTTCGCGGCGCCAACGCCGGCGGCAAGCGCCTCGGGCGACAACTCCGCCAAGCTTGGATCGGCTTGGGGCTCCGTACACGCGCCAGTGGCGGTGAACTTGATGAGATCGACACCAGCCTTGATGCTCTCGCGCACCGCCTTGACGGTTTCGTCGGGGCTGTCAACCTCGCGCCCGTTGAAAATTGAGCCTTGACCGCCAGTAATGCAGATACAGCGGCCCGCGCAGCGCAGCGTAGGACCAAGGTGCCGGGCTGCATTGATCGCGTCGCGCACTACGAGCGCGTTATATTCGCGGTCGCCGCAGTCGCGCGCCGCGGTAATTCCTCCGCGTAAGGTCGCCTGCGCATTCTCGAGCGAGCGCAAGGCAAGCTCGGACGAGGAGGATTGGCGGACAACCGCAACCAGTTCCCGCGGCGGCTCGGCGCCGAAACTGAGATGCACGTGACAATCGATCAGGCCGGGCATAATCGTCATGCCGGAAGCATCGATTTTCTTCTCAGCGAAACCGGAAAAGTCGCCTGCTGGTCGCACCGCTGCGATACGACCGTTCTCGACCAGCACATCCCGTCCAGAGGAAGGCGGATTGTCGCCGTCGAACACCAGACCGCCGCTAAACAGAGTCTTCATAGGTCTCCCCACATTATTGCGATGAGATGCCGCGCGTTCATTCGATGGTTCTGAGGCGAGAGTCCTGGCGTCATGTGGCCTCCGCTCACGGGGGTTCGGGTGCGGGCCTTGGTGTGTCATGGTGATCTCACGACTTCACGGTCACCTCAATCTTGTGCACGCCGTTCCACTCGTAGCCGTTCGGGTTCCAGTAAATCGAGCCGTCGAGCGGTTGGCTGCGACCAAGAGTGTCAACAGCGCGGGACCAGACCTCGTAGGTACCCGGCGCGAGCTTTTCCTGAATTGTCCACGGGTACCAGGCGTAGGGGCTTTGGGGCACCTGCAGCGCCGCCCGCCGCCAGCTCTGACCGCGGTCGAACGAGACCAGCAATGACTCCAGTCGCGCCGTCCCATCATTGAAGGCGACTCCACTGAAGGTGAGGGTTCCTGATCGGAGCACAGCCCTCGGCGTCGGGCTGAAGATAAAGCTCATCAGGCGCATCTTCCAGGTAGGGTTGCTGTTCTCCAGCGTAAACTTGAATTTCTCTCCCGGCTTGAGAAGTGTTTTCGGAACGCGATACTCGGTAGCATGGTAGAAGTTCGTAGATTCCGTGCTTTCGAATCGGAGTCGCCGCAGCCATTTGATGTCCACGGTCGCGTAAAAGCCCGGGATCACCAGGCGCACCGGTCCCCCATGCACACCGGGCAAGACTTCACCGTTAAGCTTCAGGGCTAGTATGGATTTCTCCAAGGCATCAGCTAATGGCAGACTGTGCTCGAGATCCGGCATTTCGAGCCTCAGTGGGAGGTCCTTGCCCTCTGCGGTCAGGAACGTCGCCTCGCGACTGATCTTGATGTTGTGCTTCTTGAGCAATGCCGACAACGGGACGCCCGAGAAACGAACATTGGCAACGCCACCCTCTCCCCAGGCTGTCCCCGGGATCTCGGAGAACTTCGACCGGCTGTTGCCCGAGCATTGGAGCACCATCTCGTATTCGACCTGCTCCATCTGGAGCAATTCTTCGCCTTGGATCGTCACCGGCTCATCAACTAATCCGGCTATTTCAAAATCCCAACCTTGGAGCGGTATTGGTTTGAGAGTCAACCCTTCGGGCAGATCCTGTATGTTCCTCACGTACAGAATCGGCAAGGGTGTGATGGTGTGCGCGGCGAGCAAGTTGTGCGGAGTTTCGAGCACAAGGGGCGTTTTGGAAAGGATGCGCATGCTCTCGTCTTTGCCCTCGATTAATGCTGCTACTCCTGTCGGTTGCAGTCGCGTTGAACTCACGATGGTGCTCCTTTTTCTGGCAACCCCGGCCGCGTTCGTGGTACGTCTCCAACCACCTTGATTTCCCTCAGAATCAGAAGTTTGTAGATGAGGATCGTTTCCGAAGGGATAAGTATTCGAACGTGGCCGATCCGCTGTACACGCCACCCTCCTTTGCCCGTCGGTCTATCCTCAGGAAATCACACGAGTGCGGAGCTGACCCAGTATTGACGACTACTCTTCAAAGTTCACACGAGGAACTGTTACTTCTGACAGTTCGTGTTCAGCGCGAGGGACTGGGTTGAGTAAGCGCAACGAGCTAGAACTCTCGGAACTCGCGGGAAGGAAAATCGGCCGGAAGGATAGAATTACATCAGTTTCACTTCCGTCCAGTACCGATGATTTAGGTGCAGTCTGAGTTGCTATTTGACAGAAAACGACGATCACTGTTGAGTTCTTGTCCGGCAGCGTGAATCGAGCGAACCCGATTGCGCTGCAATCACGAGCCGCCCGAAAGTAATCCATCTCGGACAAAAAATGGCAAACCAGACGAGTGACGCGTACGAACCTCTTGAGAGGTTTGTTACGGGCTCTTGATAGACCCCGGCGAGCCAGTAGAACCGCGCTCTGCGTGGTTCTCGATGTCAGAAGTCAGAAAGAACGACATGGATATTTTAATCGGCACCATCAGAAAACAGCACCCACTCGTCGCCGTTCATCGTAGCGCACCAACAAGTTGTTGCGGATGTCGCAGAGGTTTTGTTAGACGTTCTCTTTAGAGAAACATT
>DATDGW010000393.1:0-8127 GCA_036521895.1 Candidatus Sulfotelmatobacter sp. | reverse complement strand
TGGTCGGCAATCCGGATACTTCCGCAACCCTCGACTTCCACAATCAATTGACCGCCGCGCAGTTGCTCTTGCAAATCGAGACCGGCGATGCCAGTTTCAGGCTTGACCGCCTGCGCGATTACCTCGCCAAGAATTATTGAGTACTTCGCCTTCATCCGCGAAGGTGGATGAGTGGTTGCGTGGAGACACGGTTTTGATCATCCTCCGGCTGTGCTCTCCAGGTTCCTCGATCTCCGTCTAACGCGCAGCACCGTCCCTCATGCCTGTTCTACAATGGCTGTCCGTTAATTCCGCCCTCATCTGGAGACCATGCATGCCCCAGTTGCGAGATTCCGTCTGCGCCCTATTTGTTCTACTGATTTCATGCGCGCCCTTTGCCCTATCCCAGAGCTCGTCCCTGCACGGCATCGATCCCGCCGATCTCGACCGCAAAGCCGCTCCCTGCGATGACTTCTTCGAGTTCGCCAACGGCACCTGGCGCGCCAACAATCCGGTCCCCGCCGCCATGACCCGCTGGAGCAAGCGCTGGCAGGCCGGCGAATCCGCCAAGGACCGGCTGCACGACATTCTGGAAACCGCCTCCGCCGACAAGAACGCCCCCAAAGGCAGCGTCGAACAAATCATCGGCGACTACTACGGCGCCTGCATGGACGAATCCCGCGTAAACGCCCGCGGCCTGGATCCCATCAAGCCATGGTTCGCAAAAATCGACGCTGCCCGTGACATCGCCGCTCTGCAGGAAGTCATGGCCGAGATGCACGACATTATCGTGAACGCGCCGTTCGCCCTGGGCAGCCAGCAGGATCCCCACAAACCCTCATGGGTACTCGCCGATCTCGGCGCCAGTGGCCTCGGCCTGCCCGATCGCGACTACTACCTGAAACTCGAACCGCGCTTCAAAGAAGCGCGCGAAAAATACGTTGCGCACGTCACCGCTATGCTCAAACTCGCCGGGTGGGATCAGAAATCCGCCGCAACCGCGGCCCAGACCATCATGAGCATGGAGACGAAGCTCGCCGAAGCCTCCCTCGACAACGTGGCCCTGCGCGATCCGTCGGCCACCGATCACAACACCACGTTCGCGCAGCTGCAGGCCATGACTCCCCATGTCGACTGGGCCGGCTACTTCAAACACAAGCAAATCCCCACCGACGTCGACATGAACGTCGACCAGCCCAAGTTCATGCAGGAAGTCGACCGCCAGATCCAGCAGACTGCGCTGGCCGACTGGAAAGTCTATTTGAAGTGGCAACTGCTCGATTCCGTAGCCAACTCTCTTTCGGCGCCCTTCGTCGAAGAGAATTTCGCTTTCAACGGGAAATATCTCGCCGGCACCACCGAGATGAAGCCCCGCTGGAAGCGTTGCGTCGAATCCACCGACCAGTTATTCGGCGAGGCGCTCGGCAAGAAATACGTGGAAAAATATTTCCCGCCCGAAGCCAAGGCCCGCATGCAGGAGATGGTGCGCAACCTTCTCACCGCCATGCGCGACGACATCCTCAGCCGTCCCTGGATGAGTGACGACACCAAAGAGAAAGCGATGGCCAAAATCGCTACCTTCAATCCCCAGATCGGATATCCCGACAAGTGGAAGGACTACAGCCACGTCGAGATCAGCCGCGACGCTTACTTCGAAGACATGATCGCGGGAAGAACGTTCGTGGAACAGGATGACCGCGCTCAGATCGGCAAGACCGTCGACCGCGGCCGCTGGGGGATGACTCCGCCCACCTCCGACGCGTACTACAATCCGCTTCTGAATGAAATCGTATTCCCCGCCGGAATCTTGCAGCCCCCCGCCTTCGACATGCACGCGGTCGACGCCGTCAATTACGGCGCCATCGGCGTCGTCATCGGACACGAAATCTCGCACGGCTTCGACGACGAAGGTGCGCAGTACGACTATCTCGGCCGTCTGCGCAACTGGTGGACCGAGGCCGACCGGAAAGACTTCCAGGCGCGCGCCGCCTGCGTGGTGAATCAGTTCGACAACTACTACATCGAGAAAGACATCCACCACAACGGCAAGCTCGTTCTCGGCGAAAGCATCGGCGACCTCGGCGGCGCCAAGATCGCCTACCTCGCCTACCAGAAATCGCTCGCGGGCAAGCCGCGTCCCGCAGACGTGGACGGCTTTTCCCCCGCGCAGCAATTCTTCATCGCTTGGGGACAATTCCGCGGCGATGAAACCCGCCCCGAAGCTCAACGCCTAATGGTGCAAGGCGACCCCCATCCGGTGGCGAAGTTCCGTGTAATCGGCCCACTCTCGAATCTCCCCGAATTCCAAAAAGCCTGGAGCTGCCAACCCGACGCGCCAATGGTCCGCCCAGAAGGCAAGCGCTGCGAAGTCTGGTAATCAACGCGTAGCGCTGCGTTAAGTAGTGCCGGCGCCCCGCGGGCTGTCCCGGGGGCGTCTCGCCCCCGGAGTCGACAGTGGCGCGCAGCAGAAGGCTCGATCCCGCGCACCGTTACCAACGTAAGCTGCATCTCCCCGTTCCACTCGCTAGCCTGACCACAGGGCAGGTGTGCGCCCAGCCGCCCGCGGACTCCATCAGTGATTCCTTCTACCCTGATCCTGCGCTCGCCGAACCCAAGCGGACTTCAGCTCTGGTGCGTGGTCGGCTTCTGCGCCGGCATCGGCTTCTTCATCTACGGATTCCGTCTGCTGCAACGTCGCCGCCTGATCCTCGACACGCCATTCTCGAAAATTCGCAGCGCCGCCATGGGCATGATCGAGGTCAGCGGCCTCGCCGTCGGCCCCTACACCATGGTCGCGCCCATCACCGGGCGGAACTGCTACTACTACCGCACGCTGATCTGGGAGTGGAAAGCGAGCGGACGCGACAAGACCTGGGTCAAGATTGCCGGCGAGTGCATGCACCTGCCCTTCTTCATCGACGACAACACTGGACGCCTGCTCGTCGACCCCCGCGGTGCAGACCTCGACCTGCACGGCGACTTCGAACAGGAATTCAGCGACTCGTTCTTCTCGACCAACGATCCTGTGCCCGATACCGTGCGCAGCTTTCTCGCGCGCCACGGCATTGTCACCAACAACAAGATTAAGGTGGAAGAGTTCTGCATCAAGCCCAAGAACTCGCTCTTCATCCTGGGCACACTAAGCGACAATCCGGGCGTCGAAGTCATCCCGCAACCGATTCGCGACGAGGTGTCAGCCACCTTCATCTCATCCCCCGGCTTCTCGCTGTCGCTGAATTCAATCTCGTTTTCCTCGCGAAGCCACGACGCCGGCTTCAAAATTGGCTCCCTGGCGCAGCGCCTTGGGGTGCAACCCAGCGTTCGCGTCGTTCGCCTCTCTGCCGACACCGGCCCCACCAATACCACAGACCGGTCGCAGCAACAAAAGATCGCCGCCGCTCTCATGCAAGCCGGGATCTCGAATCCACAAGCCTGGTCCGCCGCAGGAGTCCCTACTGCAAGCAACGGCCCCGGCATCATGGTTCTCACAGCGCCGTTCGACCCAGCCAGCGCCAACGGCTCCCCCTCGAACGTCAGCTCCTCCGACCAGGTGAACGGCTTCGATCCGCATCCCCCGGTCGTACTGAGAAAGGGCACCAACAACAAAACGTTCCTGATTTCCTGGCGCAGCCAGCAGGAACTCGCACGCTCCCTCGGCTGGAAGTGCACCCTGATGATCTGGGGCGGCCCCGCGCTAGCCCTCCTCAGCCTCTACTCCTTCCTCGGCATAAGGAATCTCTTCTAGAAGGTACGTGTCCGAGCGGGCACCATTCGACGCACCACGCATCTAACCCTGCTCTCGGCCACTCGTGCCTAGTCCGCGACGTTCCCTCTAGTACAATCAACCCGTGAGCGACGCCGTCCGCATCGGAATCCTGGGCGACTTTAACGCCGATTTCCGCTCGCACCGTGCCACCAACGACGCCCTTCAGCACGCCGCCCGCAAGCTCAACCTGAAAGTAGAATCCGAGTGGCTGCCTACGCCCTCGCTCACCTCCGCCACCGCCGAAAAAACGCTCGAGGGCTTCGACGGCCTCTGGGCCTCGCCCGGCAGCCCCTACAAGAGCTTCGACGGCATGCTCAGAGGCATCGAGTTTGCCCGCCTCCGCGATTGGCCCTTCCTCGGCACCTGCGGCGGATTCCAGTACGCTTTCATCGAATTCGCCCGCAACGTCCTCAACATCAAAGACGCCGACAGTGCCGAAAACAACTCCGGATCGAAGAACATCATCATCTACCCGGTGGCCTGCGCCGTCCCTGACCGCAAGGGCGACGCGCCCAAGCTCTCGGGAAAAGTTCCCGAGATTCGCCTGCGCCCCGGCTCCTATCTGCAGACCTTCTACGGCAAAGACGCCGAGACCGCCGCCGAAGAATTCTTCTGCAACTTCGAAATCAATCCCGACTTCGAATGGACCGCCATGGAAGCCGGATTCCCCGTAGTCGCCCGCGGCGCCGAAGGCGAGATCCGCGCCATCGAATCCCCCACGCACCGTTTCTACCTGGCCACGCTCTTCCAGCCACAGCTGTCGTCCACCGAAAAGAAACCACACCCCATAGTCCTAGCCTTCGTCCAAGCCGCCAACGACTGGGGCAAAAAGAAACTCGACGACAGCGTCTTAGAATAGCCGTGCAGCGCCGGCGTCCCGCCGGCTGTCGCAGCGGCATCTTGCCGCCGCAGCGTGCATCATTCAGAAACCCGTCGCTCTTAGGGTCCGCAGTACACGCCTTGCCAAACCCTCATCCCGCCCCGGTTACCAAAGTCCAATCCCCCCGCGCGTTACCGCCCCCGCACCATGCGCATCTGGAGCTCCCGCCCCCCTCCCGCTATTCTCGTCGAGATCGTTACCCGTTCTCGAGACCGCGTCCGCAGGAGCCACACGTCTCTATGCACATGCAGTTTGTGAGTTCGTACCGCATCCCGTTCTCGACGCTGATCAGCTACATCCCGATCATCGCCACAATCGTCACCACCCTGTTCAGCGTGATTCTGGCCCGCGCCACCCTGCGCTACGTGGAAGCCACTGATAAAGGTCTGGCCCTCGCCCGCGAAGAATTCGAACGCGAGTGGTCGCCCGATCTCCACATCAAGATGGAACGCGCCTCCTCCAACGAAGCCAGGGTCATCGTCACCAATCTGGCGAAAACCTCAGTCCTGCTGCAGCTTTTGCAATTGCGTAAACTGTCGCACGCCACACCCTTCGAACGCTGCCGCCTCAACGATCCTCTGGTCGGTGGCATGACCTGGACCCAGGAAATGGGCAAGCGCATCGTAGCCTGCACCGGCGCGGAATTCGAAGGCCCCATCGCCGCCTCGATGACCTTCTACGCCGCTGGACGCATGTTCCGCACCGACTGGTTCCGCTCGCAAATCGTGGTCCGCGACGGCCGCATCGTCAGCCTTGAGCCCAGCAACATGCCCGCCCGCCGCGTCCGCGTGGTCGAACGCAAAGGCCCCGAACGCCGCCGCGAGTTTGTGCAAGACGTGACCGCCGAAGTCGCCCCCGAAAAAATCAACACCAAACCAGACGAAAGCTTCTTCGTAACCGGCGCCTAAGCGGATTGAACTGCTAAGCCCGCCGGGGAAGAAGGACCATGTGGGGGGCGGGCGCCTTCGCCAGTCCAGCAAGCGAAGCGAGCACTCCCCTTTCCCATCTCTCGCCAGCACAGTGGGGTGCCCCATCCTTGCCGCGTATTTTGCGGCAAGGGTGGGGATTTTGACTCGAGGCCGCCGGATAGCGTTCACCCCTTCACGCAAACCACCTGCCGCAGAGTGGGCCTGCGGTTGGCCAATAGCAGGCGCATAAGGGGCGGCGCATGTAACGAAGCTCGTGAGCCAAGGACGTGGAAGCTCCGTCCCGTCATCCATTCGAAAAGACGGAGACCTCGGGCGAATTCGCAATCCGCGATCGACGAAGCGTAGCGACGCTCCCAGCGTAGTCTCATTCGTGACCTGGACCTTGGTTTCACGGAACTCGCTTCGCTCACTGCGTAGGAGGACGGTATCTGGATCGATGCTGATCTTGGCCCCGCAAGCGGCTTGCACGGCGTCTCGCCAAACGATCGATCACCCCCAGTGACATAAAAACCTTGCCGCGCAACCTCCACAGCAGACCTACCGAGGGCTGCCGCAACATCTCTGGCGATGTCCAACTCCTGTCGTCGCGATGCAGCTATTTGATCTGAATCGAGACAAGACAACCTATGCAGTTTACTCATGCTGAAGCTCCCGGTTCGTGATCGTGCGCAATGCCACCGTAAGCGATGATCACAGTATCATTTTGGCCCGGCGTGCTCTCCTGTCTACCCATCCAAGAAAGTGCTCGTGGTGAACTTCTGGGGTGCTGCAAACACATGGCCGGCTGCTATTCTGCTGTTATCCTTTCCGAGAACTTGAGATCACAAATTGTGATCTCAAGTTCGAAACGAGACGAGCTCTCTCTATGGCAAAATCGGCGATCGTGGTCGCGAGAAAAGTGGACTCCAAGATCTTCGTTCTCCGCGGACAGCGCGTCATCCTCGACACCGACCTCGCCGAACTCTATGGCGTACAAGTCCGGCACCTGAACCAGCAGGTCAAGCGCAACGCGAAACGATTCCCTCCCGCCTTCCGCTTTCAACTCTCCGAGCACGAGCTGAAACTCTTGAGATCACAAAATGTGATCTCAACCGCGACCCACGGCGGCGCGCGTTATCGCCCCTACGTCTTCACCGAACACGGCGCCATCATGGCCGCCACCGTGCTGAACTCCGAACGCGCTATCGAAATGAGCGTCTTCGTTGTCCTGGCTTTTGTGCGTATGCGCCGCGCCATCGCCGGCAACCGCCACATCCTCACCAAGCTGGCGGAACTCGAACGCCGTCTCGAGACACACGACTCCGAAATCCAGGCCCTCATGGACGCCATCCGCCAACTCATGGACCCCCCAGAGCCCACCCGAACCCGCATCGGCTTCGAAGCGTCGTCAGATGCAAGCGGCAAGGCTCTCAAAGCCCGCACAACGCAACTGCGAAAAAGCAAATAAGCTAAGATGGCAGCGTCGAATTAGAATGATCTCCCATCGCGTCTTGAGAAGCGCGTGCGGGACGCCCCCGCGACGGCCGTGCTCCCATTTCTCGGCCTCCCCCCCGAAACTTCCGCTGGCCTCCTGGCGTCTCTCGTTGTTACAAAGACAGCATGAAGAAGCTCATTCGGGCCCTTGGAGTCATCGCCTTTCTAGGGCTCCTATTCGTTGCCGGATCACTTGCCTATTCGACCTGGCGCGGTTCGGTCAGCTGGTACTTCCGCGTCAACGGTCAGGTCGCCGTCAACGGACGCCAGACATCGGGATACCTACACGCCAACTCCGAGAAAACGATCCTGTTGCTGACAAGAACCGATGACTCCCGGCCTGAAACCTACCTCGTCTCCCTGGGACCAACGAAAACGGTCTTCGACTGCGGAGCATGGCATCCGCTGCGTTTTCTGCCTTTTCCGGTCGGGGACGTGAATCCACCTTGCACGGTCCTCGCCGCAGAGCCGACAACAGTCCAAGATCCACCAACCAGCGGAACAGTCACGACCGGCCGAAACTTCATCGAGTTCTCAACTGCATCCGGCAAAAGGGTCCGCGGACAGTGGTGAAACCAAATGCTCCGGCTCCTTTGAGCGGTTTCAGCCGGCCATTTCCCAAAACGTGAACGAATCCGAGTTTCCACAGCTTTCTTTCCGGCCTTGTGACCTCTGACCTTGCCTTCCACAGCCTGCGGGCCCGATCATCGCTCCGGCCGAGAGGAGGAGGCATTTTTTTCGTGTCAACAGCTAAGTCCTTATTCCGCAATATTTTGCCTGTTAGTCCAAGCGGCTCAAGATTTTGCAGCTGGCTCTCGCCGATCATCGCACTAAGTTGTTTGAAACCTCAGCGCTCCTCTAACTCCCGCATTTTCAAGATTTTGCCCGCCAAATATCGAGCCTCAAGGATTTCCCCGCCGTTTCCCCCTAACCCCATGATTCCGATAGACCGAGAGGAAGGAGGGGCACCCCATAATTATCAAAAAGTAAACACATCCCAAAATGGGAACTGGACCCCGCGGAGGCCCTACGCCTCCGCGGTCCCCTTCACTCCGCCGTCTGCTCCAGCGTGCGGATGTACTCGACAACCGACTCGCTCC
>DATDGW010000392.1:0-5961 GCA_036521895.1 Candidatus Sulfotelmatobacter sp. | reverse complement strand
AGTAACGGGTGAGGAAGCAGCGGCGAACTTGAGCGTCATCTCCCGGCAGATCCATGACTCACACTTGGACAACCTGTTTGTCGCGGCGGCAGCGAACAGCCGGCCCCTGCTGGAGCACTTGGTGGGGGATGTGAAGCGCCCGCTTTACATACTGCTCGCGGCCACTGTCTGCCTGCTGCTCATCGCCTGCCTCAATGTAGCCAATCTTCTCGTAGCGCGGGCCGCGGCACGCCACAAGGAACTCGCGATTCGTACTGCGCTGGGAGGAGGACGCATGCGGCTGCTGCGCGAGCATCTGACGGAGAGTTTCCTGCTCGAGGCATTAGGCGGAACTACCGGCCTGTTACTGGCCTATGGTGCGATCGGTTGGCTTCTGCACACCCGCCCCGACATGGCTCGGGTAGGTGCCGTCCATTTCGATGGCGTGGTTGCGGCGTTCACCACAGCTGTAGTCATCCTCTGCGGGCTTTTTTCCGGATTGGTCTCCGCATTCAACACGGATGACACGCGTTTGCTCGGTGCCCTGCACGAGTCTTCGCGAAGCCACAGTGCTGCAGGGACACGGGCACGCCTTCGCAAGACGCTGCTTGCCATTGAGGTCGGGCTCACGGTCGTTCTGCTGATGGGCGCGAGCTTGTTGGTGAAAAGTTACCAGCGCCTCCGTTCTACGAACGTCGGATGCGTCACTGATAACGTGCTCACCATGCGCATTAAACTGCCGGGCAAGCGGTACAAGACGCCAGGACCAGCGCCTGCGAATTTCTTTGAGACGCTATTGCAGCGAGTGCGGGCGCTGCCGGGAGTGGAAGCGGCGGGATTTGTGACCGGAGTTCCGGGACAGGGATACATGGGCGACTCAGGATTCACGATCGCGGAGCACCCGCCACTGCCGCGGAGCAAGGGCACTCTCGCAATCTATCGCTCGGCCGACTCCGGCTACTTTGCGGCCATGGGCATTCCTCTTTTGCGCGGCCGCACCTTCGGCGATAACCAGAAGTTCGATCAAGTCAATGAAGTGGTCATCAGCGAATCGTTCGCCAAGAAATTTTTCCCCGGCGAAGATCCCCTTGGCAAACACCTGCACGTCATGGACGGAAACAAGGTACGCGTGATCGTGGGAATCGTCGGCGACACCCGGTACAGCATCGGCGAAGCGCCTCAGCCAATGCAGTACCATCCGCTCTTTGCGGGTGATCAAAACTACGGCACACTCGCGATCCGCTCAAGGCAGGACGTGAGCCAACTCGCACTTCCGGTGCAGCAGATCATTCAAGGTCAGGATCGTGACCTGCCCGTCTCGGATGTGTTTACGATGAATCAGCTGCTCGGCAAGTCGACGCTCGACCAAAGTTTCGACGCCACTCTAATCACCTCGTTAGCGGTGCTCTCACTATTGCTCGCGGCGGCGGGTCTTTTCGGCGTGCTGTCTTACATTGTGGCTCAGCGCTCGGGTGAGATCGGGATCCGCATAGCGCTCGGCGCTCAACGAGAGCAGGTGCTGAGAGGGATGCTCGCCGATGGGCTGCGCCCGGCGCTAGTCGGACTCCTGCTGGGACTGGCGGCAAGCGCCGCGACGACGCAGTTCATCAAGTCCATGCTCTACGAAACCCAGCCGCTCGATCCCGGAGTGTTCGCTGCCGTCGCAGCATTGCTGATGGCCTCAGCCGCGCTGGCCTGCATGGTTCCGGCGTGGCAGGCGTCTCGACTGGACCCAATCCGGGTCTTGAGGATGGAGTAAGAAGAATCCGGGCATTCCGCCGGAGCTGACTTACTTCACCACGGATCACATGATTGGCGGAGGTTCCTCCTCCCCGCACATTTCGCAGTCATTTCATCTTTGCCAGGAAGGGCTTACTCATAGCGTAGCGATACCACCGGATCGACCTTGCCTGCGCGGCGGGCTGGGATATACCAGGCAAACAAAGCAACCACAATCAATGCGGGCAGTACCGGGCCGAGGATTTGTCCGTGTCGGGTCACTTCGCGAATTGTCGGCCACTCAGAAGTTGGAAGTCCTGTTCGGACGCAGGCCGTTACAAATTAAACTTGCCTCGACGGGAACAACACGGTAGAACATGAATGTTCCGGCCACCTCGCATTGGCCGGTTTTGGAGTGATAATCGTTGGCCGCTTTTCAAGTGATCATTGAGGTTGGATCAGCGAGCGCCGAATAGGAATGCTGGCCGAGGGCAGGCAGCACTGGGTTCCGACACAGCGTGACTTTTGGCTCGCGATGTGGGATTGCTGGGATGATTTGGTGAAGCGGTAAGCCAGTCCAAGGACAACTTCCGTCTTGTAGATTCCACCGCCGAGCGCGCCGCCGATGAGCGGGGTGACCCAGAACATCCATAACTGCTGCAGGGCCCAGCCGCCGGCTTTCCGTTTAGCGGCCGGTCAGGCCGCTCCAGGCCATGCGGTGAAAAAGTTCGTCCATTTCTTCGGGATCGGCCTTCATGCCTTTGTCGATCCACCAGTCGAGCAACGAGAAGAAACTGCCCGCGAGAGCATGAGCCGGGGCCGAGCGCTGCGCCGGGTCGAGTTGCAGGCCAGCCGCTTGCAGCCGTTCTTCGATCGAGCGGGCGAAGAATCCGCGGGCCAGCGTCCATACCTCATTCAGTTTGTCCGACTTCACCAGCGCGGCGTGAAACTCGCGCACATCGCGGATGTGGGTAAGAAACTCGCGCACCGGGAGCAGACGCCTGGGGTTCGCGTTTTGCCGTTTCAGCACGCCCGAGACGTGTTCGAGAAAATCCTCGACGTCGCTGAGGAACAGATCGTGCTTGTCGCGGTAGTGCGCGTAAAACGTCGCGCGGCCTACACCCGCACGGTCGAGCACCTCCTGCACGGTGATCTGGTCGAAACTCTTCTCATGCAGCAGTGCCATCATGGCGTCGCCCAACGCGTCGCGGGTGCGCAGGATGCGGCGATCGGTTTTCGGGCGAGGCTTTGCCGTCTGGGGTTTTGTTTTCCCGGTCTTGGTCATTCGTGATTTCCGAACAGAGCCGGCGTGTTTGTTCCGTATCGCGGCATTTTCGCGAACAACACTGTCACAGGCCTGCGACTTGTGTCTAGAGTGGCAGCATGACAGACGATCGCAAATCTGGGAGTGTGCTTATCGCCGGTGCGCTCGGCCTCATTGTCACGATGGCGCTGCACCCCATACCTGCCGCATCGCTGACCGCAGAACAGGTGGTGCGTCTGATGAGGATGTCGGGCATCGCGCATTCGATCGCGATGGTGAGCGCCCTGCTGCTGTTTCTGGGCGCATGTGGGCTCACGCGAAGCATTCAGGCCGCCGACCGGATCGCCTTTGCCGCGCTCGTCACCTTCGGTTTTGCCTGCATCGCCGTGCTCATCGCGACTGCGGTCAGCGGATTCGTTATGCCCGGCATCATGGAGCTCATGCTGCGCGATACTCCAGCCAATGCGCGGCAATGGCAGATCGTGAGCGCGGGAATCTTTCAGATCAATCAGGCTTTCTCGCGGATTTATTCCGTGGCTGCCTCGCTCGCCATGATTCTCTGGTCGGTGTCGGCTTTGCGCAACGGAGGATTCGGACGCGGGGTCGCCATCTATGGGTGCATCGGGGCTCCGATTGTTGTGATTGCCATCGCGATCGGTCACCTGCGACTGGATGTCCACGGCATGGCGGCGGTGGTGGTGGTGCAGGCGGGGTGGTTCATTCTTGTGGGAAGTCAGCTGCGGACGCGGCCGGAGGGTGGATTGCCGCACTAATCTGGTAATCAACTTGGCCTCGGGACGATGAGCAGGTTGGGATGGTTGAGCGCGGCTACGGACTTGGCCTCCTGCTCGAAGCGGCGTAGACGGTCTTCGTCCCGCGCCAGCGAAGACAGAAGGACTTTGATGGCATCATCACGCCCCAGGCGGATGTCGCGGGCGCGGTAGACCTCGAACATCCCGCCCGCGCCAAGGAGTGACTGAACTTCATAGGAACCGAGTTTTGTGCCGGGAGCGAGAGCCATACGTGCGCGCAATTATAGCCTGTGCGGCGCTTCTTCCCCTGCGGCCAAGGAGAAGATGCGAGATTCTGGGCGGGTGGTCAGTAACCCTTACTTTACCGGATTGGATTATGGAAGGGTTGCTCGTGATCCAGGAAGAACCGCGACCACTTCGTTGTAACCACATGTTGCATTTGCAACATAAGTATGTTGTAATGGCAGCATGGAGGTTATATGAACAGGATCCTGGAAACGATCTTCAAGAGGAGAGCAGTTAAAGTCTTTGAGCCGGTTCAAATCTCCGAGGGAATACGCGAGCAAATCCTCAATGCGGCCCGCCACGCTCCCTCCAGCTTTAACACGCAACCGTACCGGTTCTATTGGATAGGAACTGCGGAAAAAAAGACGGCGGTGGCCAAACTCTGCCTTGGACAGATGCCCGCGGAAACCGCATCGGCACTGGTCGTGGTCGTCGCAGACATCGGATCGTTGGCCGCAACCTCGCAAAGCCAATTGGAGTGGATGCGCAGCAGGAGTGAGTTCAGCGAAGCGAAGATTCGAGACTACGAGCGGACAGCAAAGATCGGCCGGATCCTGTTCATGCCCGGGCCATTCGGTATCTTTGGCGCGGTGAAGTGGGGGGTGTTCTGGCTGCTGAATTTGTGGAAGGTGATGGGGATGCCGCCCACGTCGCGTCAGGACTTGTTCAAATGGGCGACCAAGAGTACATCGCTGGCCTGCGAGAATCTGATGATCGCTGCCGAAGCACTGGGCATCAACACCTGCCCCATGGAGGGCTTCGATGGCCGCAGGCTCTCGAAGTATCTCGGCTTGTCCGCCCGTTATCATGAGATTGTGATGGTGATTGCGATGGGAAAGAAATCGCAGACCTACGTTGAACCGCCTCAGTGGCGCAGACCTCTCCATGCGACGGTGAGCATCTTATGAACATCATTCCCACGAAAGAGGTTCCTGAACACATCCTGGAAGATTCCGTCTTGGCCCACATCGCCGCGGCCTATTTTTCGGTAGGGAAGAGGCTGGAACGAAAAACTCGGTGTTCCGCGACGCGAGGCTTCATCCTCTCAACGCTGCGAGGCGGCGCTACGCTCAATCAGAATCAGATCGCCACGCTTCTCGGTCTTGACCGAACTGTTGTGCACCGGGCCATCAAGTCCATGGCTCACGAAGGACTTGTGTCGGAGCGAAAGGCAAAGTCGGGAAGGGCCATTCACGTCCATTTAACTCGCAAAGGAACCCAGTATAGGGAACGGCTGATCAAGGCCCGGGTGGCTGCCGATGAGAGTGTCCGGCGTCAACTAACTTCGGAGGAACGTGCTACCCTTGTTCGGCTCCTGAAGTTGATCGCCGAATTGGAGTTCTAAAACGGCTGCCTTCGTCCATTCGGGCGGATCGTCGGGCCAACCGGAAGTTACCCCAGGTTGCGTCATGAACACCATCCGAATTCGACTCGGTCACGAGTCACTCGATGTTACGCTCGCCTACCTCAAAGGCAAGGATGCTGAGTCGGAGGAAGCCCAAGAGCACGCCAACAGCAGCAGCTCGGCGCTCTTCGCATAAAATCAAAGCTAAGTACATCACCGCTGGAGATTTCTGGCTGGCCAGGTCGGGATCTCGCGTATCGCAAGGCATGGAATTGGGATTTCCATCGGAGCACCAACTCCACTCCTGGAGTAGCCGAGTTAGTCGAGTCTCTCTTGAAAAGGGTCGAGTGCCAGCAAGATATTCTGTCCTGCCCGTTCCTTCCGTGAGGTATTCCGAGGGATATTGGTCAGAAAGAGAGGTTTCCCAATGAGTGTCACGGGAAGAGGGTTCTTCTTTCTTGGGCTGGCATCCGTGCTGGTCTGCGTCGGTTTTCGAAGTAGGCCACAAGCACTGCCGCGTGACGAACCTGCGGTAACAGGTGCAATCCAAATCTACCTTCCCGCAGGAGGTGCTTGGCCCGTGGCGGTCGGCGCCGATCATGCGGTTTTCTATGTTC
>DATDGW010000391.1:0-4619 GCA_036521895.1 Candidatus Sulfotelmatobacter sp. | reverse complement strand
AGCGAGAGGGCTAGGAAGAGAGGAACAAGACCGAGGAACCGACAGCAGCGGCCTAGACACATGGGAGGTTTCTCGAGATGACGTTATCACAAAGGAGAGTCCAGAAAGTGAGCCGGTAAAATGATTCGACGCCATGCCCGGGGAGGGCCGGAATGAGATTGGGGCTTGCCATCTTGTGTTGCGGTCGCCCGGGCGTACTCTCAAACCGATTCGCATCCTGTCGTAACGATTGATTCCGGGATGCGCCTGGGTGCACGGGATGCTGGGCACAGTTTGCGAAGACCGGCGATCCCAACGGCCCGGGCCTTCCAAGGTGGCCGGTGTACGATCCGAAAACAGATCAAGTGCTGGAGATCGGGCACGAGGTGAAGCTGCGTCCGACTCCTCATGCCGACCGCTTTGCGGTCTTCGAACGCAGTTTGAACAGCAGGCTGGCCTTGATCCCGCAGCCGGAAAAAGGCGCTAGCAACAAAAGTGAACTTGAAGGAGGCGAGTTTATGGGGAACGAAAGCGGGCTGGTTCAGGTGGCGAGTCATTATTCATTGGACGAGACAACTACGCGCTTGCAGTCGGCTTTTGCGGAGAAGGGGCTGCAAGTGTTCGCTCTGATCGATCACAGCGGGGAGGCGGAGAAGGTTGGGCTGAAGATGAGGCCGGCGAAGGTTGTGATCGTTGGCAGTCCGAAAGCAGGCACGCCTCTCATGGTGGCGGCTCCGAGCTTGGCGATTGATTTGCCGCTGAAGGCGCTGGTGGCTGAAGATGCGGTGGGCAAGGTTTCGGTGACCTACAACGATCCGGCGTATTTGAAGGAACGGCATGGAGTGCCGGAGGAGTTGATCAAGAATCTTGCGGGGGCGGGCGTTGTGATTGGGAAAGCTGTGGAATAATGAAACCCCGCTTCTCGCGCCAAGAGCGCGCGAGAAAGTTGGGGCACCCGGCATCGGAGGGCGTGTGACAGAGTTCAATCCCAATCGCGCGCGCGACCATCTGGCGAATGAGCGGACGTTTCTAGCTTGGGTGCGGACTGGCGCGGCGATCGTGGTCTTTGGATTTGCGATTGGGCGGTTCGCGATTGCCATGCGGCAGTTGACGGCTCTGCAGGGACATCCGGTGCGGACGGCGGGGATTTCGGTGTGGCTGGGGTCGTTCACGATCGGCGCGGGAGTTCTATTGGTGGTGGCGGGGCTGGCGCGGTATCGGAAGACGCGCGCACAGTTGGATGCGGGGACGTTCGAGCCGGCGGGGCTTGTGCTGGATCTGATTACGATCTTGACGGTGGTGTTTGGGCTGGCGCTGGCGGGATATTTGATTTACGCGGAGAAGAGTCTGGGGTGAAGGCGACAGGGGCTAAAGCCCTGTGCCTTCCAGCCGTCTAACGCGGCCCTGAAGGGCCGGTCTTCCACGATGTTGGTGCGCACGCGAAATCGGAGACTATGGCGAACGATCAGGAAAAAGAAGCGGCGGCGCGGGCTAGTTTGCGGTTCGTGAAAGACGGGCAGGTGGTGGGGCTCGGGACCGGATCGACGGCAGCCTACTTTATCAAGTTGCTGGGTGAGAAGGTCAACCATGGGCTGCGCGTGCGCGGGATTCCGACTTCGGATCGGTCGCGGGAGATGGCCGAGAGTTTGGGGATTCCTCTGACCACGCTCGACGAGTGTCAGGAGATTGCGGTCACGGTGGATGGGGCGGATGAAGTGGATCCGCATTTGCGCCTGATTAAAGGCGGCGGCGGGGCGATGCTGCGGGAGAAGATTGTGGCGTCGGCTACCAAGCAGCTTGTCATTGTGGCGGACGCGACGAAGCAGGTTCCGGTGCTGGGGAAATTTCCCCTGCCGGTGGAGGTGATCCAGTTCGCGCAGGCCCTGGTGGCGAAGCGGATCAGGGCGCTGGGGGCGCAGGTGTCGGTGCGGATGAATGGCGACGGGACGCGGTTTGTGACGGACGAGAGGAACCATATTCTGGATTGCCGCTTTGGGCAGATTGCCGATGCAGATACTTTGGCACGGCAGTTGAGCGAGATGCCGGGAGTAGTGGAGCATGGGTTGTTTATCGGGATGGCTAGTGTGGTGATATTTGCCAGGGGAAGCGAGATTGTGGAGTTGCAGAGATAGCGAGGAAGCCCACAAGCAGTCCCAACACGAGCATGTTTAAGGACTGAATGGCAACGGGAGCACAAGTTCGTGGGTGGAGTGGGCCGTCGCGCAGGCGGGTGCCGCGTTTTTTGGTGCAGGCGCAGCTGGATGTGACGGTGCTGCGGTCGGGGATCCCCGACACGCTGCCGGGGCGAGCGTTGAACGTCTGCGAACGCGGAATCTCGGCAATGCTGGCGGGGGAACTGGTTCCAGGCGAGGCGGTGGGGATTGAGGTGCATCTGTCGCAAGCCATGGATGCGCTGCGGACGCGGGCGCTGGTGCGGTACCAGGACAAGTTGCGCTGCGGACTTGAGTTTGTGGGGCTGTCGGTCGAGCAGCGGGCGGCCATCCGGGAATGGGCGAAGGAGTCGAAGGCGGAGACGGAGATCAGTGCGAGCCCGGCTCCTGCGTCGGAGAAAAGGGGAACGGACCCTGGCGGAGGCAGCGGGGCGACGTCGGGCAGCGACGGAGGGAGCAAGCCGAAGAAGAGGCGGCGCTGGATAGGCTGGGCGATTTTCCTGATTCTTGTTTTGGCCGCTGCGGGCGTGGCTTGGTGGCGTTGGAACCGCGGATGGGACGAATTGGAGTCGGAGCTGAAGAACCGGCAAGGCGCGTCAGCGGAGAAGCCACAGGCGCAGGTGCCGGCGGAAGTGATGGAGAAGTTGTTGCTGCACCGGGTAGAACCGACGTATCCGGCGGAAGCGCGGAAGGAGAATCTGCAGGGGATCATCGCGCTGGATATTGTCGTGGGGCGGGATGGATCCGTGGGTAGCATGCGGGCGTTGAATGGTCCCGAGGTTCTCGCGCGGGCGGCGATGGACGCGCTGCGCTGGTGGAAGTTTGAGCCGTACCGGGTGAATGGACAGCCGACAACAGTGGAGACGACGGTGGCAGTGGAGTTTAAGCGGTAGCGTAGTAGGTGTCAGGTCTTAGTACCTCTATCACAGATCTTTGCTGTTTCTGGCAAGACATTTTTCGTGGGTGGTGATTCAACCAATGTTTATGCTGGTTCAGAGGTGTTTTTGAAAACGTCCAACTTCCTGTTTTTGGTTCCGGCTCGGCCGGGTTAGGTGTTAGGGCAGGTGGTTTCAGACCTTTTTCTTCCGCAAGGCGTGCAGAACTGCTGTGCCGCTGACGGCAAAGCACAGAATGGCTCCCAAGGCGGCGATCAGCATGACGTTGGCGGTGAGGTGAAAGACGTCGGCGACGACCGCAGTGACCGCGAAGATCAATCCCAATACATTGAGCCAGAGCGGGGCGTGAACTCCGGCGGTCGCGTCCTTGCGAAGCTGGAGTTGCAGCAGCAGAGCAGCGAGCCCGATGGCGGCTACGACGACGAGGGCGAGCGGGCTGGAGAAAGCGGAGCGGCTCGTGTAGATCACCACCAGAGCGAGCGCGAGAAGCAGGAGCCCGGCGGCAACGATCGTCCAACGCCGGGACCTGGGCGCGGGGGCCGGGTTGGAGGGGACGTCGGGCAAGGAAGTCGTCCCAAGTTATACAGGGGGGGGTGCAAGGTTTTCAAATGGAGAGAGGCAACGTCCTACTTCTGCGGCAGTGTCTTTTCAGCCAGCCTCCTTGCCGTTGCCAGTGCATCTGCGGCCCTTACCTTCACATCCGGCTCTACGCCCGTTCCTTGCCAATTGGTCTTGGAGATGGGATTGGTGACTCGCATGCCTGGAATGCGGATCGTGAAGTGATCATCAATACGGTGCGGCATCCCCACGTGTCCGCGCCCTGACGTGGTCTCTCCGACAAGCGTGGCACGCTTCAGCATCTTCAAGTCGTAGGCGAAGCCCTCTGCCGCAGAGAACGTGGTCGGTGAAGTCAGCACAAAAACAGGCTTGTCCGCGAGTCTGTTGTCGGGAACCGGCGGCAGTGTCCAACTTTCCTCGGTAGAGTTCTCGCCGCGATTGTAGAAATCGTTCAGGTGCGTGGGATGATCGAACAGATAGGTAGAGATGAGGGCGACCATGTTGGCATAGCCCCCGCGATTGTCGCGGAGATCAAAGATGATCGCATCCGCGTTGTTCAAAGAAGTCATCGCAGCCGCCACCGTTTTCCCGCAGACCGTGGCATCGGGGAACGCATTGAATTTCAGATAACCGATATTGTGCGGCAGGATCTTGGCGGTTTCGATGGTGCAGTTGTTCTGCTCCATCTCCGTCCGATAGCGCGCAACTTCGTCTAAGCTCGGTGCTGGCGGGTTCGCAGGCGATGCGCCTGCGCTGTAAGCCATCACTACGTACTTGTCGTGACTTACTTCCATCATCTGTCTGGTCAGAAGATCGGCAAAGGCCTCGCCATCGGTGGCCGCATCGTCGTCGCCGGCCGATTCATGCGCCAGAAGAGCAGCCGCCATTTTCTGGGCAATGTCTGGATCCACGTAATACTTGGTCAGATTCGCGGCCGCGGCTTGAATTACGCCTTGGCGGTGTGCAGCATCCAGGGTGGCATTTTCGATTCCAGCAAGGAGAGTGGTGCTGATCG
>DATDGW010000390.1:0-2572 GCA_036521895.1 Candidatus Sulfotelmatobacter sp. | reverse complement strand
GAACCGGCTGGCAAATATCATCGCCGGGACCCTTCTGACCCTGATCAACGGTTTCCTGACCTTCGTTGCGCCTCTGCTCGGGTGGGGCAGGCCGCCTGCTTTTCCAGAGTACTTGTTCTTCGCAACGATCGAAACTGTGGCCACCTCGGTCATCATCTGGCAGGCGTGGACTTGGTCAGGGGTGAAGCCAGTAGTTAGTTCGGAGCGCGTCGTCGGGAACCCGGGACGCGCAATGCAAGACCAGGGCGCTCCAGTCTAACAGTCGGAGTAGGGATCATGATCGCTCACAACCCCCTCCACGGATCCGGACAAGCGGCACTACCGCATCCGGCTCTTGTCTTAGGTGATGACGCCCATGCGGCGCAGAGGATAGGGATGACAGACGAGAGGCAAAGGCAGCCAGCGATTGATGAGACGCCGCATGCGGTCCCACAGGAGGCGGCCATTCTGGCCACGCCGCGACAGCGCGCGATACCAGAGGCGTCCCACTTGGAACCGAAAGAGAACCAGCGCCGCTCGATTCATGGGCACTCCGTAGTAGCGGACGTGTCCACGCACCACTGCTTGCAACCACTTGCCCTGTTCGGGGATGGGTTCATGCATGCGCCGCTGAAGCTCGGCTTTCACCTCGTTCAGCTTCGCCTGCAACCTTTTGCGTATCGTTTGCCGCAATACCGTGAACCGTCCATTGCTCCTCTTCTTCACGCAGATGTGCGTAAAGCCCAGGAAGTTGAACGTTTCCGGTTTCCCTTCTCCACGCCACTCCCGGCTGTCGATCGCCTTCGGACCGAACTCCAGAAGTCGCGTCTTTTCAGGATGCAGTTCCAGGTTGAACTTCTTCATTCGTTCCGTAAGTTCCGCCCGAAACTGATCGGCATCCGCTCTGCTGTTAAATCCAACCACGATGTCGTCCGCAAAACGCACGACGATAACATCACCGTGCGCCCGCTTCTGTCGCCATGCTTGGACCCACAGGTCGAATACGTAATGAAGATAGACATTGGCCAAAAGCGGCGAGGCACTTCCGCCCTGGGGTGTCCCTTCTTCCACGCGTATTCGTTTCCCATCCTCCAGCACGCCAGCATTGAGCCATTTCTGGATCAACCGCACGACGCGCCGATCTGCAACCCGATGCTCGACGAACTTCACCAGCCATTCGTGGGAAAGCCCATCGAAAAAGCCTTTGATGTCCAGATCGAGCACCCAGTTCACTTTTCTCGTCAGCAGTCCGGTGTAGAGCGCGTCCAGCGCTTGATGCTGGCTTCGCCCAGGCCGGAACCCGTACGAGAATCCGAGAAAATCCGTTTCGTAAATGGCGTTCAACACCTCGACCGCAGCGCGCTGGACGATCTTGTCTTCCAGCGCAGTCACTCCGAGCGGTCTTTGCCGCCCGTCAGCCTTAGGGATGTACACCCTACGCACCGGCTTCGCTCGATACGCTCCTCGCTTCAACCTATCGGAAAGACCATGGAGATTCCTCTCCAGTTCCTCACCGTAGTGTTGCCATGTCTCCCCGTCGACGCCCGACGCAGCTTCTTTCTTCAAACGAAAGTAGGCCATGCGCAGTGTTTCCAGGTTGTAGATGTGGTGCAGAAGCGCCGTGAACCGCAACTTCTTATCCTTTTCTGCTGCTTGACGTACCCGCTCCAGCGCACTTGGCGCGTCAGTCCGGCTCGGCGTCCGGGACGCGTTTTGCTGTGGCAGGTTCCCTTTGACCAGTCCCCTTCCCTCCATCCCCTCCGCTGCCGGTTGCCCGGCATTGTTCGGAGACTTCTCAGGTACTACGGGTCTGTCCGACTTCCCAGGTCCGTTCGTCATCGGCGTACGTCCTTAGACTTCCCGAGGCGTCCCAGGGCAAATACCACCCTGGGCGGACGTGGGATCTCCCGGCTCCCGAGCGCGGTGTCTCCATACGTGCACGGGGTCTCTGACCGCGCGGGACTCTGGCACGCCTCGCGATATCGGCGTACCCGATGCGGCCTTCCGCTTTCTCCTACAGCGTCGGCGTCCCGGAGTAATTCTCTTACGCGGCTGAATACCCGGCCCGCACGTTCCCCTGTCAACGCTTCGACGCTGCCTTTGCAAGCAGCTCCGCATGACTCGGGGCCGAAGTGGGTCGCTATTTCACATTCGTATGACTTTTGCATTCACTACACCTCGCCGGTTTAGCCGGCGCACAGGAGAAACGAAATGAAAATCAAAGTGACCAGCGTATCCGTGGACGACCAGGCCAAGGCCCTGCGCTTCTATACGGAGGTACTGGGCTTTGCCAAGAAGACCGATTTCAGTCAGGGCCCATATCGCTGGCTGACCGTGGCTTCGCCCGAGGAGCCGGACGGCACTGAGCTGCAGCTGGCGCTGAATAACAACCCTGCGGCCAAAGCGTATCAGCAGGCGATGTTTCAACAGGGCCAGCCCGCGGCCATGTTCTTCACTGACGACATCAAGGGCGACCACGAGCGGATCAAGGCTCGCGGCGCCGAGTTCACGATGCCGCCTACCGACGTGACCGGCTCGACGATCGCCATGCTCAACGACACGTGCGGCAACCTGATCCAGATCACGCAGCTCA
>DATDGW010000389.1:0-3870 GCA_036521895.1 Candidatus Sulfotelmatobacter sp. | reverse complement strand
GCTCCGAAGGAGCGTATCGGCTCGATTCCGGTCCCGGGCACCACAACCCTAGCCGCTCCATTCACTTCAGTACACCTTCGCTTTGTGCGCGCCTGGCTCGGGCGAGGTGGGCCCGCGGAAACTGTAGAACACCCGTCCCTGTGGTTGTAAGCGTCCGGTTATGACCGTCTGGACAGGTAGATAGTTGGGAGTCATGCTCCAGAAGTGGACACTCACGGAATAGGTGTCCACTTGGAGCGGAGATGGACACTTCCCAGCAGGTTGCAGTTGTTCCCAAAGACAGAGAGGCCCTGGTCGCACCGCAACGGCAGCAGCGCAGCATGGCGGAGAAGCGACGGATTGTCGAAGAGACGTTGGTGGAGGGTGCGTCGGTAGCGCGAGTGGCGCGAGCGCATAGCATCAACGCGAACCAAGTGTTCGGGTGGCGCAGGCTGTATCGGGCGGGACGGTTGGGCGGCGCGAGTGCTATGAAGTTGCTGCCGGTTCGCGTCCGCGAGAGTACGGTGACGGGTGCTCATCGGGAGCGCACCTTGTCGGTAGAGGGTGCGCCGTCCGCAGGGAGCACGGCGCCGGGTACGATTCACATCGAACTGGGCCGGGCGCAGGTGCGCATCGAGGGCAGTGCCGATCCTGCCTTGGTTCGCGTGTTGCTGGAGTGCCTGCGACCATGATTGGGTTGCCGTCGAACACGCGCATCTGGATTGCCGCAGGCGTAACCGACTTGCGGCGCGGCTTCACCGGGCTGAGCGCGTTGGTGCAGACCAAGCTGGAGCAGAAACCGTTTTCTGGGCACGTATTTGTGTTTCGTGGACGGCGCGGCGATCTCATCAAGGTTCTCTGGTATGACGGTGACGGGTTGTGTCTATTCGCGAAGCGATTAGAGCGCGGACACTTCGTGTGGCCGCAAGCCAGCAGCGGCACGGTTTCGTTGACGCGAGCGCAGTTGTCGATGCTGCTGGAAGGCATCGATTGGCGGCGGCCGGAGCGCACTTGGGAGCCGCAGTTGTCGGTGTAACGCGGTAGGTTCTTTTGCACAACTTTTTTTGCGCGCCTCGGGATGAGAATGCGCGCGTTCATGCGATACTCCGCGCATGGCAGTGGTGGCGCTCCCCGATCTGAACGCTCTTCCTGCGGATGCGCTGCGAGCATTGATCCTGGCCCAACACGAACAGTTACTTTCTGCCGAAGACAAGCTGACCACCACGCAGGAGCAGTTACAGTCGCGTGAGCGCGAGATTGAACATCTGAAACTGCTGCTGGCCAAGCTGCATCGCATGCAGTTTGGACGCAAGTCGGAGAAGCTGGAGCGGCAGATCGAGCAGTTAGAACTGCGGCTGGAGGAACTGGAATCGAAACGCAGCGAGAGCGAGCCCAACGCGCCAGAACCGGCTCCCGTCACCGCTTCTTCGACTGCTACGGCAGCGAAACCCACGCGCCGCGCACTGCCCGGTCATCTTCCGCGACAAACGCGCACTCATGTGCCGAAGGAAACGGTCTGTCCGCAATGCCGGGGCGCGTTGCGGAAGCTGGGTGAGGACGTTTCCGAGATGCTGGAGTATGTGCCCGCCAGTTTCGTGGTGATTCGCCACGTGCGCACCAAGCTGAGCTGCACCCAGTGCGACTGCATTGTGCAGGCAGCGGCGCCGAGTCGTCCGATTGCGCGCGGCATGGCCGGGCCGGGGCTGTTGGCGCATGTGCTGGTGAGTAAGTACTGCGATCACTTGCCGCTGTATCGGCAATCGGAGATGTATGCGCGACAGGATGTGGAGTTAGAACGCTCGACGTTAGCTGACTGGGTGGGCGGTAGCAGTGAGTTACTCGATCCATTAGTGGAAGCGCTGCGCCGCTACGTGACGGACGCGAGTAAACTGCACGCCGACGACACGCCGGTGCCGGTGTTGTCACCGGGGAATGGCAAGACCAAGACCGGGCGATTGTGGACTTACGTTCGCGACGATCGCCCCGCGGGTGACACGGCTGCGCCCGCCGTGTGGTTCGCCTACTCGCCGGATCGCAAAGGAGAACATCCCGAGCGGCATCTGGAAAAGTTTCGGGGCACGCTGCAGGCCGATGCCTACGCGGGATTCAATCGGCTCTATGAAGATGGTCGCATCGAACCCGCCGCGTGCTGGGCGCACGTGCGGCGGCACTTTTACGATCTGGAACAGGCGCACAGTTCGCCGGTGGCACGGGAGGCGCTGCAGCGGATCGGCGCGCTGTATGGAATCGAAGAACCGATTCGCGGTCGACCGCCGGATGAACGCCGAGCCGTCCGCCAGGCACAGGCCAAGCCACTGCTGGATTCTCTGCGACAGTGGTTCGAAGCGACCTTGTCAAAGCTCTCGCGCAAATCGGAGACGACAGTGGCCATCCGCTATGCGCTTTCGCGCTGGAACGCGCTGACACGCTATATAGAAGATGGACACGTCGAGATCGACAACAACGCCGCCGAGCGCTCTTTGCGCGGTGTGGCCCTGGGGCGCAAGAATTACTTGTTCGCGGGATCGGATGCGGGCGGGGAGCGGGCGGCGACGATCTACAGCTTGATTGGTTCGGCGAAACTCAACGGCCTCGATCCCGAAGCCTATTTGCGCGAAGTGCTCACCCGCGTCGCCGACCATCCGATCAACCGCATTGAGGAGTTACTGCCATGGAACGTCGCCGCAAACCTGTCGCCCGTAATCGATCCCGAAGCGTAAGCCAGAAGGCCGTCGCGAAGAACTCCGCTGCCGTTCCCCTGTCCCTGCCCAACATCGCGGAATTAATCAGCGATGGCGAAATCACCGTCGGCGTACTGCGCCCGGTCGGTTGTGTCGCCACTGCCACCGACGGACATAATTGCCTGGCCATGCTGGTCCGTCGCCGAGGCGAAACCCTGGCCCAGTTGCTCACTCGTCTCGATCAAGCCATCGACAAAGCGCTTACCGAAGACATCTATACCGACGAAATCAATCCCCCGTCGAGCCATTCCTGAACTCTTCATTGTAAGTGTCCACATAATTCCCTCGTGGACACTTACAATGACCCAAACCTGTTGTCAACACGGTCTACTCCGGACGCTTACTGTGGATCAGCAAGCAAGTGCGGTAACTGCGTAAACCATTCAAAAGAATGGCGGGGACGACGGGACTCGAACCCGCGGCCTCTGCCGTGACAGTTCTCTGCCGGGAAAGAAGAACAGCGACATCGAGTGAGCGCGTGCGATACTGAGGGGCAGTGTTCATGCGGGTCCGGCGCATGTTCCCTGCCCTCCACCTGTGCTTGAGCGACAGTGAGCGAAACCTTCCGACACGGGTAGGGATGGCAGGGTTACGACACAAGTCACGACACAAGCGAACGCGGGAAATCTCGGGGACCCACAAAAGCATTCTTAGGCTTCCCTCAGCCCATGACCCGAGCCCCCCGGACTTGTTTTCGGCTACGGGTGAGCGTGCGGACGCAGAGGGGTGTGCAGAAAATATATAAAAGTTGAAGGTGAGGCACTCCCTAGCTCGATTTTAGGGGCGAAGAAACGGCGCACGCTTGTGTAATCGCCTGGTTTCGCCAGCTATCCTGTCGGTCGAGAGCTATCTCACTTCGATGTTCCTTCCACGCCAACGCTGAACCGGGTGCTGGACTGGAACTTCGAGCTTGGCTCCCAGTTCGAGCCGAAGAAGACAGAGTTGAAGAACGAGTTATTCGCCGGTTCGAGGGGACCGAACCGGTGATTCATCGCGCCATCGTCATTGGCCAAGAAACTACGCCAGCTGTTAGTGCAAGCGCTGTCGTTGGGGTTGGTGCAATAGGGGACCACACTCATCCAGTACTTGACCGCAGGTAATCGGCAGCCTTTGTTGTTTTTTACGATGGTTGCGTAAATGGTGAAACAAG
>DATDGW010000388.1:0-2468 GCA_036521895.1 Candidatus Sulfotelmatobacter sp. | reverse complement strand
ATCTCCTCTTGGATCGCGTCAGCCGTTTTTTTTTCTCTGCCACTGATGGTGCTGTCAGAACCGGCCGCAGGCTGCAGATCTTTTCGTTCACTTCCAGGAGCTCCTGACTCAGTCGTCGAAAACGATGGTATTCCTCTACCTCGCGTTGCGCTTTGCGCAAGGCAGCCTCGGTGGAAAAGGTCTCGGTCACCGTCTTACCCTTCACCTTACGCGTTAATCGGTAATAGGGACCGTGGCCGGGATCGTTCACGCTGTGGCAATGACAGCGCGGATTTCCGCAGCGCCCCCCCGTACCGGTGATGGAGCCGGCACGGAAGTCGCCGAGCTCTGCAAGTTGGCTCTGCAAGGCAGAACGCTGCTGTTCCAGATGGGCAAACGAGAGTGCCATATAGCCTGTGCCTCGCGAAAACTCCGTCCGGCTTCAAAATCAACAAGATATGGCAAGGCTGCGTAACATTGTTACATGGATCCTAATTCCGGAAGGTTGGAAGGCGCTGTACCATAGCCAAGCGAACCACAGGCGATCCTCAGTCTCGCCGCGCCACCTTTCAGTCGGCACTGCCGTGTTATACTTCTTTTCATGGCATCCGGCGACAAGATAATTGTGAAGGATCCTCAGATTCTCCACGGCATGCCCGTATTTCGGGGTACGCGTGTCCCCGTTAAAGCCCTGTTCGACTCGCTCGAAGCTGGTGAAACGCTCGAAGAATTTCTGAGTGGCTTTCCCAGTGTCTCCCGGGAGATGGCAATCGCAGCATTGGAACAGGCCCACGTACTTCTTTCGGCGAAATCCTGAATGCGGATTTTGCTCGACGAGTGTGTAAATCAGAAACTACGAACCTACTTGCGGGGGCATGAGTGCCAGTCGGCACGCTACGCTGGTTTCAGCGGCCTTAAGAACGGCGAGCTTTTGGATGCTGCCGAAGCTGCAAAATTCGATGTATTGCTTACGGTGGATCAAGGATTCGAATACGAGCAGAACGTCGCGGGCCGGATGATCGCTGTCATTATTTTCTCGGGGAAGTCGATTGCACTGAAAGATTTGTTGCCCCAAATCCCGGCTTGTCTCGCATTGTTATCCAAGATCAAGCACGGCGAGATCCTAAAGATTGGTACCGATCCGGACTAAACTGTTGAGATTGAAGGTCTTTCCGCACGCTCGGCCGTGACAGTGTGGGACTCTAACAGGTGACGGGGCAGCGTTCTAACCAACTGAACTACGTCCCCAACCGTGGAATCAACAACTTAACCTAAAACCTTGCAAACAAGGCGTTTGCAAGATTCGCATACAGCGCACTGACCGCCTGGAACGCCCCTGACTGCAAGCTTTCCTGGCAAAACCTCCTGTAAACCTCCTGTAAGAATCAGCGCGCTCATGCGAGTTTCATACTAACACATAAGCGGTTCTCCGTCATGTCAGTCACGTCTTTTCGCACGGCCGAATAAGCATAGCAGGGAAGTGAAGGAGATTTTGCAGGGAGCCCGTCCATGCCTTACAGGACTGCGCGCGGAGGTTGCAGTGTCACTTCAACGAATAGCCGACAATTCGTGTGCGCTGTGGAAAGGTGGTGGTCTTCAGCGGGTGCAAGTCCCGCCCGGGAACTGGTTCGCTCCACCCGGTAGCAATCGAAGCAGCGGTGGAGGTAACGAAGCCGCTGAAGCCTTCGATGTAAAGGGTCGCTATGGCGACTCCGCGAACGTGCAGGCTGTAACGTAGTGAACGCTGAGCAGGCCCCGACCCGAAACCGGCAATGCAGGAGCCGACCTGTCGTGAGTTAAGGGAAGGCCGACGACGGTGGAGAAGCACGAGCGAATAAGCTCTACCGATCCTGCCGGGGTAGTGGCGACGGCATGCACGCAAGGAGACCAGCCGCAACACAGGAAGCCCCAGCGGTGATCGCCGTCGAGATCAACTGGCAACTCGCGAGAGATAGGCTGGGCCGTATGGGGTGGCGGAGAGGCTCGCAGTACCTATGAAGCCGGGTAATTCCGGTGGAGGGAAGGGGCCTCAGTTAAAGACCGACGCAAGAAGCAACAAAGGACCGAGGGATTGGCGATGAGCCTAACAACTCCCGTATGGTCAAAAAACTCACACGAGTTCAAATAGTGTAATTTGCAGCTTTCCACAGGCTCATCTCGAATGGACTTTTCCGGCTGAAAAACAGCGTCTACAATCTCGCTTTCAATGGGTGGTAGATCCAGGAGGAATCCAAGATGCTTTGCGCGCGGATGGTGGCCGACGTCACCGGAACGGTCAATCAAGAACTCCTGTTGCGGAACGAATATCTTGGGGCAGAGAACCGGATCCTGAGAGCTCAGATCAAGGGTCGACTGCTGCTTTCAGAAGGTGAAAAGGCGACACTGGCGGAGATCGCCCAGCGGCTCGGACGGAAAGCCTTGGAAGAATTGGCGGCGGTCGCGAAGCCGGATACGCTGCTGGCCTGGTACCGAAAGCTCATCGCCAACAA
>DATDGW010000387.1:0-3591 GCA_036521895.1 Candidatus Sulfotelmatobacter sp. | reverse complement strand
ACTTCTTCGTGCATGCGTGCCATCCAATCCGCCCGCCGAACAGGATGTTCGGGACGCGCTCATTTTTTTGCTCGATGAGTGGCTAGTCGACGTCGCGCTTGATCGAGTTGGCAAATGTATCGCCATCATGCTGGCTTTGACGCTGATCGAGCGGGCACTGCTTCCGGAGCGTCCAGCATTTTTGGTGACCGCAGGGCAGCGCGGCGGCGGCAAGACGACCTTGGTCAACATGATCACTCTGGCAGCGCTGGGTCGTCGGGCTGCAGCCGCTGCCTGGTCAGAGCACAGTGAAGAAAGGAAGAAGGCACTGTTCTCTTACCTGCGCCAAAGCTTGGCGTGCGTCGTCTGGGACAATATCCCCAGAGGTGCGGCAATCAGTTGTGCGCACATCGAGGCGGCGCTCACCGCATCGGACATCTCGGATCGCGTGCTGGGCGTTTCACATGTGGAAACGGTGCCATCTACGACGGTGCAAATCTTCACCGGCAATTCGATTATGCCGCGTGGTGACATGGCGAGCCGCTCACTGATGCTGGCGCTGAACGTAAACCGTCCAGACCCAGAGAATCGGGCGTTTGCGCATGCGGACCCACTAGCCTGGACGCAGGCCAACCGACCGAAGATCGTGCGCGCGCTCTATACGCTGCTGGTCGCTGGAGCCCTGAACCGCCCCAAACAACAGGAGGCTAAGACGCGGTTCAAGACCTGGTGGAACTTAGTCGGGTGGTCGATGGAATACGCGGCCAGTCTGATCGGCACGACGGTCAATTGCACTGAATTGATGCGGGCGGGGGAGGTCGGAGACGAGGAGGCGTCAGCTGCGTCGGCGGCGCTGACCATCTTGCGAGAAATTTGGGGGGATGGCGCTTTCACAGCGATGGACGTTGTGAAGGCCATGACGCTGGAGATGCACCCATGGTCGGCACCAACGAAGGAGGATGCCGACAAGGCGAAGGCAGAGGCCATCGCCGACGCGTTGGGCGAGCTGGTCGGCAAGCGATTGGATCGGCCGACTGCGCACAGCATCGGAAAGCTCTTCCAGAAGCGTCTTGTCGGCCGGCCCGCATGGATCGGCGACGGTCAGGCGGTCGCCACGCTTAAGAAATCTACGGGGCACAATGCGAACACCTATCGAATCGACGTGTCGGTTCCAGGGCAGGACGATGCCTCGTCTGCGCAAACGTTCTCGTTTGCTAATCCCGGCCAGGAACATCCCCCAGATTCCCCACATTCCCCGGGGCGGAGCCCGAGCGACGGCGAGATGGGGAATGAGGGGAAAGGGGGGAAAGATATCCCCGTTAACGAGGTGGTCTCGTCCAATTTTAAGAGAGGCAAGCCTGGCTGGAGCGGGCGGCTATGAGCGCAGCCCAGGCTCTGAGCGCGGCTCGCGCTGTCGGTATTCACCTCGAAGTCGACGGTGACGATCTGCTACTGGAGGCACCCGCGCCGCCGCCCAGCGCCATCCTGGAGGTACTGTCCCAGCACAAAGCAGAGATCGTAGCTGGCTGCGACGCGGTCGCGACGGCTGGTCGGCCGACGACTGGCGGTCGTTCTTCGAAGAACGGGCGGCAATTGCCGAGTTCGACGGCGGACTGTCGCGCACCGAGGCCGAGGCTCAGGCGCTCGCTTGCTGCATTGTTGAGTGGCTGAACCGAAATCCGACTCCGTCTGCACCAGGCCGTTGTGCGTGGTGCGGCCAAGCCGAAAGCCGCGATGCTGCTGTCTTGCCTTACGGGACGGAACCCGGAACCCACATCTGGCTGCACGCTGAATGCTGGCCAGCGTGGCAGGAAGTCCGTCGATCTCAAGCGACGGAGGCTCTGATGCGAATGGGAGTCGGCACACACGACTGCGTCAAAGCGGCGCCGGCAGTCATCCGTCAAACGAGCGCCAGCAGCAGTGAAGGTACATGCAATGATTCAAGAATCTGACGTGGAACAGTGGCTCGCAATCCGGAAGGAAGCGGGTCTCAAAGTTAATCCGAAGACCGCTGAGGTTGAGTGGAGATATCACAAACCCTCGATCCCTATGGCGTTTATCCAGATCTGCCCGAGGAATGCCAGCAAGTTTATCCGGCTGCCATCGAGTGGATCAAGGCGGCAAACAAGGCAAAGTGGAAATACGATCCCGATGGTAGGCCTGGGATCTGGGTCTCTCTGATTCAGCAGGGCTTCCCGCCGTCCCGACCTTCTTGAGCTGGGGCATAGTGGGGATAACCGGGATCCCTCCGCAAGATCGCCTTCGAGGAGCGGCTAAAAATCCACGACGTCGTGCTGGAGGAGATCGATCTGGCATTGCGGCGGCGTGGGTATCCGTCGATTGAGGGCCTCAAAGTGGGCAAAAAACGGTAGTTCTACAAAAGTGGCGCTGCTGATCGTGGCCTCTCAACAGTCTCAACTCCTCTGGTGAAATTTACCGGCCCGGAGTGAGGCAGCGGGACGAATTTCGCGTTGCTGAGGCTCACGCCGACCGCACATCGCGGGTTTCCTCCGGCAGGTCGTGAAAGAGGACCCAGAGTCACTCCCGGGGGATCGGGCGAAGTAGCACGGATAAAATTCGATGACGAGCAGTTCGCCGCGCTCTTCAGTGAACTGCAAGCTTATAAGAACAAGCTGATGCAGTTGTTTGGTCACTGATCGCGCTCTATGGATTTTGTACACGTTTTGTGCTACCATACATCATTAGTAGTCGGAGTGATTCGCTCCGACTACTAATCTCGCAGAAGCGGCCTCAACCCCCACTGCGATCTCTGAGCCGGAGAATAAACGGTCGTACAGATACGGCTCTGGGCAACCCGCCGGTACGCTCCACGCAGAGCGGTCAAACAACGCGCACCACCCGATCTGAAACTAGGTCGCCGCCCGTGAAAGACGGCGCGACCTGATCATTCGTATTCCACGGCAACTCTCAGCAATCCGATGTTTAGGGGAGAATGGAGAATAAAGATGCCCGCTCTCAAAAACCCTCGCCATGAATCCTTTGCTCAAGTGCTCGCACGCGGCATGTCTGCAAGTGCGGCGGAAGAAAACGCAGTGCTGATAAAAAAACCAGAGAAAACGGTCAAACGGGATGCGATGGGCAGGTTCGAGCAGCGAGGCACAGGGCTGATTAAAAAAAGCTCGAAAAAGCCTAAGAAGCCAAGCCACGATGCGAGCGGCGCCTTCGTGAAAGGCCATCAATCTCCAGGCCCAGGACGTCCACCAGGGTCAAAGAATAAGACGACGCTGGCATTGCGTGAGGCTATCCTGGCTGCCTTGGATAAGGTTGGAGGGGCTGACTACTTAGCGAGGCTGGCTATAGAAAACAGTAGCGCCTTTGCGAGTCTTTTGGCTCGCGTTTTACCTCACACGATCGGCGCAGATCCCGAATCTGGCGGTGGCGCAGGGATAGAGTTCACCCGCATCATCGTAATGCCCGACGGCCATAGGCACATCGAGGGTAAGACGCCGCTCCAGATCGCGCCTCCATCTTCCCATATGCTTCCCAGCGACGAGTCAGTTCAGCTAGATGCTAAGGATATCAAGGACTTAGAATGAAACACCAGCTGTCTACGACGCAGCGGGTGGTGTAATAGGCGCGACGACAGAGGGG
>DATDGW010000386.1:0-1588 GCA_036521895.1 Candidatus Sulfotelmatobacter sp. | reverse complement strand
GCGGTAGTACTCGAAGCCGTGCCGTTCGGCGCGTCCCGGCGAGAGCGGCAGGACGGGATCGAGACGGTCCAAGGCTTGAATGGCGGTCTTCTCATCGACGCAGAACACGGCCGCATGCTGCGGCGGGCGCAGATAGAGGCCGAGGATGTCGGCGGCTTTGCTTTCGAATTCAGGATCGTCGCTGGCCATGTAGCGTTCCAGGCGGTGCGGTTTCAGGCCCACTTCTTGCCAAACGCGATGCACAGCGTCTTTGCTGACGCCGAGCGCAGAGGCCAGTTTGCGACAACTCCAGTGCGTCGACCCGTCGCTAGGTTTTCTCCGCGTGGCCGACAGGATGCGGGCGCGCAGAGCCGGAGTCAGCACACTGGGCTTCTGGCCGGGATGATAGGTGTCCAGTCCCTCCAGTCCGTATCGCCGGAAGCGTTGCTTCCAGCGAACGATGGTGGGAGCCGTGGTCTGGAGCTGTCGCTTGATCGCATGGAACGACGCGCCTTTGGCCAGCATCAGAATCAACTTGGCGCGAAACACGTATCCGGCCGGCAGAGCACGGGATTGGGCGATGCTGCTTAGGTCGGAATGCTGTTGCTTGCTGAGCAAGATTTCGCTGCCACTGGCCATGACAGCTTTGATGCTAACAGTCTAGTAATGGTTACTCTGCGACAAGCCACTAGGCGAGTCCTCCTTCAGAATTCCACTGCAGATTCGACGATCCATCCATGACAAGATGTTTGTTGTCGAAATATTGCCCCTGGCATCGTGCTAAGCATCTGCCTGAGCTTGTCAACGCGGAGAAAACGAACGAAGTTCAGGGTGTGGACTACTCTAAACTGGCGGTCTTGCTGATTGAAGCAGTCAAGACGCAACAGGCCGAAATTCAGCAATTAAAGATGCAGGTCCTTCAACTCACGTCGAACTCCGATGGTCAATGACCGGCGAGTGAGCGCGTTCCAGCAGAGGAGAGCGCAGGCCAAGGACAGAAACGCCTCGTGTATGTCTGCCCGTTTCTCATAGCGAACTCGCAGCCGTCGGAACTGGTTCAACCAGGCGAAGGTTCGTTCGACGACCCATCGCCATCGGCCCAGTCCGCTGCCATGTTCGGTATTACGCTTGGCGAGCCAAGGCACGATGCGGCGGCCACGTAGACCCTCCCGGATTGCCTCCGCGTCATAACCACGGTCGCCTAACACGCAATCAGGGCGATGGCGCAGAAGATTACGCTTTGGCATGGCCAGCCTTTCCGGAGACAGCTTTGCGGGAAGCTTTCTTCTTGGCTGATCGGGCCTTCGAGGCAGCAGCCTTGGCGTGGGCGATTGTCGTTGTTTTATAGACGTTGCGTGTCGCCATACGAACCCCCTTAGCACCATCGCCATCACAAATTTCAATCACCACGTGCTTGGCACACAATCCGAGCGTCACCGCATTGAACTTCGCGATGTTCTTCCCTCGCTGACTGCGCGGCCCCGTCGAACGCTTGGAATTCTTACGATTGGCTTCGAGTTTATTCTTCGTCACTGCCTTGTGACGCTTCATGGTCGATGTGGACCTCTTTTCACTAAGTCAGCTTCCTCCGTGCGAGTGCCGCAGGAGT
>DATDGW010000385.1:0-3520 GCA_036521895.1 Candidatus Sulfotelmatobacter sp. | reverse complement strand
GGCTTTCCGACTGGCTTCACCGCAGACTCACGAACGAGGCTCCACCTTGTTGCTGCTGAGTTGCAGTACTCCTAACTCGCCGAACATGTTAGCGATCATCTGAAAACGCAGATCTTTGGACTTTGGCCGGACTTGGGTTGTCGACAATACCGCGAAGTTTGAGGCGCAGGTACTGGAGATAACCGCTGGGAGCGGGATGCTGCTGGAGTTCTTCAATAACGGGTTGGAAGTAGGCCAGTGAACGGATTCGCGGCAGTGGCGGCACGTCGGTGGGGCGTACCGTGCGACGGAGGCAAGCCAGCAAGAGAGCGGTCTCAACCACTTCAAGGGGAACGCCGCGGTCAGACCAGATGCGAGCCTGGCGCTGGTCCGCAACGCTGGCGCGCAACGGTGTATCCGGCAGGTCTACGTACAGGGTCAACACGGCGGCTACATAGAGCGCGGGATCGGAGTGTGGCTCGATAATCGAAGAGGTGGAAGTCATTTCTTCCTCCGGCGCGCTGCGGTTTCCTGCTCGCTTTCACGCATCCGATAACTGTCGCCTTCAATCGCGGTGACGTCGGCGTGATGGAGCAAACGATCCAGTAGCGTGACGATACAGGTAGCGTTGGGAAAGACTTCGTTCCATTCTTTGAACGGACGGTTCGTGGTCAGGATGACCGGCTTGCGTTCGTAACGCCGGTTGACGACTTCATAGAGTAGGTCGGCTGCCTTGTCGTCGAAGGATAAATACCCGACCTCATCGATGCACAACAATCCAACGTTGGCGTACCCACGCAGTTTGCGGCGGCGGCCTTCCGGAGACTGCCGGTGCAGCTCTTCGAGCAGCGCCGCCGCGGAACGAAACAGCACGGTATGACCGGCGAGTACCGCGGCGTGAGCTATATTCTGAGCGATCATCGTCTTGCCCAAACCGTTACGGCCCACCAGGATGAGATTGCGTGTTTCCCCGAGAAAATCCAGGGTCAGCGCGCGCTCGATGATGTCGCGTTCGATCTTGGCGGGCCAGGACCAATCGAAGTCGGCCATGGGCTTGAATCGCTTGATGCCGCTGATCCGCAGCCGCCGCTCCAGGCTGCGGCGAGAGCGTTCGGCGGCTTCCGCCTTGGCAAGTTCTTCGAGGATCTGATGAGCGGAGCAGCGGGCCTTAGTGACACGCGCGATGAAGTCATCTAGCTGCGTGGGTACAGCGCATAAGCCGATCTGCTTGAGTTGAGCGGCAAGATTATTGTTCATCATTGTCGGTATCTTTGTTGCGGGCGAGTTCATCGTAGGTCTCCAGATCATGCGGGCGGATATCGAGCGCTTGAGCTTGCGGATGGTGGCTGAGATCGAGGCCAAGCGGTGTAGCGCGTGGTTGACGGCGCAGCAGGAAAGCCACGGAAGAGGCGCGCGGAGTGTTGCGTTGAAGTGCTTCGGCGATGGCGCGGCGCAATGCAGCAGCGCCATACTGCTCCAGCAGTTTCATGAGTTGGGCCGTCTGCGCGCCGGCCGATTCACCATGCGCGAAGGCCAGATCTAAAAATGTTTTACTCTCTGGCACGGCTTGCTCTAAGCGGCCGCCGGGCGTGGAGTGGAATGCTTTGCGTTTGATCTTGAGCACCGCTTCTTGATGCGCCGGATCGAGTACGAGCTGATGCCGATCGTAAGTGCGATTATGCCTGGCGATCTCGAATGAACCATCGAGAATGCGTACAGTGACATCGGAGGCCACTAAAGTCAGTTGCCGTCCGACCGCTTCCGGAGGGATGGAGTAATCGTTGAGATCGAAGCGGACATAGATGGTCTTGCGCGAGTTCACGGCCTCGATCCGATCGGTGGAGAAGGCGTGCAGCGGAGGAGGCAGCAGGCGTGGCCGTTCTTCGGCAAAGACATCGGCGAGCGTGCGATTGTCGCCGCCAGGCCAGCGCCGTTGGTGCGCGACCTGATCGCGCCAGAGTAAGGCCTGGCGATTGCATTCGGCCAGCGTGGTAAAGGTTCGGCCCGCCCAGAATGAATCGCGCACATAGCGGATGGCCCGTTCCACGCGGCCTTTCTGATTGCCGGCGCGTACTTGGCAAGGCCGCGGAGCGAAGTGATAATGCGCGCTCAACTCGATCAGCCGGGGGTGAAACTGGATCTGATTGCCGCGGCGCTCCAGCACCGCACTCTTGAGATTGTCGTAAAGAATCACGCGCGGTTGCCCGTGCCAATACTCAAACGCATGCACGTGGCCGCGCAGGAAATTCTCCGTGGTTTGATCGAAGAAGAACTCCAGATATAAAGCTCGGGAGTACGACAACGTCATCACGAAGCAGGACAAAGCTCGCTTGGCGCGGCCCACCATCACGTGTCCAAAGTGAGCCCAGTCGACTTGCGCTTGCTCGCCGGCAAACGTTTGGAGTTGCAAGAACGGTTCGCGGCTCTGCGGACGCAAACGGGCGACGGTACGCCGCAACTGCACCACGCTGCCGCTATAGCCGCGGTCGCGAATCATCTGGTAGATGCGCGTGGCGCGCAGGCGCGGATGTTGATCGAGAGTGTGGCGAATGAACTCGATGTAGGGATCGACGACGGATGCTCCCAGAGGCTTGGAACTTCTGAAGCGTTCGCTCTCAATCGCATTGCGAACAGCGTCCGGGTGGACGCCCAGTTCACTGGCGATAGTTCCGATCTTCCAGTGTTCGACGTAAAAGTAGCGGCGAATCTGCGCGCGTATTTCCGGACTGATCATTGCGATGGCTCACCTTCTTGGTGGAATGCGTGGAAATGGATCGATGAAGCGTCCGGTGCGGCCGCAGATCCGGCAGCGCGGCCACAACCTGGGCTGGATTCCCTGCGGCGCCGGAGGATGCTTTACCGCCTCGGCCCATCCACAATCGAATGATGCCGGGGAAGTGATCGAAAGGGAACCTTGATCCGTCACGGGCGATGGCGCTTGACGAAGGCGGCAGCGGTATTCCCGCTGGCGGTCGCGATGATCGAGCTGCCCTTCGGGGCTCTGTTGGTGACGGCTATTGGCGCGCCGCCGCTGCTGGCAGCGGGCTTGCTGGCGGCATTGGTCGCTGCAGTAGCGGTGTCCGCGATCGCAGTGCGCGCAAATGAAGAAAATCGCGTGGCAACCTTGACCGAGGCAAGCCCGCTGCCGCAGAACCGCTTCGCCATGAACCACCGCCATGCGTCATCCGGCAGTGGTCTCGTGCCAGGTTAGAACCAGCTCTGTTTGGTTTTACCTGTCGAATGGTTGCCGAACACGGAACCCTGCCGCTCTAACGGCAGGGTTCCATCTATATCCCGCCTTTGAGACAAGATACTTCGTTCAGCCAAGCTGGTGGATGATCGGACAGATGATTGCGCCTTCGGCGCGATGATGTCGCTCGCCCCGGCCGACCTTCAGAAAACTACGTTTTCAGATGATTGCCGACCACCACTGAGACCACCCAAGAACTGAACCGGTTCGTCAAAAGTCTGTCGACGGCTTGGCGCGACGGCGAGATTCGTCCCACACACCGCAACCAATCCACCGGACCGCGTCCTTGGC
>DATDGW010000384.1:0-1650 GCA_036521895.1 Candidatus Sulfotelmatobacter sp. | reverse complement strand
CCGTCGCCGGGATTAAAGGGAGGCCACACGGCGCCAGGAGGTAGAGGAAGACTGGGCTTAGTGGGCTTATCAGGATCAGGCGGGACGGGGATGATCGGGCCTTCAGGGTCCGGTGGGATCGGTAGTTCCGGTTTTCCCCAGCCCGGTGGAAGCGGTGGAAGCGTGACGGGTGGCCAGCCACCACCTGGGGGTTTTGGTTTTTCGAGCGGCGTGAAATATCCTGCGATGAATTCGCCTTGTGACGGCATAGTTCGTTATCTCCTTACGCGCGTTTGGGAAATGGAATGTGCACCGAACGGGTGCGAGGGGGTCGCGGGATGCTATTGCTTTTGGGTTAGGGCCGTCCCGACACGGCCCACACGCATCGTACGCCCGTGACATAGCGCCACGCAAGGCCTGCGCTGTCAAAAAGCTATTACAGGCGCAAGCGCGCTTGGCGTTGGGCCACGATATGGGCGTGTTGCTGCTCGGCTTCGAGCCACGTGGAGCAGCGCTGCTGGAAGTCTTCTGCTTCGCCGTCGGTGAAGATCATGGTTTCAAACAGCAGCGGCGGCCCCTTGCCCCACTGATGGTCGATCCCGAGAAACACCGTCGAGACGAGGCTGGCTCCGACCTGGGTCTGAAATACGACGCGGTCAGCGGTCTCAAACCACTGCCCCCACCGAAGCACATCCGGCTCAGGGACCGGAGTCTGGCCGATGAGGATGTATTTGCCGAGCGGATTGCGGGTCACTTGTGGGGAGTCGGGGCGGGAGGAACATAGTCGGCCCGCAATTGCGCCGGATACTGCGCGTCGCCCTCTTTTTCGTACAGCGCTTCCGCGGCGGCGATGTCTTGCCGGCACCGCAGATCTGCGGCATGTCCGTCTGGCGCCGATACCCAGTACATGCCCTGTTGTCCGCAGTTGACGGCGGCACCGGAAGCAAACTTAAACCAGGGAACCAGCGACGTGAACGCCATTGAACCCGCCACCACGGGATACGGGTCTGCCTGCACAATCGCGGGATGCAGGTCGGCCAGGATCACCGCCAACTGGTTCGCGCTCTCTGTCGTCAGGCACAGGGATGGGTTAATAGGCGAAGTCAATCCGGTCATAAATTTCTGGGATACGTCGTCGGAAAACTGAGGGACGTACGTGGCAGCAGTTACCGGCGCGGGCGGAGCGATTGGGGGAGTCGGAGTTGGCTTTCCTCCGGGTTTGTTAAACGGCATTGCTTTACCTCAAACGAAGTATAGCCATTCAATCCTCGTCGATGGGCTCGTCGCAATAATAGTTCGGATCGGTTGAGACCTCGGGACGGAAGTGCTCATGCGAGTTTCCGCAATCTTGCGAGCGCATCCTGGGTATCGATCTCGCATTCCCAATAGGCAATCAGGGTGGCGCGATTCAATTCGATCCAGGCGGTGAGGCACGACAGCGCATCCGCATCGAGCTTGCCCTCGACTACACGTACCCTCGGGCGGATGGCCACCGTCGCCATCGGCGAACGCCAAGGCCATGCCGGGCGAGATACCTTCACGCGTATGTCATGGCGAGCGCCGCCACGCACGCTGATCCAGACCACGAAGGGCAGCCCGGTATGTTTGGGAAATAGATTCGACATTTCGAACGGTGCCTCTACAGTTTTCATGCGCATACGTCTCACACTT
>DATDGW010000383.1:0-3716 GCA_036521895.1 Candidatus Sulfotelmatobacter sp. | reverse complement strand
TCGCTTTGTAACTGCTCCCCGGCCTCGGCGTCGCGGCCCACGATCACCGGAATTGCGCCTTCGGCAGCGCAAGCATGGACGATCGCGGCGCCGATGCCCTTCGCGCCGCCGGTGACGATGACCACCTTGTCTTTCAGTTGCAGGTCCATGTACTAGCCTCGCAAGTTCTAGCTTCGCAAATTGAAGAAGCCGCCATCGATCGGATAGTCCACACCAGTAATAAATGCAGCTTCGTCCGAGCACAAGAAGAGTGCGAGGGAAGCGACTTCTGCTGGTTCCGCCATGCGTCCGATCGGTTGCGATTTTGCCAGCTTCTCGAACATCTCTTTCTCGCGCCCGGGATAGTTCTTCCGCAAATAGTCGTCGACAAACGGCGTGTGAACCCGGGCGGGGGAGATGCAATTGCAGCGGATGTTGTATGCGAGATAGTCCCTGGCCACTGAATAGGTCATGGCGATGACCGCCCCTTTACTCATCGAGTAGGCGAAGCGATCGGCGAGACCCGATGAACCGGCAATCGATGCCATGTTCACAATCGTTCCGCCGCCGGAGTCTTTCATGTGCCCGACGACAGCCTGCATGCAGTTATAGAACCCTTTGACGTTCACTCGAACGACGCGGTCGAAGTCTGCCTCGGTCGTGCTCTCAACCGTCCCGACATGTGAGACTCCGGCGTTATTGATAAGGATGTGAACGCGGTCCCGGCGGAAAAGTTGGTCGAACGAGGCTTTCACGTCCGGCTGACTGGTCACATCGCAACTGTGGGCTGAAGCGGCGCCGCCGGCGGTAGTGATCTTCTCGCACGTTGTGGCTGCAGCGGGTTCGTTTACATCCAGAACACGAATTACAGCGCCGTGCGCCGATAACTTCAGAGCGATGGCCTGCCCAATCCCGCTACCGCCTCCCGTGACAACAGCGACTTTGCCGTCGAGGCGCAACGTTGGCGCGGCTTCATGGGTCACAGGGACACGCCTCTTTTCCAGGGAATGAAATCTTCCTGGGCCTTTTGCTCCGCCTTGGTTCGGACTTCACCGCTCGCTACTTGAATCACGAGATCTAGGATGGCCTCTCCCATCTGCTCGATGGTCCTCTCCCCCGAGACGACGGCTCCGGTATCGATGTCGATGATGTCGTGCATGCGTTTTGCCAGTTCCGCGTTCGTTGAAAGCTTGACGACCGGAGTGATCGGATTCCCCGTGGGCGTGCCCAAACCGGTGGTGAACAATACTACGCTTGCCCCGGCGCCTACTTGCGCTGTGACGCACTCGACGTCGTTGCCCGGCGTGCACTGCAGATTCAGACCTGGCTCGGTCGAGTACTCGGGATAGTCGAGTACCGCGGTGACTGGAGACGTGCCGCCCTTCTTGGCCGCCCCGGCCGATTTCATAGCGTCGGTCAGGAGTCCGTCGCGCATATTTCCGGGCGAAGGATTCATGTCGAAGCCGGAGCGCACGGCGGCGGCGCGGGCGGCGTAGTCGCGCATCAGTTGAATGAACCGGTTGCCGACTTCCTTGTTCTTGCCGCGATTGATGAGTTCTTGTTCCACACCACACAACTCTGGGAACTCGGAGAGGATCGTGCGCCCGCCCAAGGCGGCCAGCAAGTCGGCAGTGTGTCCGATGGCAGGGTTCGCCGAGATGCCGGAGAATCCGTCCGAGCCGCCGCACTTGAGTCCCAGGCACAAATCGGCGAGAGGCGCGAGAGTGCGTCGCGCCTGGTTGGCTTCGACCAGACCGAGAAACGTTTGCCGGATCGCGTCCGACATCATTTGCGCTTCGGAGCCACTGCGTTGCTGTTCGAGGATGACCAGCGGCTTGTCGAACTTGGGATTGCGTTTGCGAATCTCGTCGCGCAGGATCGGGATTTGCGCGTGCTGGCAGCCCAGGCTCAGAACCGTGGCGCCCGCTACGTTCGGGTGATGAATGTAGCCGGCGATCAGGCCGCAGAGATTGTTGGAATCTTCCCGCGTACCGCCACATCCGCCTTCGTGGAGCAGAAAGCGGATGCCATCGATGTTCTCGAACAGGCGGTTGCGCTGCGGGGGAACGGCTTCGGGGAGAGAGTGATCCCTGATCTGTGCCGCATGTCCATCTCGATAAAGGGTTGCCAGTTCGGCCACCTGGTGGCGGTAGAGTTGGGGCGCTGCAAATCCCAGTTCTTCTTCGAAGGCCTGTTTGAGGACCTGGATGTTCCTGTTCTCGCAAAACACAAGAGGAATAACGAGCCAGTAATTCCGCGTGCCGAGCTGACCGTCGGAGCGGCGATATCCCTTGAGCGTTTGTTGCTGCCGATGCGAAACCCTGGGCGGCGTCCACTGGAATTCACTCGTCTGTTCGTGAAACGGTGTGGCCTGGTGTTGGATATTGCTAGTCGTCAAGAGTTCTCCGGCCGCGATGGGCTTAACGGCCCGGCCCACCAGAACTCCGTACATCACGACATCGTCGCCGATGGCGAGGCTTCGCGTGGCGAACTTATGCTTGGCGGCAACGTTCCTGGGGAGAGTGTAAACGTGGCCCCCGAATTCGATTCGATCACCAGCCTGCAAGTCGGTGAGGGCGATCAAGACGTTGTCGCGGGAGTCGAGTTGGAGCACGTTTAGATGCATGGCAGTTTCGAGCCCGCCTATTGTAAAACATCGGTCCGGCGTAGCCTCTGGATGATTATCACCGGTCTGCCAGGCGCCAGAACCTTTGGGCGATGCCGCCGAGAACCGCATCTCGACACTCCGCGCTTTTTGCTTGTAGGTATGTCTTCACGACCTGGAGAACCCGTGCATAAGGGGCAGCCACGAGGCACACCGGCCAGTCCGAACCGATCATGAGGCGATCCGGGCCGAACGATTCAAATGCGACGTCGAGGAAGGGAACGATCTCCTCAGGCCGCCAATGCTGCCAGTCGGCTTCGGTGACAAGTCCCGATAATTTGCAGAACACGTTGGGGAATTCGGCAAGCCTCCTGATCCCACGTGCCCAGGAATTGATTTGCCCGCTTCTGATCGGCGGCTTGGCGAGATGATCGAGGACAAAGCGTTGGCGTGAAAAACGCTCCACAAACTCGGCCGCCACCGGCAGGTGTTTGGTGTAGATCAAGATGTCGTAAGCAAGATCGAACTCGTCAAGCGCGGAAATTCCCCGCAGAAATTCTGGCTGCAGCAGGAACCGGTCGTCGGGCTCACTCTGGACGATGTGGCGGATGCCGACGAGCTTAGGATTCCGAGCAAGGACTTTCAGTTGCGAACGAATGTCCGGGGACCGCAAGTCAGCCCAGCCAACGACGCCGAGAATTGATGGAGAACGCTCTGCCAAATCAAGAAGCCACCGCGTCTCTTCCAGTGTCTGGCGCGCTTGAACGGCAACGGAGCCCTGAAAGTGGCTGCGGTCCAACTCCGGCTTCAGATCTGCCGGCAGAAAATCGCGGCGCAGGGCCGACATGGAATCATCGATCCAGTCATATTCGGTGGGGTTGTAGATCCAAAAGTGCTGGTGGGCGTCAATGTGCATCGGTGCCAGCGGACAGGGATATTGTCGCGCACGATTATAGATCGTAAGGCCTCCCGCCCACGCGGAGATCTAATTGGCGATGACACTGCTCTAGCGTTGGCGCACCTCCAACTGCACCGGTCGTGCGATCGAGCTTACTTCGGGATCGTAGTACTCATACACACGTGAATGGAACGTGCGAGCGCGGATGGGATACTTGGCGCGCAACCGGACGCG
>DATDGW010000382.1:0-4456 GCA_036521895.1 Candidatus Sulfotelmatobacter sp. | reverse complement strand
TCCCAGCTGCGTCACCCGCCTGGCTAAGGGCGATGCTGTGCGCAAAGATGAAAACGCCATCCGGCACGCGAATGGAGCCTCGGACAACATCCATGTGTGCGCCTATCCACACTACAAAGCCGACGGAGAAAAAGTAACCGGCGATGAGCAGGGCGTTAAGGACCCCTCGATCGGCCATGCCTGGGTTGAATATGCCAGCACCACCACGAGTTCCTCTTTTGGCTATATGTATGCCTACTGGACCGTCCCCCCGGCGCCGAGCACCAACGACGGCCAGACCGTGTACCTCTTCCCCGGCATGGAAGACAACAAGGATGTTGTCACGATCATTCAACCGGTTTTGGGGTGGAACTCGGATTACGCCTCAGCGTGGGGCATCGCCAGTTGGAATTGCTGCGTGAGCGGCACTGTCTTTGAAGCTACCCCGGCGCCAGTCAATTCCGGAGATACGATCCTCGGCTATATGTTCGACACATGCGCTGCAGGGACTCTGTCCTGCCCCACGTGGGACATCGTTACCTGGGATCTGACATCGGGAAAGTTCTCTGAGCTGATCAATACCTCGAGCCAGGGGCAGACCTTCAATTGGGCCTTTGCCGGCGCGCTGGAGGTCTACAACATCGTCCAGTGCGGCGATTATCCCTCCAACGGTTCAATCTCTTTCCATGACTTGGGGCTCTACAACGACAAGTTTGTCAAGCTTGCCAGTCCGTCCTGGTCCGTAACCAATCTGTCCTCTGGATTGACTCCACAATGCGGCTACGGCGGATCACTGCCAAAGCAGGTAACTCTCACATATTGATCCGTCTGTCCATCGAGGTGTGGGGTGTCCCGGAACGCGAGTCGGACCCGGATGCCCCACCCCTGCACTTAGCTGCACGTATGTGCGACAGTGCCACTCGGACGGGTGATGCCAGGGACAGCGCTGAACTGATGGCCGGCGAGGGCCGACCACTGGGATAAGTTTTAGAGCCACTTGCGCTATTGCCCGAAAGTCTTGGGGAACATGACTATTCCGGGTGGAGTCTAAATCCAGCATGGCGACACCACCCAGAAGATGGGTCGGATACGCACTCGTAGTCGCCGGCTTGTCTCTTCTTTTCGACACCTACACTTTTCTGCGGACAAACTGGTCTCCCTTGCGTGTCCCGATGTATGCCCCAACCGAGCTTGCGTTGGGATACTCATTGGCGGTGGTGGGAGTGGCCGTATTCTTCGGGCCAACCCTCGTTGGCATGATCGATAGCTACGCGCCCGATGACTCCATGAAAATGGGAGCGGGTCTAGCGCACGAATCGGTCGAGTTTCGCCGTCAGCGACGCTTACCGCTCAAAAGAAAATTCACAGTACTTCCGAATCGGGGTCTGGTGGGTGGTGCGATGATCCTTCTGCTACTGGCACCTGCGTTCGTCATGATCACGCAGCAGGATCTCGCTATGGGGATCTACGTGCGATTGGCACCTCAACATCATTCGGGACCTGACGACCTTTGCCTGGCAGGTCCGATTGGCGTCACGATCGACCAGCAGGGTTCGGTGAGCAAGGTGCTCTTAAACGGCGCCGAAGTGAGCCAAGAAGAATTGGAACCAGCATTGAAGTCCAAGCTGGCTGCGCGGGCAAACTGGGAGGTATTCGTCGAAGTCGACGATTCCGCGTCGTTTGCTGATTCGGTGTACGCGATCGATGTTATCAACGATCTCCATGCGAAAGCCGTGATCCTGACTCCTAAACTGAAACAACAGATGACTGAAAAGGGCTGCCCGCGACGCTAACTGTTTCAATCCGCACTCAAACTCTCCTCGGAGCGCCGGAATCCTCGCTGCCATCCCGAGTCCAGCGATGTTCAGTTTCGGACAGTGGTTTTTCGGTCCCGCACAGAACTTTCTGGCGAAGAGATGGGCACGCTGCCGCATTTCCTTGGCAATGAATGGCTTAGATTTCGTGTAGTTTGGCGGGAAAGGTGCATTGGGAGAGCACGATGGTCGTGTGCGCGTGGAGGCGATGATGGCCCTTTTTCAGGACCTGCGCTATGCCTTGCGGCAGGTAAAGAAGTCGCCGGGATTCGCGGCGGTGGCGATTTTGACGTTGGCGGTGGGGATTGGAGCGAATACTGCCATCTTCCGTTTTGTCGACGCGCTGTACCTGAAACCGTTGCCTGTCTCCGAGCCAGGGCGTCTGGTGCGCATATATGCCAAGGGATCCTCGGGGCACTATGGCGCTGGGTTTTCGTATCCCGAATTCGCGGCGCTGCGGGATCATAACTCTTCGTTCTCGGCTCTGTCGGTCGAGACGCAGATCGCGCAGTTGCACGCGGTGACAGGCGGAGCTTCCCAGGAGATCCGGGGGCAGTTGGTGTCGGGCAATTATTTCAGCATTCTAGGAGTGCAACCGGCGCTAGGACGAACGTTTTCGCCGGAAGAGGATGCGGCGCCCAATCGCGATGCGGTGGCGGTGATCAGCGACCGTCTCTGGAAAGCGCATTTCAACCGGGACCCTGCCGTGCTGGGGCGTGAGATTCGTATCAATGGCTTTGGGTTCAAAGTGATCGGCGTCGCATCGCCGGAATTCCAGGGCGATTTAACCGGGGTGCCCGCAGAAGTATGGATTCCGGCGATGATGCGTGGCGCATTAGGGTATGGGTGCGATGACGGATCTTTCAATTGCTCGCTCATCGAGGCGATGATCGGCAGGCTCGCTGCGGGCCAAACGCCGGTCAATGCGCAGGCGGAAGTGCGAAGCCGCATCGTGTGGTCTGCGACCGACTGGCCGGAAAGACCCAGCCGAAGACAAGCTGTGCTGACGTCTGCGAGCGGTGAATCACCGGATGATCGGGCAGATCATGCCGGGCAAATGCGAATGTTGCTGGTGGTCACGGCTTCCCTGCTGCTGATTGCGTGCGTGAACCTGGCGGGATTGCTTCTTGCACGGGGAGTCACACGGAGACGGGAAATTGCGGTGCGTCTTTCGATTGGAGCACGGCGCTCGCGTGTGATCCGGCAGCTGCTGACGGAGAGCCTGCTGCTGTCGTCGTTGGGCGGTGTGGTGGGTGTGGCGTTTTCCTTTGGAGCAAAGCAAATCCTGTCGAAGTTCTACGCCACCGATAGCGAGGGCTTTCAACATTTTTATGATTTGAGCTTTGACTGGAGGGTGCTTGTTTACTCGATCTCTTTGGCTGTGATCACTGGGGCGCTTTTTGGCATCGTGCCGGCGATTCGAGCGTCTCGTCTGGACCTGGTGACGGAACTCAAAGACGGCCCAATAGCTGGACAGCACACAAGAAGTTGGCTACGACACGGGTTGGTGATTGGGCAATTGGCGCTCTCGATGGTGTTGATGATCTGTTCTGGGCTTCTGGTGCGTAGCGCGCTGCAGATTCGGCGAGGCACGAATTTTGATGCGGAACACACTACTGTGCTTCGTTTGCGTCCCGAGCTCACGAAATATACACAACCACAAACGGAATCTCTTGTCCGGCGAGTTGAGCAGGTGCTCAGCGGGGCTCCGGGGATTCAATCGGTCGCGTTCATGGAGGGTGGCGAGGGGCTTGTGTGGGACTGGCAGAGTGGGCGAGAAGCCCACGTCAGCCTTTCGCAGGAATCGGTGACGGAGGGCGCGGGGCTGGCGGTTCGTAAGCAGGATGTCGGAGAGAATTTCTTTCGAACTTTGAAAGTGCCGTTGCTGCGAGGGCGCGAATTTGGTGCGCAGGACGGGCCGGGATCGCCTCGCGTGGCAATCGTGAACGAAGCCCTGGCGCGGCGGTTCTGGCCAGGCGACGCTGCGGTGGGGAGCACGTTGTTCATCAATGGGCAGGCGTTCCAGATCGTGGGCGTGACGGCTGATCTCCAGCCGCAGAACTCGATTCATGCCCCGGAACCGCATTTGTATCTTTCGTATTGGCAGTCGAATGCGGCTCGCGAAGGGGACATTCGCTTTGCGATTCGCGTGGAGGGAGATCCGGCGGTTGCGCTGCGTGCGATTCGCCGTGCGGTGCAGTCGGTAGACCCGAATGTGCCCATCGGCGAAGACATGGCGTTAACGGAGCAACTCAATCTGGAATACATGCCGGTACTGTTGATACAGAACGTCATGTGCTTTTGCGCTGTGCTCGCGGTGGGCCTGAGCGCCATGGGACTGTATAGCATTCTGGCGTTCGCGGTGCGCACGCGGAGTCGCGAACTCGGGATCCGCATGGCGCTTGGGGCGTGTAGAGAAGATGTGCTGCGGCTGGTTGTAGGACAGGGAACAAAACTGGCGCTGCTGGGAGTGGGGACGGGCATGATCGCGGCAGTGATCTCGACGCGCTGGCTGGCTAGTTTGCTGTTTGGGGTGAAAACGACCGATCCGGTTACTTATGCTGGCGTGACGGTTCTACTGACTCTGGTCGCGCTGGGGGCGTGTTATCTGCCGGCGCGAAGAGCAACGCGCGTCGATCCGATGCAGGCACTGCGGATGGAAT
>DATDGW010000381.1:0-14915 GCA_036521895.1 Candidatus Sulfotelmatobacter sp. | reverse complement strand
GAAAAAGAAAGTTGCGGCGAAGTAGGCAAAATCAGGTTCCTCGCCCGCGCTTTGCGCGGGTTCGGAATGACAACGGTTTGTTTGGTTTGATTTAGGAGAAGCAATGGGACAAAAAGTCCATCCTTATGGTTTTCGCCTCGGCTTCACCAAGCCGTGGAAGTCGCGCTGGTTCGCCGAGCGGGATTACGACAAACAGCTGCACGAAGACGTCAAGCTGAAGAACGAGCTGAAGGACAAGCTCAAGTCGGCGGGCGTCAGTGCCATTGAGATCGAGCGTCCGGGCAACAAGCTGCGCATCATCATCAAGACGGCGCGGCCGGGAATTATCATCGGGCGCAAGGGCGCGGAAATCGACAAGCTCAAGGCCGAGCTGCAGAAGCGCACCGCGGGCAAAGATATTTTTGTCGACATCCAGGAAGTGCACAAGCCGGAGCTGGACGCACAGTTGGTTTCCGAGTCGATCGCGCTGCAACTGGAAAAGCGCGTGGGCTTCCGGCGCGCGATGCGCAAGGCGGTGGATTCGGCGCTGCGCTTCGGGTGCAAGGGAATCAAGGTACGCGTGAGCGGGCGGCTGAACGGAAACGAAATCGCGCGCTCCGAGTGGTACCTGCAGGGGCGGTTGCCGCTGCACACGCTGCGCGCGGATATTGACTACGGCTTCACCGAAGCGCGAACGACTTACGGCGTGATCGGCGTGAAGTGCTGGGTGTACAAGGGCGAGATTTTGCCGCAGAAGAAGCGTGAAGCGGCGGCGCCGGCGGGCGGATTTTAAGGAAGTGAGCCAGGCGCGCGCGCTTATTGCGTCGCAAAGAACGCGACGCTGCGTGCGCCTCGCCCAGATCCTTCGCGAGACCAAAGGCGTCTCGCTCAGGATGACAAGAGAGAGCTGATTTTATGTTGATGCCAAAGAAAGTGAAGTATCGCAAGCAGCAGCGCGGGCGCATGACTGGGAAGGCCTGGCGCGGGTCGACGCTGGCGTTCGGCGATTTCGGGCTGAAGGTGCTGGAGCCTGGCTGGATCACCGACCGGCAGATTGAAGCCAGCCGCGTGGCCATGACGCGTTTCGTGAAGCGCGGTGGAAAGATATGGATCCGCGTGTTTCCCGACAAGCCGGTCACGAAGAAGCCGGCCGAAACCCGTATGGGCAAGGGCAAGGGGGCTCCGGATCATTGGGTCGCGGTCGTGAAGCCGGGGAAGATTCTGTTTGAGATGGAAGGCGTGACCATCACGGATGCGACCGAGGCAATGCGGCTGGCATCGCACAAGCTAGCTCTCCGTACCACGCTGGTCAAGCGCGAGGGCGCGGCGCACTAGAAAGCTGTCAGCGATCGGCTATCAGCCCTCAGTAACTGCGTGATGATTTGGGTGAGGAACTTATGAAGGTAGACAAAATCAGAAATTTGACGGACGTGGAGCTGGGCAACCAGGAGCACGAGCTTGCCGACCAGCTCTTCAAGCTGAAGTTTCAGCTGAACATGGGCCAGACGGAGAGCCTGAAGAAGATTCGCGGCCTGCGCAAGGACATTGCGCGGGTGAAGACGATCCTCGGCGAGCGCGAGCGCTCGGCCGCAACGGAGAAACGATAATGGCGGAGACGACAGCAGCGAAGGCGCAGGGCCGCCGCAAGGAAGTGGTGGGAGAAGTGGTCGCCAACCGCATGCAAAAGACGATTGTGGTGAAGGTGACGCGGAAGAAGGCGCATCCGTTCTACGGACGCGTGGTGGCGCGCAACAAGAAGTTCTATGCGCACGACGAGAAGAACGAAGCGCACGTCGGCGATGTGGTGCGGATCGAGGAGACGCGTCCGCTGTCGAAGCTGAAGCGCTGGAAGCTGAAGGACATTGTGCGCAAGACTGCGCTGGTGCCGGAAGCGGTAACGGAAGTTCCGGGCGTCTAGGCCGCTGGTCGCGAGTGAGTCGAGAACAGGGAGATTGAAGCCATGGCGGTGATGATGAGATCGATGCTGGAGGTCGCCGACAATTCCGGCGCCCGCAAGCTGCAGATGATACTGCCGCTTGGCGGCTCGACCGGATTGAATGCCGGGCTGGGCGACATAATCACGGCGGCCGTGAAAGAGTCGGCCCCCGAAGGCCAGGTGCAGAAGGGCAAGGTGGTGAAGGCGGTCATCGTGCGCACGCGCAAGGAGCACCGGCGCCGCGATGGTACCTATATCCGCTTCGACCAGAATGCCGCGGTGCTGATCAACGATGCGGGCGAGCCCGTGGGGACCCGCGTGTTCGGTCCGGTCGCGCGTGAACTTCGCGAGAAGAAGTTCTTGAAGATTGTTTCGCTAGCTCCGGAAGTGATCTAGCGGCAGGTTTCAAGGTGGCGAGTTTCAAGGAATTTTATGAGAACCGTAAGTACTGAAAACAAGCGAGTGGATCTCCGGCGGAACGACACCGTGAAGGTGATCACCGGACGGGACAAGGGCAAGGAAGGGCGCGTGCTGCGCGTGTTTCCGAATGATGCCAAGCTGCTGGTGGAGCACGTGATGATGGTGAAAAAGCACGTGCGGCCGAACCCGCAGCGCAACATCAAGGGCGGCATCGCCGAGCAGGAGAGCCGGATTGCGATCTCCAACGTGCAGCTGGTGTGCGCCACCTGCGGGCCGGTGCGCATCGGGCATGAAGTGCGCGGCGACCGCAAGGTGCGAGTGTGCAAGAAGTGCGGGACGACTTTAGACAAGTAAGTCTCACGAACCGGTAACCACTCCGAAACCGTGAGAGGAAGTTGACGAGACGAAAATGGCAAAAGACAAAAAGGGACAGAAGGAATCGCAGGAGCAGAAGGCGCCGGAGCAGGCGCGGCACAGCGCGAAGGAACGTCCGCGGCTGCGCTCGAAGTTCGAGAAGGAAGTGGCTCCAGCGCTGTTGAAGGAACTGGAACTGAAGAACCCGATGTCGGTTCCGCGCCTGCACAAGATTGTCGTAAACATGGGCGTGGGCGAAGCGACGCAGAACGCGAAAGTGCTCGATCCCGCGGTGAACGAATTGGGACAGATCACCGGGCAGAGGCCGGTGGTGACGCGGGCGAAGAAGTCGATCGCGGCGTTCAAGGTGCGCCAGGGACAGTCGATTGGCGCAATGGTGACCTTGCGCGGAGACCGTATGTACGAGTTCTTCGATCGACTGGTGAATATCGTTCTACCACGGGTGCGCGATTTCAAGGGAGTGTCGACCAAGTCGTTCGACGGGCGCGGCAACTTCACGCTCGGGCTGCACGACCAGCTGATTTTCCCGGAGATTTCGTACGAGAAGGTCGATAAGCAGAAGGGCATGAACGTCACCATTGTGACCACGGCTGCGAATGACAACCAGGCGCGGACGCTGTTGAAGCATATGGGAATGCCGTTCCGGGCCTAAGAGCAGGTTTCAGAGTTTCAAGGTTTCGAGAAGCTAGGAGCTAGGTTTGGCAACTACAGCGAAAAGAGTCAAGGACGCGAAGAAGCCCAAGTTCTCCACGCGCAAGCACAACCGTTGCAAGCTGTGCGGACGGCCGCGCGCATTTCTGCGCAAGTTCGGCATTTGCCGCTTGTGCTTTCGCCAGCTCGCGCTGCGCGGGGAGATTCCAGGGGTTTCGAAGTCGTCGTGGTAGCAGGCGCGGCCTCTCGCGGCGAGCGGGAGTCCCGCCGAGGGTAGGGATCCTTCGCGGCCAACAACGCCGCTCAGGATGACAACTCTTAAGAGCAGAGGAAGGAACACGCTGCCGCAGGTTCTCCGCAAAAACGCGGAGCGAACGGGTGGCAAGAGGAGAAGCAAACGATGAGGTTGACCGATCCGGTCGCAGACATGCTGACGCGAGTGCGGAACGCACTCCAGGCCCGGCACCAGAAGGTGGACATTCCGGCTTCGCGCTTGAAGCTGGAGATTGCCCGCATTCTAAAGGAAGAGGGCTACATCTCCAATTTCAAGCCGACGGAAGAAGAAGGCCACAGGGTCATCCGGATTTACCTGAAGTACGGCGCCAACAACGAAGCGGCCATCTCGAAGGTGGAGCGCGTGTCGCGCCCGGGATGTCGCGTGTACGTGCGCCGCAGCGAGATTCCGCGCGTGCTGGGCGGCATGGGGATCAACATCCTCACGACGCCACGCGGCGTGATGACCGGCCGCCAGGCCCGCAAAGAGGGCGTGGGCGGCGAGTTGCTGTGCCAGATTTACTAGAGCAGCCGTCAGCTGTCAGCCGTCAGCCTGCAGTCAAGGCGGGGTTGGGAAGAAGCTGAGAGCTGAAAACTGAGAGCTGAGAGCTTATGTCACGAATTGGAAAAAAGCCGATCACGATCCCCAAAGGGGTGACGGTCAAAATCGAAGGCAACACCATTGCGGTGCAGGGGCCGAAGGGCAAGCTGGATACGGAGCTGCCTGCCGGCATCACGATCGAGCAGAAGGATGGAATCATCGTTGCGGTCCGCCAGAATGATTCGCAGGCGGCGCTGCACGGACTGGCGCGCGCTTTGGTCAACAACGCCGTGGAGGGCGTGACCAAGGGCTGGACCCGCGAACTGGAAATCGTCGGCATCGGCTACCGCGCCGAAATGAAGGGCAAGCAGTTGGTTGTGTTCAACCTGGGGTACTCGCATCCGATTGAGTACCCGTTGCCCACGGGCGTGGATGCGACGGTAGATCCCAAGCAGACGAAGATTGCGCTGACGGGAATCGACCGGCAGAAGGTGGGACAGGTAGCGGCGGAAATGCGCTCGCTGCGTCCGCCGGATCCGTACAAGAACAAGGGCGTCCGCTATGCGGGCGAGCGTTTGAAGAAGAAGATCGGAAAGACCGGAGCGAAATAAGAACTAGCTGTCAGCTGTCAGCTCTCAGCTCTCAGTAACTTCATTTCACGTCCTGAGAGTTAGGTTTTGCTGATCGCTGATGGCTGATAGCTGAGAGCTTAATCATGCTGACACGAATCACGAAGAACGAGAAGCGTGGACATGTACACGACCGCATCCGGAAAAAGATGCAGGGGACTGCGGAGCGTCCGCGGCTTAACGTGTACCGTTCGCTGAATCACATTTATGTGCAGGTGATCGACGACCTGCACGGCAAGACGCTGGTTTCCGCGAGCACGGCCGAAGGCAAGAAGGAAGACCGGCGTACGGGTGGCAACGTGGCCTCCGCGAAAGCGGTAGGCAAGACGATTGCCGAGCGCGCCAAAGCCAAGGGCGTGACCAAGGTCGTATTCGACCGCGGCGGCTACATTTATCACGGGCGCGTGAAGGCTTTGGCCGACGCGGCGCGCGAAGCGGGATTGCAGTTCTAAAGGCAGCTGTCAGCTGTCAGCTCTCAGCTCTCAGCTGGGGCGGGCAGACTGATAGCTGAAAGCTGATAGCTGAAAGCTGGGTTTAAAAGAATGCCAACAGTGATTAAGAAACTTGATGCGAATTCGTTTCAGCTGAAAGACCAGGTCGTCGCCATCAACCGCGTGACCAAAGTGGTGAAGGGCGGCAAGAATCTGTCGTTTGCCGCGCTGGTCGTGGTAGGCGACCCGTCGGCCGGGGTGGTGGGCTACGGTTCCGGGAAGGCTAAGGAGGTTCCGCAGGCCATCCGCAAGGGTATCGAGTCAGCCAAGAAGAATCTGGTGAAGGTGAACCTGACGCAGACCAGCATTGCGCACCTCGTGCTGGGGCGCTACGGTTCGGGCAAAGTGCTGCTGAAGCCGGCGCCGGAAGGCACAGGCGTGATTGCAGGCGGCGCGGTGCGCGCGGTGATGACGTCGGCGGGCGTGCAGAATGTGCTGACGAAATCGATTGGCACAACCAACCCGCACAACGTGATTAAGGCGACCTTCGATGCGCTGAAGCAGTTGAAGAGCCGCGAAGGCGTGGCGGCAATGCGCGGCAAAACGGCGCAAGAGTTGTAGGCCCGCACGGGCTGAAGCCCTCCTGATTGAGGGCTTCGGGATGGCAGGACTGAAGTCGTGCCCTTCCACAAAACAGGGTTCGGGATGGCCGACTCGAGTCGCGCGCTTCCCCCTAACATTGAGGTTGATGAAATGACGGCGAAGAAAACGAATTCGGGCAGCGGAACGATTCACCTGAAGTGGGTGCGGTCCGCGATTTGTGCCCCGGTGAAGCAGAAGCTGGTGATCAAGGGTCTGGGATTCACCCGGCTGAATCAGGTGATTGAGCGTCCGGACACGAACGCCATCCGCGGCATGGTGGCGAAGGTGCCGCACATGGTTGAGGTAGTGGACTAGTTCGAAGTGGCAAGGTTTCAGAGCCTCAAGGTTTTAAACACCCTTGACGCAGATTCTGATTGATCCCTGAAACTTTGAAACCTGAAACTTTGAAACCCTGAAACCCTGAAACCCTGAAACTTTGAAACGTGGGTGTACCTATGAACTTATCGAATATTCGAGCACCGAAGAAGGCGACGGAAAAGCGCAAGCGCGTGGGGCGCGGTATGGGCTCCGGCATGGGCAAGACGTCGACCCGTGGACACAAAGGGCAGCGTTCGCGCACCGGTTCGCGCATGATCCGCGGCTTTGAAGGCGGCCAGATGCCGTTGCACCGCCGCATGCCGAAGCGCGGCTTTACCAATATTTTCCGCAAGGAATTCAACATCGTGAGCCTGGAGCGGCTGGTGGAGATGGGCGATTCGTTTCATGGAGAGCCGATCACGCCTGAAGTGCTGCGCAAGGCGGGTGTGATCAAGACCAAGCATCCGGTGAAGATTCTGGGCGACGGCGAACTGAAGATGGCGATCACGGTGCACGCGCACAAGTTTTCGAAGTCGGCACAGGAAAAAATCACCAAGGCGGGCGGCAAGGTTGAGGTCTTGCAGTAATGTTCGACAAACTGGCGAATATCTTCCGCATTCCGGACCTGCGAAAGCGCATCCTGTTCACCCTGGGAATGCTGTTCGTGTACCGGTTGGGCGGACACCTTCCGACACCGGGAATTGATACAGCCAAGCTGGAAAGCTTCTTCACGCAGGGCAGCACGAGCGGATCGCTGCTGGGATTTGTGGACCTGTTCTCAGGCGGCCAGTTGCGCCGCATGACGATCTTTGCCCTGGGCATCATGCCGTACATCACGGCATCGATCATTCTGCAGTTGCTGACCGTGGTCTATGAGCCACTGGCCAAACTGCAGAAAGAAGGCGAACTCGGACGCAAGAAGATCACTCAGTGGACGCGGTACATCACGGTCATCTTGAGCGCGGTGCAGTCGTTCGGTATCGCAGTCGGTTTGGAAAAGGGCGGATTCGCCCTCGACCCAGGTATCAAGTTCAAGCTCATGACCATGCTGACCCTCACGACGGGCAGCGCGTTCATCATGTGGCTGGGCGAACAGATTACCGAGCGCGGCGTGGGCAACGGAATGTCGCTGCTGATCTTCGCGGGCATCGTCGTGGGCCTGCCGCGTGGCGTGGTGGATTTGATCGAGAAGGCGAAGAACGCTGCCTGGGGCGCGATGACGTTCCCGCTGATGGTGTTCCTGGTTATCTTCATGGTGGCGGTGGTGGGATTCATCGTCTGGGTGGAACGAAGCGAACGGCGAATACCGGTGCAATACGCCAAACGTGTGGTCGGACGCAAGGTGATGGGCGGGCAGTCGACGCATTTGCCGCTGCGGGTGAACGCCGGTGGCGTGATGCCGGTGATTTTTGCGTCGTCGATTTTGACGTTGCCGCAGACCATCGGGTACGGGCTGCGCAACAGCCGCTATTTCGGGGATCTGATCCGGATGCTGGGTTGGGGCGAGCCGCTGTATACCTTACTCTACGCCCTCGGCATCATTTTCTTCGCGTACTTCTATGTGTCGATCGTTTTCAATCCCAGCGAAGTTGCCGACAACATGCGGAAGTACGGCGGGTTTATTCCGGGCATTCGTCCCGGGAAGCGGACTGCGGATTTCATCAATGAAGTGCTCACGCGGATCACGCTGGTGGGCGCGCTGTACCTGATTCTGATTTCGTTTATTCCAGAGTGGATGATCACGGGCATTCACCTCAACCACCTTCCGGGGGCGATTGGAAGGGCGTTCGAAATCCTGCCGAACTGGGTGACGAATGGGTTGGGTGTGAGCTTCTACTTTGGCGGAACCTCGCTGCTGATCGTGGTGGGCGTGGCCATGGATACCGTGCAGCAAATCGAGGCGCAGCTGATTATGCGCCACTACGACGGATTTACGCCGCGCAGCGGGCGCATTCGCGGCCGCCGGACCTGGTAGCTGGCGACAGGCGCAGGCGAGAAGAGATTGGAAGGTAGTGGGGTGGCTGCACCTCGGCTTGGGTTGGGGCGCCGGGGAGACTGAGCTCGGGAGGCTTTGGTCAAGCCGATGGCGCAGGAAACCTCGCGTGCAGTGGGTCCTGTGGTGCTGCTCGGACCGCCGGGTGCCGGAAAAGGCACGCAGGCCAAGCGCATCATGGAGCGCTACGGAATTCCCCAGATCTCGACCGGGGACCTGCTTCGGGAAAACGTAGCCCAGGGAACGGAACTGGGAGTCGCGGCCAAGGCGGTGATGGCGCGAGGAGAATTAGTTTCTGACGATCTGGTGTGCGTCATGGTCCGCGAACGGCTGATGCAGCCGGACTGCAAGCGCGGGTATGTGTTGGACGGGTTTCCCCGGACCGCAGCTCAGGCCGGGTGGCTCGACGCGCTACTCGACCATGAGCTCTTTGACAACTCGCGTCCCACTCGGGCCTGGCCAATTGTGATCCGCCTGGACGTGGACTATAATCAACTATTGCTCCGGATCACTGGACGCCGTTCTTGTCCCTCCTGTGGACGGATTTATAACGTCCACTTCCAGCCGCCCCGCGTAGATGAACTCTGCGATGTAACCGGGGAGAAGCTAGTGACCCGCAATGACGACCGGTTGGAAGTCATTCAACCCAGACTCACGGCATTCCAGGAGCAGACTCGTCCGGTAGCGGACTACTACCAGCGGACGGGCAGATTGATCTCGATCAACGGAGATCTGCCCAGGGACGATGTTACGGACCAGATTTTCGGGATTTTGGAAGATCAGCACGCGTAAGAATGGCGATTGTGTGTAAATCATCGGCGGAGATAGAGAAGATGCGGCAGAGCGGCCGCATCGTACGCCAGGTTCTCGACCATGTCAGAACACGGGTGGCGCCGGGCGTGTCGACGATGGACCTGGAGCGCGCCGCCGAGAAGAAGATCAAAGAACTGGGCGCAAAGCCGGCGTTCAAGGGGTACTACGACTATCCCTGCGTGTTGTGCACGTCGGTGAATGATGAGATTGTGCACGGCATCCCGTCGGAAAGGCGGGTGCTGCAGGAAGGCGACATCGTTTCGATTGATTGCGGTGTGGTGCTCGATGGCTACTACGGCGACGCGGCGATCACGGTTCCGGTGGGCAATGCGCTGAAGCCGGAGTTGCAGAAACTGCTGGACGTGACGGAAGCTTCTCTGTACCGCGGGATTGAGCAGGCGCGGATCGGGAACTCGATTGGCGACGTAGGCGCGGCCGTGCAGGAGCATGTGGAAGCCGCGGGATTCAGCGTGGTGCGCGAGTTTGTTGGACACGGGATTGGGACGCGGCTGCACGAAGAGCCGCAGGTCCCGAACTTCGGAGCGCGCGGGCACGGCGCCAGGTTGCGCGAGGGCATGGTCATCGCGATTGAGCCCATGGTGAATTACGGCAAGCCTGAGACGCGAGTGCTGGGCGACAAGTGGACCGCAGTGACCGCCGATGGCAGTTTCAGCGCGCACTTTGAACATTGCGTGGCGGTGACGAAAGATGGTCCGGTGATTTTGACGCAGTGAGCTGCGAGTTGCGAGCTACGAGCTGTGAGTAAGATCAGTTCGCTCGAAGGGTCACGGCGCGAAGCTCGCCGCTAAAGGGGTGCATGAGCAAAGAAGACGCGATTGAAGTGATGGCGGTGGTTCTGGAACCCCTGCCCAATGCCATGTTCCGGGTGGAACTGGAAAACAAACACCAGGTGCTGGCGCACGTTTCCGGCAAGATGCGCAAGAATTTTATCCGCATCCTGCCGGGAGACAAGGTTGCGGTGGAGCTTTCACCGTACGACCTGAATCGCGGACGAATTGTGTATCGCTACAAGTGATTTTGAGTTCGCCGGCGGCTGATGGTCGACGGCGGAAGGTTGGGTTATGAAGGTAAGAGCATCGGTAAAGAAAATTTGTGACAAGTGCAAGGTCATCCACCGCAAGGGTGTGGTGCGGGTGATTTGCGTCAACTCGAAACATAAGCAGCGCCAGGGCTAGGCCCGCGGCTGAGGAGTTATGGAATGGCACGTATCGCAGGCGTCGATCTTCCGCGCCAGAAGCACATCAACATTGCGCTGACGTACATCTACGGCATCGGACACCCCCGCTCGCGGCGCATTTGCGACGAGGCGAAGGTCGAGCCCATGAAGAAGGTGCAGGACCTGAACGAAGAAGAGGTCAACCGCATCCGTACGGTCATTGAGGCCGAGGGACTGGTGGAAGGCGATCTGCGCAAGGAAGTTTCGATGAACATCAAGCGTCTCATCGAAATCGGCTCCTATCGCGGATTCCGCCACCGCCGCAACCTGCCGGTCCGCGGGCAGCGCACCCATACGAATGCCCGTACCCGCAAGGGACCGCGCAAGGGAACGGTCGCGCAGAAGAAGAAGGCGACGGCAAAAACCTAAAGGCAGTTCTCCGTTCTCAGTTCCCGGTTCTCAGTTTTTCGAGCGCTGGTTTTAACTGACAACTGAGAACTGAGAACTGAGAACTCAGAAATGGCGAAACCAGCAGCAGCGGGCGGCGCAGCAGCCGCACCCGATAAAAAAGGCAAGAAGAAAACCTTCAAGAAGAAGGAACGCAAGCACGTTCCGCATGGACTGTGCTACGTGCAGGCGTCCTTCAATAACACCATCGTGACCATTTCCGACATGAACGGCAATGTTCTGTCGTGGAAGAGTTCGGGATCGCTCGGCTTCCGCGGATCGCGTAAGGGCACGCCCTTTGCCGCCCAGCAGGCCGCGTCGAATGCCGCGAACATGGCGCGGGATCACGGAGTGCGCAGCGTGGATGTGCGCGTCAGCGGTCCGGGTTCGGGCCGCGAATCGGCCGTGCGCGCGCTGGCTGCGTCGGGGATCGAAGTACGCTCGATTCGCGACGTCACGCCCATTCCGCACAACGGATGCCGTCCGCCGAAGAGACGCCGCGTGTAAGCTGTCGGCGTTTGGGCGACGTTTCGAGGTGGCAAAGTTTCAAGGTTTCACAGTTAGAACCTTGAATCATTGAAACCTTCGAAGCTTTGAAACATTGATTTTTGTCCGGGAGGAAGGGTGAAGCCAAACCCGTAAACCGGTCATCTCAAGGAGAAGAAACTTGGCACGTTATACCGATGCAGTCTGCCGTCTATGCCGCCGTGAGGGCATGAAACTGTTCCTCAAAGGCGCAAAGTGCTTCAGCGACAAGTGTCCAATCGAGAAGCGCAACTTCGCTCCCGGACAACATGGCAAGGACCGCAAAGCCAAGATCGTTGGCTACGGCCTGCAGTTGCGCGAGAAGCAGAAGGCCAAGCGCATTTACTTCACGCAAGAAGGCCAGTTCCGCAACTACTTTGAGAAGGCCGCGCGCTCGCAGGGCGTGACCGGCGAGAAGTTGCTGCAGCAATTGGAACGCCGTCTTGACAACGTCGTCTACCGCCTTGGATTCGCCCAGTCGCGGCGCCAGGCGCGGCAGTTGGTCCGTCACGGGCACGTGGCCGTCGACAACCGCAAGGTCAACATTCCTTCGTATGAAGTGAGCGCGGGAGAAGAGATCGCGATCCGCGAGAAGAGCAAGAAGCTCACCGTGCTCGAACTGGCCAAGGAATTTGCCAGCCACGGTACCACGGTCAGCTGGCTGGAAGTCGATCGGGACAACTACAAGGCGAAGGTGCTTTCACTGCCGAAGCGCGAAGATATTCAGTTGCCGGTGAACGAGCAGCTGATTGTTGAACTTTATAGTAAGTAAGAGTTTCGTTTTGCAGGTTTCAAAGTTTCAGCGGTTTCAAGGTTTCAGAGACCTTGAAACTTTGCAACCTTGGTCCTTTATTTCGAGCCAGATCAGCCTTGGCTGACACTTGACCTGAGTCCGGACCGATTCAGGGAGCCAGCTTTGAGCCAAACGGCCGAAGGAGAAATACAAATGCTTTGGAAGGGTTTTCAGAAACCGAAACGTCTCGCAACCGACACCTCCAGCCTCACCGACAAGTACGGCATGTTCTGGGCGCAGCCGTTTGAACGCGGCTTCGGCACCACCGTGGGCAACGCCCTGCGGCGCGTGCTGTTGAGTTCGATTGAAGGCGCGGCCGTCACCGCGGTGAAGATGGAAGGCGTGCTGCACGAGTTCCAGTCGATCCCGGGCGTGGTCGAAGACGCGACCGACATCATCCTCAACCTCAAGCAGATTCCGTTCAAGCTCGCGGGCGATGCGCCCAAGGCCATCTACCTGCGCGCGGATCAGCCGGGTGTGGTCACCAGCGGCATGATCGAAGCGGACGGCGATGTCGAGGTTCTCGATAAAGACGTATACATCGCGACGGTCAGCGAGGGCGGCAAGCTCGACATGGAAATGCGCCTGAAGCGCGGGCGGGGATACACCTCCGCCGACAAGAACTTCGACGAGGATCTTGGCATCGGGTTCATTCCGATCGACTCGGTGCACTCGCCGGTGCGCAAGTGCAACTACACCGTGGAAGCGGCCCGTCTGGGACAGATCACCGACTACGACAAGCTGACGCTCGAAGTGTGGACCAACGGCTCCATCACGCCGGCCGATTCGCTCGGACTGGCGGCGAAGCTGCTGAAGGACCACATGAACATCTTCATCAACTTCGAGGAAGAAATTGAAACCGGCACGTCGTCGTCCGACGACCGCAAGCCTGAGATCCACAACGAGAACCTCAACCGTTCCGTGGAAGAGCTTGAGCTGTCGGTGCGCAGCTACAACTGCCTGAAGAACGCGAATATACAGACCATTGGAGAACTGGTGCAGAAGACCGAAGCCGAGATGCTCAAGACCAAGAATTTCGGCCGCAAGTCGCTGAACGAGATCAAAGAGATTTTGTCTTCGATGGGTCTGAGCCTGGGTATGAAGATCGACGAGCACGGCAATGCCGTGCCCGGGCCCACATCGAATCAGGTCTTGCCGGCTTCCGCTTACGGACCGGACGACCAGCTGTAAAAGAGCAAGTTTCAAAGTTTCAGGGTTTCAGGTTTCGGGTGTGCTGAGGCGACTACGAATTCACCTTGCCACCCGGGACTTTAGACCTGAGACTCGGAACTCTGAGATTGAGAATTTAAGACAGGGGATCATCCCATGCGTCACAAAGTTGCTGGATATAAACTCGGACGGAACACGGCGCACCGGCGCTCGCTGCTGCGCAACCTGGTCACCTCGGTGATCGTGGAAGAGCGCATCGAGACGACTGTTCCCAAGGCCAAGGCGGCGAAGCCCATCGTCGAGAAGATGATCACCCTGGGCAAGCGCGGCGACCTCGCGGCGCGGCGTCTGGCGGCGGCGTATCTCATGACCGATGAGGCCGTGGTGAAGTTGTTCGACACGGTTGGGCCGCGGTTCGGCGATCGCAACGGCGGGTACACGCGCATCATCCGCACCCACTGGAACAAGGGCGACGGTGCTGATAAGGCGTTTCTCGAACTGCTGGGCAGCGAGAAGATCCTCGACGAAAAGCGCGAGAAGCGCGCCGAAGTGCGCGCCAAGAAGGCCGCCGAAACCAAGAAAGCGATGGAAGAGGCGGAGGCGCAGGCTCAGGCTGAGCACGAGGCTGCACCAGCCGAGGGCGACGACAAGACGGAGTAACTGTTTCGTTTTTGCAGAAGGGCGCGGCTGATGGCCGCGCCTTTTCTCTTGGGTGCACCGATTGCCGCACTCGTACATGTCCCTCCGGGTTTCCCACTGGTAATCTTCCCTCGCTTCAAACATCGCCCTAAACTTCTTCTGATGGCCTTCACGCGCATACAAATTGGGATTGCTGTCGGCGCCGGAGTCTTGCTGGTGGGGGTGTTTGTCGGCTACCTGTGGTGGCTGAGCAATCAGGGGCCAGTGCTCGCACGTTCGGAAGATCACGATCCGCTGACTGGACTGCCGGTGAGCATCAAGATGAATCCGCTGCGCGACCGCTCGACCGAGAAGGCCGCCAACAAATTCCTGCGCGAGATCCGCGACGGCCACTGCGACGACGTGCTGTCCCAGTGGGAGCGCGACTACCACAAGAAATACGCGAAGTACATTTGCACCTCTGAGGCCCAGCACCCACTGCTGACCTGGGAACTCGTGGATTGGGAAGAGGCCGGACCGCTTATCATTTTGCATTATCGCGGCAAGCGGGAAACCAATGCGGGTCCGGGTCAGGCCGGAATTGATCAGGATCTGTTTACCCTCACACTCGCGCGCAAGGGTGGCGACTGGCTCGTGACGAAATACGACGCGATGTACTGAAGAAGCTCTCAGCCTTCAGCTCGCAGGATGTTTTTGGGCCGGACCCTCTTACCCACTGCGGTGTCTACTCGATTATGAGATTTCGCTGGAGGGGCGATCCTTTCGATCTGTGGTCTGTTTGCCACCGGCACCTGCGAGTCTATTCGCGTGAATCGGAGTTTCCACGACGGCACAGGTCGCTATTTCTGGTGGTCCGCAGTGCGCCTCGACTCGGATCCGATGAACCGGCATTCTTCACATCACAACCCGATCGCATGTCCAGACGATGCAGAGGGCTGTCTACCTGTGGACCCGGTTAACATTTTGATTGAGCCTGGGTGGATGGCAAGATGCTTCATGGTCTCTGATTGTCCTGCTTTTCTCGCCACGAACGCAATCGTTCAGGCGCTAGCGCGAGTGGGCGTTAGTGAGATCACGAGTTTCTTGGTTGCAATGCCACTCCTGACACTGGGCTGGTTTTATCGTGTGGGGTGGGGCGCTTGACCGGTGGAAACTCAGTCGCT
>DATDGW010000380.1:0-4969 GCA_036521895.1 Candidatus Sulfotelmatobacter sp. | reverse complement strand
CGCCGTGAAAGACAGGAGGTAAGCGACCCTCCCTTGTCCTCCATCTCGATCTTCTTGCCCTTGAACGCCGCCCCCTTGCCCAGGTCGGTTGGCTTGACCTCCTGCGCAGGACAGAGGCTGGCGATCGCGAACATAGTTGCGACCACTGCTGTAACTAACCGAGTAATCGATTTCATTGGTGTTTCCTCCAGAGTCGGATCAGATCCGCAGCTTACCCGAAATTCTCCATTTTCATTTCATCGCAAAATGCGTCAAGAAAGGGTAAGGAAACGCATAAAATGTTTGTAAAGAGAACAGCAGGCATCTCTCCTGACTGCTTCATCATTCCTGGGGTATTCTTCGATTGGTAAGATTCTGCACTAACGGGCGCCGACGGCAAGGGAACGATATGTGGATATAAACCGGCCAATGTTCTGAGTGGGGCTCGCGGTCGGCAGCGCAAAGCTGTATTCTTTTTTCGTTCGAAACTGACTTTGCCGGAGGGTGAAGGCCCCACCCGCAGATCGGAACTTTTGCAGAGAACGGTCCAGCGGCGGGCCTTCACGCCAGCCCTGATTCTTTTTATCGCACTGCCGGAAGCAAAAGACAACATCGACCCGGGGTGATCCCCTTGGACCTCCTGCCGCGGCGATGTCCGGTCTGCCAGGACCACACGATCATTGGCCATGGACGGCGTTCCCGTCAGGCTCACGACGACCGGCACGAACGCATCTGGGTGCGACGCGGAGTCTGCCACCCTTGTAACCAGACCTTCACGATCTTGCCCGATTGGCTGGTGCCTTCGGCACCTTTCAGCTTGCGTTGCCGACAGCAGGCCTGTGAGAACCTCGCCGCCGGTGATTCCGTGGAACGGGCAGTGCCGCACTGCAAGGATCCGTCGCGCTCGCCCGATCCATCCACTCTCCGCAGATGGGCACAACGTCGCCTGCTCAGCGTGTGCTGCTGGGTGAGGGCCGGAGCTACGGTGGCGCACTTTTTACGGGCACCCACCACCGTTGCCTGGGATCTCAGCACGATCTGCCGTATTCTGCCCATCGAGGCAAGAAGTCCGTGAATCGCCAAACTCTCGATGACTTGAAACAGCAGATTCCGCTCATGGGCTATCTGCAAGCGCATGATTGGCACCCGACGCGGCCCCTCAGCCGTGGCCGATGGATGGGGCTGTGCCCTCTGCATGGAGACCACAAACCAAGCTTCCTGGTAGACCCTCACAAAGACCTGTTCTTCTGCTACGGCTGTGGCCGCGGCGGAGATGTGATCCGCTTCGCCGAACTCTATCACCAGGTGAAGTTCCCGCAAGCATTGGCGTTGCTGCGCCAATGGTGTGGGGCGGAGCCTCTGTTGCAGGAAACAGCACGTTTCTATCACATGCAGTTACACCGTCACAGCGAGGCGGTGGCCTATCTGTACCAACGCGGAGTCCGCTCCCTGGAACTGCTCGAACATATGCGGATCGGTTACGCGCCTGGCGGTTGCCTGCGAGGTTGGCTGACGCAGTTGGGCCACTCTTTGACGGCGCTGCGTCAGGCCGGCCTGGTGACCGGCGTGGGTTACGACGCGTATGTGCATCGAATCGTCTTTCCGCTGGAAGGCAATCTTTATGGCCGGAGCCTTTCGCTTGCGGCGCCACCTCACCGGTTTCTGCCGGGCTCCAAGGGCGGCTTGTACGCTTGGAAGCAAGCCCAATCCTATCCGGAAGTAATTCTGGTCGAGGGCCTGTTCGACTACGCCGTATTGTGGCAGGCCGGTTTCCACAACGTCACCTGCTCGCTGGGAGTCCATCTCCATGCGCGTCAGTTCCGGCAACTCTGCGAACGCCCCCGAATCGTCTATCTGACCTTTGATGCCGACCCCAACGGCAGCGGCCAGCAGGCAGCACGGAGCCTCTCCCGAAGACTTCGGGAGCGAGGCATCGTGGCCCGCCTGGTCTCCCTGCCCGACGGCCACGATCCCAACAGCTTCTTCGTGCAAGGCGGCGATGCCCGCCAGTTTCAGTCCCTGTTGGAGGTCGCTCAGTCATGACTTTTCGGGTGGTTCACCAAACGACCGTTAATCCCGCACACAGCCCCTATCGGGTCATCGAACAGACCACAAGCCGCGAGGTCGAGTGGGTCAATCGCTATCTGGACTACGAATGTCTCCGCCGCGTAGCGGACCTCACGCTCCGCAGTTATGCGCAACACTTGCTGCACTTTCTCCGTTGGTGGGAAAGTGTGCACCACTCCGATGCCATTGCCGAAGATGCGCTCACCGAGTCCACCTTGCTGGACTACGTGCGTTTTCAGTCCGCACAACAACCCGCCTTCTCCGGCACCACCATCAACCAACGCGTCGCCGTCGCCGATCGCGCCTTGCGCGCCGCCTTCCCGGGCGCTCCCCGGCAGATTGCTCCGCAGTTTCAGGTCAGCTACTGGCGGCGCGCGCCCATGGGCCTCGGCAGACCTCTTCCCGCGGTGAGTCGCTTGCGGGTGCGAGAACCCAAGCGGACCATCGTGCCCCTGTCCATAGACGAGGTGGCGCGATTCTGGGACAGTTTCCACACCTCCCGCGACTTGGCCATCGTGGGCTTAATGCTCTTGCAGGGGCTGCGGTCGCAAGAAGTCAGAGATCTGAACCGGGATGACCTGCTCTTGCCGGAAGCGCAGATCCGCGTGCCCGGCAAGGGCAACAAGCCCCGCCTTCTACCTCTGGCTCCCGAAGCCGTCCAACTGCTGGATCATTATCTGCGGCTGGAGCGGCCCGATCCTTCGACGGCCGCTTTGTTTGTCTCCCTCAAAGGTCGCGCACGTGGAGCCCGCATGACCGCGGCGGGATTGCGCTCCCTGTTCCGCTACCATCGCCAGACCACCGGCGTGAAACGCGCCAATCCGCACCGGTTCCGCCACACCTTTGCCTCAGACATGTTGCGCGCCGGTGTCAGCCTGCCGGCTCTCATGCGGTTGATGGGGCATGCCCACATTCAGACCACGCTCATCTACGTACACGTTACCCCGCTTGAGGTCTACCAGCAGTATGCGCGCGCAGTGGCCCAGCACATCCGGCCGATCCCGGTGATCAAATCATGAACCTTTCGCGCTGTGCTCCCTTTCCGCATCCTTTGGCCGACTTATTCGGAGGGGCGGTGGACTCTCTCAGTGTCGCGCTGGCGCCCAACTCGGTGCGTCTCTATCGTGGCACGGCACGCAACTTCCTGACCTATCTCGGCACCGATCATCCCCAGGTAACTTCTCTCGATCAACTGCGCCGCGATCCCCACATCCTCGGTTGGATGGCCCAGCTGCGCGCGCGGATTCCACCCCTGGCGCCGGTCACTTACATCAGCCGACTGATATTCCTACGCGGCATTCTACAGGAACTGGCCTCGAGCGCACAGCTTCCCGAACTAGCCCAACTGCTCCGTCGCCAGGACATTCCGCGCGCGCCTCGACGCTTGCCCCGCGCCCTGAATATGCAGCAGGATCAGCTACTCCAGCAAGAACTGCTGCGCCGCAACGATCTCGGCGCCAACGTCCTCCTGTTGCTTCGTCACACTGGCATGCGCATCGGCGAAGCGGCCGACCTTTCCTTCGATTGTCTCCACACTTCCGGCACCGATCAATGGGCGATTCACGTGCCGCTCGGCAAGTTAAAGACTGAACGGATGGTTCCGGTAGACTCCTTTGTCTGTGAGCTGGTCCAACGCCTCCGCTTCTTCCGCTCGTTCGATCCGTTGCCCGCCGATGGCCGTCTCCTGGCCCGTTCCAGCACCAGGGAGGCCTTGATCCGCAAACTCCGCAGATACTTGCACGAGGTGTGTGCCGAGGTAGGCATTGGGAAACGCATCGTTCCGCATCAGATGCGTCACACCTACGCCAGTGAGATGCTTCGCTCCGGCGTGGATTTTTTCTCGGTCATGAAACTGCTCGGCCATGCCTCGCCCGAGATGACCATGCTCTATCTCGAAATTGCTCTGACTGATTTGCAGCGCGAGTTTCATTTAGCCCGCTCGCAACCGCGCCATCTCGCACCTCAGCCGAACACACAAATCGCACCCCGCGCCGGCTTGGACGGTGTGATTGACTCCCTGCTGACCGCTCAACACGTAGTCGAGATGTACCGGCGCAACTTGCACGATGGCGCCCCCCGCCGCTGCCTGGACCGACTCTCCAACCGACTCACCAAGATCCTCGCAATCACGCGCAAACTCGGCCAACCCGGAAAATAGGCAGAGATTGGCCGGATATGTGGCGTTACCGGAAGTGCGCCGGGATAAACCGGCATGTTGCAGGGAATGAAAGAGTCCTACAAGAAAGGAGAGAGCGAATCCATCTTGGCCCCGAGTCTTGCGGTGGGCATCGCAAGGTGCCAGTCGAAGCGTAGACAGGGGTATCGGTGGGCGGGGTGATTGAGCTTCGAAAAACGCTGATTGGGGTGCTGAACTCTATTTCCGACGAGGAAGGCAACACGGCTGGTTGCGTTAGATCGCGAGTAGCCAGCCGGCCCTGCGTAGTCTAAGAACCCAGGCACGCCGAGAAACAACATGCACGAGAACCGGGAGATCTCCGAGGCGTCTCGGTCCAACCAGGATCGAGACCGGTCCGCGAAGGCTCAAAGCCACAATGCGGACATGCACGTCTCGGAGAAGTCGGACTGCGCCGTATTACCGATGAACCAGCCGAACAAAGGGGAGTCATCCCCGGCGGAGGTTGGGGAGGGAAGGGCGCAGACCAAGGAGAACATCGTTCGATCCAACACGAGCCCGACGCAGAGCGGGGAACGAGTGTCCCAGGGATTGAGCGGTGTGCGGCAAGCAGCAAAGGAGAGGAGACAGGAACGGTTCACCGCTCTACTCCACCACATGACGGTCGGTCTGCTCCGTGACAGCTTCTACGCCTTAAAGCGGCTAGCTGCTCCGGGGGTAGATGGCGTGACGTGGAAGGAGTATGAGACCGGACTAGATGGTCGGATCGCCGATCTACACAACCGAGTC
>DATDGW010000379.1:0-2233 GCA_036521895.1 Candidatus Sulfotelmatobacter sp. | reverse complement strand
ATGAACTCTTCGGACGTCAGAGTCATCTTGCGCTTCTTAGAGCGGTGGGCGTAATCCTTCCAACGGAAGGTGACTTGGCCATCCTGCATGCTCAGCAATCGATGATTGGAGATAGCCACCCGGTGGGTATATCGCGCTAAGGGCCGACGCAAGAATAGATTCACATCGGAGCAATTGTATAGTTCCAGGCTGGGAGAGTCGAATGTCGTTGGAGGCAAAGACGGCGGACATGCTCTGGATCAGGTGAGGTACCGGTTGGATAATGCCTGCGGTCGAGGTAAGCCGAGACTATGAGACCGGTTCGGGTGCAGGTGTTGCGGATGAAATTGAGGATTTTGGGGTAGCTGTCAAGAGGCTCGGCGGCCCAGTTTTTGGAGATTTCGGAGAACAGGCGGTGCTCGATGGGATTCCATTTGGAAGCCCCGGTGGGGTAATGAGCAACGGTGACGGTGAGCCCAAAGGTGTTGCAGAGTTGGCTTTGAAGTTCGGTTTTCCAAGCGCCAGTCCGGCAACTGTTGCTGCCTCCGGTGTCGGCAAGGATGAGCAACTGGCGGCGGCGATGGTAGCGGTCAGCGCCGTCGCGCTTCCACCAGCCGCCGATGGAGTGGGCGGCGAAGGCGGCGGTGTCATGGGAGACGCCCACGAAGACGGAGCCTCGGTTGGCGAGCAGGTCATAGATGCCATAAGGGATCGCGACGCCGATGGCATCGGAACGGAAATCGTGATCATGGACGCATACGGGCGTGCGGTCCCACTTGACGCCATTGTTCTTGAAGTTGCCGACCAGTTCTCGTTTCTTGGTGTCGACGCTGATGATGGGAAGCCCCTGACGCTCAAAGCGGGTACGTAATGACGAGATGTAACGGAACTGTTGGTCGCGGTCCGGGCTAGAGTCGGTGGCAATGGCTTTGCGATTCACGCGCAGGGAAAAGTCCATATTGTGAAGCAGCCGAGCCACCGTGTTGGCTGAGATCTCAATATCGAGTTGCCGCAGCAGTTCGGCGATTCCGGCAGGTGTCTTGTGAGTCCATCGAATGCCGGTGATGGGATCGCCGGCGGTGTCGTGTTCCAGCAGGATTTCGATGGCCTCGATTACTTCGGGCGTTTTTTTTCCACCGGCTTGCGCCCGGCGCCGGCCTGGCGGATCCGGCCGACCTCCACATCCTGATCCAGCAACTGACGGCGGCCGCGGGCAATGGTGTGCAGATCGAGTCCCAGAAATTCGGCCAGCACGGTGTCGCCGCCGTGGCCGAGTTTCATGGATTCCAGACCGGCGTATAAGCGGCGCTGCTGCTCGTCCAGCAGGCTGTAGAACAAGATGATGGCGGCTTTCATCTCATCGGGAGAGATTTCCAGACGGGTGGCATCGGCAACCGTGGGGACGGACTGGTTGCTACGCCGTGTCAGAGATTGTCGCTGGCGGGTGGCTGGATCGATGGAAGTATAAAGGAATAGGCCGGAAATCAACTCCCGAGCGATCCTTTTCTGTTGGACAAGGTGACGCAGGACATCTTGCGCTCGTACGTGTAGAACGGCCGACAGTTCTTCCGCAAAATATCCCGCGACGGAGCTATGGATGAACGCCTCGGCGGTGGCCAGCAGGGTACCGTAGCGGGAGAACCAGGCCGATGTGCAAGACCACAAGCCGTCTGCACCGAAACGGGCGATCTCTCGAAGAGTGTAGAAACGGCCGCCATGCGAGTAGCTGGTCAGGTAGTCGAGTTGTTTGAGTTTTCGAAAAACGGTGAGGTCGATGGCCGTGCCGAGGGCGCGTTTCAGATCGGGAAGCGTTGCGATTTTGTCGTGGAGCAGCAGCCTTCGCAAGGAATCAGGCGAAAAGGCGAGAGGTCTCATAATGTTATAGTTGCGATTCAACAGTTCACAACAATCGACACTATAACATAATCGAGACCGAGTCGGCGAAATGGTCCGATCGAATCCGCTGCCCATCAATATTGGGGAATCCGCCTACTGCGAGGAGAATGAAGCGGAATTGACAGTCGCATGTAATGTAGCCGTCACGACTCCCGGTGAGCGTTTATTTTTGAGTGGACCCTAAGGTGTACAGGGCGGCACACTATTTGTTGTCTCTGAGGACCCCACGTTTGACTAAGTCGCCAGTGGTGTCGATGACCTCGCACAGTGTGCTGATGGCGCCGCGTGGCGAATACGCCAAGGACCCCATTCACGTGGTCTGGTCCTTTGGAGCGTGGAGTGCTATGAGTTCGGCCCG
>DATDGW010000378.1:0-1815 GCA_036521895.1 Candidatus Sulfotelmatobacter sp. | reverse complement strand
ACTTCTTCTTCGGCTAGTCGAAGGACGTCAATAGTCTTCGATTCTCTTTCAAAACTCTGGCGGAGAAGGATGCCATTCCCGTTCCGTGCTCATTGAACGTTCCGGTTCCGCCAATCCAGTTGGCTGGGTTGTTTGAATGTTAAGTCAGAGGAGCGCGTGGTGTATAAAAAGCTGAACTCAACGGGAACGTTGATTCAGAAAGCAACCAAGGAGGCTCCTCAGGAGACATTATGTATTACATCGGACTGGATGTTCACAAGAAGACGATCCGCTACTGCGTAAAGGAAGCGAGCGGTCAGGTGTACCGAGAAGGGACGCTCGGAGCAACACGGAATGAGTTGGATTGCTGGGTGCGGACCCTTCCTCAGCCACGGACCATGGCGATGGAGGCGACGATTTTCACCGGCTGGATCTATGATCACCTGCTTCCGCATGCCGAGCAGGTGAAGGTGGGGCACCCGTTGATGCTGCGGGCGATCGCGGCGGCAAAGAAGAAGAACGATCGGATCGACGCCGGGAAGATCGCCGACTGCCTGCGCTGTGACTTTCTGCCGGAATGCCACATGGCATCCACCGAGATTCGGGATCGGCGCCGCACCTTGCGCTATCGGCACCTCTTGGTCCGCCAGATGGTTCAGATGAAGAACCGGATCTCGGGTCTGCTGATGGAAACGGGAGTGAGCCATAACAAGCAGCGGCTGCACAAGGTGGGTTACTTCCGTGAGCTACTTTCTAGCAACGAAGAGGTCCATGAAAATATCCGGCCGTTGCTGCGGCTGAGCCGGGAGACGATCGTACGGTGTCAGAAAACGGATTATGCTCTAGTGAGTTCTTTGCAGCGAGACCCGTTGCTGGCGGAGAGGATCAAACGCCTAAAAACTGTTCCCGGAGTGGGACCCATCACCGCGCTCACCTGGGCGCTGGAGATCGGGGATGTATCGCGCTTCCGGTCGATCAAGCAAGCAATCAGCTATTGTGGGCTGTGCGGAGCAGAGAAGAGTTCCGCAGACAAGGCCCTGCGCACACCGCTTTCCAAACAGCGCAACAAATATATCCAGCGTGTACTGGTGGAAGCCGCGAAACTGGCACCCAGACAGAATCACGAGCTGGCCTTGATCCACGAAAGAGAGAAGCAGAAGGGGAACCGAAACCGAGCCACCCTGGCCGTGGCCCGCAAGATGGTCGCCTATCTGCTTGCCGTGGATCGCCGAGAACGAGACTTCGTGCCTGCAGAAGGCCACCGCACGGCAGCGGCTTAAACCGCCGCCCTCCGGGAGAAAAGATAACAGGATTCTACAGCGCGCAGACTGCCAGGTCCTGCGGTTGCCGACTGAGCGAAGGAGATCAAAACTCCAGAGGCTCCCTTCGGATTGTTTCAGGACTGGCAGAGAACACAAACTCAATCTTCTGTGATGGCCTTCGGGCCTGAGACAGCTAATGGATGTCCGGTTCTGCCAAGAGCAGGAACCACCGCCGAGAGGCACACGTTGCGAGCTGAAAGTTCTGAGAGTATCGGTTTTGCGCGCTCCTCAAAGCGCGCGTCGGGAGAATTGTTTTTTCTCTTGACAAATGACTTACATGGACGTCGGCACCACGAAGAAGTCGACTGACACCAGCGTTTTCAGATGATTGTCGAGGAACGCTTTCCAAGTCTGCGAGGGCGGCTTACGGCGCCGGACCATGTATTTGCTGACGCTCGTCTCACCGATGTGGATGCCGAGCTTCAGGAGTTCCCCGTGAATATGGGGCGCGCCCCATAGTGGGTTTTCGCGGCTCAGCATGCGCATCAATTCGCGTACGTCTTTCGGCACGGCC
>DATDGW010000377.1:0-2333 GCA_036521895.1 Candidatus Sulfotelmatobacter sp. | reverse complement strand
AGATGCAGCTGGTAGCGGCGCACGTCCTCGAAGCTCGCCGTATCCGGTGATCGCCCGAGGAACGCAGCGAAGTTCTTGACCCTTTGCACATAGTCCTGTTGGGTCTTCGCTGCGAACTTGCGGATCGACATGTCTTCGATCATGCGCCGACGCAACGGGCTGATGGCTTGCTCGGTCATGGGGATGCTCCTGTCTTGAGTGAGGTTGTCGAAACCCCTCGATCTCAAGACAGGACGCACCTATCCGCCACCATATGAGTTGCGCCCGAGCGGCACCGCAGCACCCTACCGCGCGAGCGGTTTAGTCGTGTGCTGGGCATGCTCAGTAGCTTGGAGGTGAAAGTCCTCTACCCAACCTGATGGAGGTGAAGGGTTAGCGACAACGCAAGGGCCGTCGCCGCGAGGCGAGGTCTGAAGGAAGCGTACAGCAAACGTGCGAGTCGATGGACAAACATCGGGTACAAGGCGCGAGCGTCGGACGAGCGGGCCACTTACCGCAAAGTCCATATCCATCAAGGATGCGAAGCGTAGACCCGGCGACAGTGCACGGAAGGCGACTGAGCTTACCCCAGGAGATCTGCTCCGTGTCGCTGCGGCGACTGAGAGCGCCGCGAGGCGGTCTGATCGCGGAGCAGAAGTCAGCAGAGGGCATAGTAGGTCATGCAGTCGGCAAGGCTAGTGAGGCACTCCGAAACCGAAAGGTGGAGTCAACAGATATGCTGAACCGGAAACGATGGCCGAAGGCCCGAACGAGAGGAGAGGCAAGTAGGACATGAATCTCGAGAGCGACAAGCGGCTGAACATCCAGTTGAGACTGGACTTCTCATCGACGCCGACGGGTGAAGCCCGGCAGGCGCGACGGGAAGACATCGAATCGCTCTCGGTGGCGAGTGAGCCCGAACGCCCAGCCAACACGAGCCGAATCATGGAGGAAGTATGTGAACGGGCAAACTTGAAGGAAGCATTGCGGCAGGTGAGGGGCAACAAAGGTAGCGCCGGTGTCGACCGGATGACGGTCGATCAACTCGGCGACTATCTGAAGCAGCACTGGCCGGTTATTCGGGAGCAACTGCTGAACGGGACCTACGAACCGAAACCGGTGAGACGGGTGGAAATCCCGAAGCCGGATGGAGGAGGGGTGCGAAAGCTTGGCATCCCAACCGTGCTGGATCGCTTTATCCAGCAAGCGGTAATGCAGGTCCTGCAAAGGCAATGGAACCCGACATTCTCCCAATACAGCTATGGGTTTCGACCGCGGCGATCGGCGCATCACGCCGTGGCTCAAGCGCAGCAGTATATTGCGCAAGGCCACGGATGGGTGATCGACCTCGATTTGGAAAAATTTTTCGATCGAGTCAATCACGACAAACTGATGGGCCAGATCGCCAAGCGCGTCGAGGACAAGCGGCTGTTGAAGCTCGTCCGGGCATTCCTGAATGCCGGGGTGATGGAGAACGGACTGGTCAGCCCCAGCGTGGAAGGAACTCCACAAGGAGGCCCTCTTTCGCCACTGCTAAGTAACCTCGTGCTCGACGAACTCGACCGCGAGTTGGAGCGCCGGGGACACCGCTTTGTTCGTTATGCGGACGACTGCAACATCTACGTCCGCAGCGAACGCGCGGGTCAGCGGGTGATGGAAAGCATCTCGCGCTTCATCACACAAAAGCTCAAGCTCAAGGTAAATGAGGCGAAGAGTGCGGTGGCACGACCGCAGGAACGGAAGTTCCTCGGGTTCAGTTTTACGGCTGGTCCGGACATCAAGCGCACGATTGCGCCGAAATCGCTGGACCGGTTCAAGCAACGAATCCGAGACATCACGCGAAGGGCCAAGGGCGTCAGCATCAAGGCGACAGTGGAAGAACTGGCTCGGTATATGTTGGGCTGGCGCGGCTATTTCGGCTTTTGCGAAACGCCCGAGGTGCTGATTGCTCTCACTCGCTGGGTCCGCTTGCGACTGCGGGCTGCCTCCTGGCGCCAATGGAAAACACCACGGCGTCGGCGAGCGGCACTCATCGCGCTGGGAGTCTCGGGGCAATTGCGCAACATGGCCGGCAGCGGCCGTGGACCCTGGCATCTCGCCCGGAGCAAAGCCCTCTCTGTGGGACTCTCCAATGCCTACTTCAAATCGCTCGGTCTCCCGTCCTTGATCAAATCGGGTTAGCATAACTTCTCGAACCGCCGTATACGGACCCGTACGTACGGTGGTGTGGGAGGGGCGGAGCCGCGAGGCTCCCCCCTATCCCGATCTATGGCCCGAGTCGGACACAGTGACTTTGGCCAACGATGTCCGCTACTTGGGCTGATCCGGACGCGGCCCGGCACGCTCGGCAGGAC
>DATDGW010000376.1:0-20450 GCA_036521895.1 Candidatus Sulfotelmatobacter sp. | reverse complement strand
ATTTCTTCTCGCCGGCGGGCGGGGCCACGGGTTCTTTTCGTTTTTCTTCGGTATCGACCGAGTACAGCATGTAGTGATCGAAGCTGTGGCGGCGGTAGTAGTGATGTTTGCGGAAATCGAAATAGATTTCCGCGCTCTTCGGCAGCCAGAGTGAAGTGTTCTTCATGGGAAACGCGACGGGGCCGTACTCCACGACCTCGTGCTCACTGAGAAGGCGGATTGCGGGCACGGGATTGACCATCTCGGATTCGATGCGCACGATCTGGAACCTGTCGGCGGTAATCCAGGCTCTTCCTCTCAAATCCACGGAATAGGTTTGATTCCCGACTCTATAGCTGTGCATGCGGTTGGGCCGGTCATCGCGCTGTTGGAAGTGTACCAGCCAGGTTGCTTGTCCGTGCCAGTCTCCCAAGCCTTCGCAGGTCATGGTGAAGGTTTCGCGCATATGAGGATGGAAGACGAGAGCGAGCGCGGCAAATCCGGTGCTGGCGATGTGATCCGGATAGTCAGCCGTGGAGATTTTGTCGGCGCGGTATTCATTGACCGCGAGAAATCCGGGCTGGGGCTCCGAGATGGAGGCGACGTAGTTGTATTTGCGGGTCTCCGTGCGTATGGGAATGCCGAATTCGTCCAGGGATTGATGGAGCAAATCTTCGACCGCGGCGAAGCGTTCGACGTCGTCGACCAACTCCTGAGCGCGTTTGCCGGTTTCTTCAATTACCTGGGCAGACGGACACAGGACTCCGGGCGCGACGGGCGGCCTGACGTCTTCGATGCCAGGGGGCTGCCACGACTTTAAGGAGAGGCTCGGCGCCGCCAGCGCGGTTAAAGGGTCAACGCCGGAAAGCTGGGTTTGAGATGCCCCCGCGTCGTCGGGTGAAGCGGAATGGGAAGGGTGCTGCTGGGTCTGCGTGATCAGAGAGCGAACCTGAGGCGCCAAGGGATGTTGCGGAGATTGCTCCAGAAAGACATTCAGAGCCTGAATTCCCTCCTGATCTTGACCCAGGTTTAGCAGTGCCTGTCCGAGCACGAGTTGGGCGGGGCTGGCGTTTGTTTTGCCCAGAGCGATCGCGATCTGCGCCTGGTCGCGGGCCTTCTCATAGTTTTGCTGGCGAAGGTAGGTATCGGCGAGCAGGTTGTGCGGCAGCCAATTTTCGTTATCGGCGATCACCGCTTGTTCCAGCGCGGATCGCGCTGCCGGGTAATCCTGGCGTTCGAGGCCTGTTCTACCGAGGAGGGCGAGGGCTTGGGCGTTGTGAGGGTTCAGATTCGCGGCGGTGCTCAAAGAACTGCTGGCACGCGCGAAATCTCCTTCTTGGAAATACAAATATCCCAACAGGAAATTCAAATCGGAGCTGGAGGGGGACAGCCTGAAGGCTTCGTCGAGTTGTTTTTGCGCTTCTTTGAGATTTCCTGATTTCAGGGCGGAGACGGCGTGCTTGGTTTGCTTTCGTGCTTTCGAGGACATGACTGAGCCGGACACATCGAGGTTGACCGCTTCGGGATCGCGGTCAAGCACGATGTCGGTGAGCGATGGGCCGAGTGAACCCCCGACTTTCAGTTCTTTGCGAGCGCTGAGATAGCCGACAGCGCTCACCTCCACGGCGTAGCTTCCGTAGGGGATGTTGCTAAAGACTCCGCGCGAGGTGTCTTCAGTAGTCTGCCAGGTGGCCGATTGACTCTTTATGTCCACCAGCTTCAACAGCGCCTGGCGATCGAGACGAACACCTTTACGCTCACCATAAACGGTGAAGATGAGGACGGCAGTGCCGGGCACAGTGTCGTAGATTGTGACGGTGCGCCGATTGGGGTCGTCGACGCCGTGCAGAGGCTCGATGGTCGGCACGGGCACACGGTCCTGAGCGATGGCAGCTGCGGAGAGCAAACAAGCCAGGAAGCAACAGCCGCAGAAGAGCCAAGCGAGACGAGACATCGCAATGGCATCGCGGCGGAGCATAAAGAACCTGACGAGCAGTGTGGCACAGTCGCAGTGGCGGGTCAAACCTAAGGACGGCAACCGCAGGGCTCGATGTTATCGCTGTCGTTGGACGCCATCAGACTGATTACGTGCGCATCCTGGGTGCCAGAACTGTAGGGGGCCTATAAAAACCGGGAGCTAGTAGATGGCATACCTCCGTGGATGCAGTCATCGACACGGTTGGGTGAAACACGGGAACGATCACTTGGTCTTCTGAAGTCCGGCGGAATTCTCGTGTCGGTTGTATCCGCAGGAACTCTCCCCGAGCGTTTGGATGTGCTCCCGGTTTTCTTTTACGTTGAAGTCACGACTGCCCGACTGAATATCCTTACCGAATTGTTCGTGAGTGGAAAACTCTCTCCACAAGTCGAGTCGGGGTTGCCGTTGACAGAAGCGCGCGTTGAACACGAGATGCTGGGCGGTGCGCCTCACAAACGCGGGAAAATCGTGCTTCAATTGCCTATCTGACTGACCTGGCGCCGCTGAGCCCAGAGGCAAGTGATCTTCGCAAAACGCTGACGAAGCAGGTTCGCCAGCACCTCCCTCACGTCGACCTCGAGAGCCATCAGTCCGTCTTTGCGGGCCTTGTTGAGCAGGTCGTACATCATTTTGAGGGTGTCGATGTAGGTTTGCTTGCCGAACTTGGAGCCGCCGCAAACACCGCCGATTCCGCCGCCGATCTTCTGGAGGATGTGGAGCGGATTGGCCACGAGAAGCGTGCCCATGCTGGCGCCGCCGATGATGATCAATTTCAGTCGGTTGAATGAGGACGCGGAGTGTCGGAATCGTGAAATGAGGACATGCTTGGTCGCGGCAAGATCCCTGACTACGGGGGACATCGGCAAAATCCACAGGGACTTCAGAGGGCGCGGATGGGATTTTCCTGGCATGAGAATACGAAGCGCAAATTTTTCATGGAGATGGAAAGGAAGTGCGAGAAAAGCGGGGATGGCACGGAAGGGCCATAGGCAGGAAAGCGGGCCCATTTTATTTTCGTGGGTGAGCAGTTCTGGGGGAGGGCTGCCCGGGCGCCTTGGACTCGAAAGAGTTCAGGGCGCTCGTTAATTTTTGGGATGATCTTTTCCTGCTTCCGCGGCACGGTTCCAGTGTCGTCCCTTCGCGTAACGTCACATCCAGATCTATCTGTATCTCCTGTTCATCTTTTGTCGCGGCTTCCAGGCGTATTCGCAGTCTGCGCTGGCAAGCTAGCACGGAGAGGGTGCGGAGAAAAACTCAGTTGGTGGAAATGGTGAAGTTGACCGTGATCCTGGTCTGAGTTTCGACGGGTTCGGTCCCCTGGAAGTGCGGCTTGAAATGCCATTGCTTGACGGCTTCCTGGGCGGCGTTGGCCAGGATCGGTGGGCCGCTGACGACGCGGAGATCCTGGATCTCGCCACTCCTGCTGATCAACGCCTGCAGAATCACCGAGCCTTGTACCTTCATTTGTCGCGCCAGCATGGGATAGCTGGGCTTCACGGGCTGGCTGACGATTTCGGCCGTGTCGGAGTAAATTTGCACGTGCTCGGCGGCCGAGGTGGTGGCGCTGGCGGCGGTGTCGGCTGGCCTGCTGGGGGGCTGGGGGACCGGATGGGGAGGAGAGCCGGGTTGAAGGTCGACGCGCACTGAGTTGGTGCCGGGACGGACGACGCGATGGACGTCGCCAGCAACGACTTCGACTTCGAGCGGGGGCAGCACGGTTCTGGTGGCGATGACGGGCGGATCGTCGGGTGCATCAGCGGGAGCATCGGCTTTTGCCTTAGCTTTCGCGCCGTGCGACTTTTTGTGAGCGGACGAATCCGGATTGGCGGCCACAGCCGACGCTGGCTGAACTTGTGACTGCACGTTCGCCTCGTCTTGTGACTGGTCTGCCGCTTCTTGCGTTTCGGGGAACCAGAAATCGCGATCGCGGTAGAGAGTAAAAGCTAAAGCGGCGATGAGCAGAGCCAGCGCGATCACCATCATGCGCTGCTGCTTGGGCGCGTCGGGCCGCTGGGAGCGCGGGTCCGCCGGCAGGCGATGCTTGGTCTTGGTGAGGAATAGGTCGAGGTCAATCATGCGGTGGGGTGAGTCTGCTCCGGATTCTACGGATAGTATGCCTAGAAAATTGGCGAAAGGCCAGCAGAAGCAGAAATGGGGGGCCACTCGGAGGGGCCTAAGGGGAGGATGATCGATCGTGGTAGATTGGCCGTAACTTTTGAGGTCGTCTCGAATCCCATGTTCGGGAATGTGTGGGTGTGGGAGGGGTATGGAAGCAGAGAACGAAAAACCGAAACCGGGGGAACCGGTGGGCGATCCGAAGGCGGATGTGACGGCTGACGGCGATGCGAAGGTCGTTGATTCGGCGGTACTTGAGGCGAAGGCTGTCGAGCAGAAGGTGGTGGAGTCCAAAGCGGCGTCGCCGAAGCTTGTGCGACCGGGGATGGATGAGCGCAAGTTTGCGCAGGTGTCGCGCCGGGAATTGCTGAAGGTGGTGCCGGTGCTGGCGTTGGGTGCGTTGGCCATCCCGCGGTTTCAGGAGTCGCTGCTCAAGAAGGGGCTGGGGTTCAGCGATTGGTCGTCGGAGAAACTGCTCCGGCGCGCGCATCTGGCGCCGACGTTTGCGGATGCGGAGGTGACTCCGTTCGACAAGTTTCCCATCAATGGATATGACGTGGATGATCCGGGAGTGATGGTTGAGAACTGGACGCTGACCGTGAGCGGCGCGGTGCAGAAACCGGGCGAGTACAAGCTGGAGCAGATTCAGGCGCTGCCGCGGGTGCGGCAGAATACGCGGCATGTGTGCGTCGAGGGGTGGGACGTAATTGGGCGGTTCGGGGGAACTCGGCTGTCGGATTTTCTGAGCATGATCGGGGCGGATACTTCGGCGCGGTTTATTACCGTGGGGTGCGCGGACGATTATTACGAATCTCTGGATATGGCGACGGCACGGCATTCGCAGACGCTGCTTTGTTATGAGATGTACGATCAGCCGCTTTCGCGGAAGCACGGGGCTCCGCTGCGGCTGAATATTCCGACAAAGGTGGGATACAAGCAGGCGAAGTATCTGACGGATCTGAAGGTTACGAATGTGCTGGAGAAGGTTGGGTACTGGGAGGATCAGGGGTATTCGGAGTTTTATGGGCTGTGAAACCCAATTGCTGATGGTTGATTCTTGATTGTTGATTGAGAACGGCAACGATGGGGTTGTGTTTGTCCTTCAGCAATATGGAGCTATCGATGAGCGCTGCGGCAATCGAGATTACCCGCGGGACGGGCGACGAGACTGAGACCGTGGCTCGTGCGGTTTACGAACATCCTTGGGTGGTGCGGGTGTGCCACTGGGTGAATGCGATTTCATTGTTGGTGATGGTGGGGAGCGGCCTGCAGATTTTTCGGGCGTTTCCGAGTTTTGGGGCGAAGATTCCGCAGAAGGATTTGTTGCATTGGCCGAAGGCATTTGCCCTCGGCGGATGGCTGGGCGGGGCGCTGCAATGGCACCTGACGTTTATGTGGATTTATGTCGCTACCGGGGTGATCTATCTCGGGTACCAGATTTTCAGCGGGAATTACCGGCAGGTGTTATTTACGCGGCGGGACATTCCGGGCGTGTTCCCGATGGTACGACATTATTTCTTTTTTGGTCCGAAGCCTGAGCAGCATGAGGCTTACAACTCGCTGCAGAAACACGCTTACACGACTGTGATTGGGCTGGGCGTGCTCTCTGTTTTGACGGGACTGGCGGTGTGGAAGCCGGTGCAGTTTTCGGGGCTGGCGTGGTTGATGGGCGGATTTCATTGGGCGCGGCTTTGGCATTTTCTGGTGATGTGGGCGATGTTGGGATTTGTGTTCGGGCATCTGATGATGGTGGTGCTGCACGGGTGGAATAACTTTATGTCGATGCTGACGGGTTGGAAGAAGGATCCAGAGTACTGACAGCAGACGACTGGCGTCGGCCTGCCTCAGGGCTAAAGCCTGCGGCCTTATTGGTTCGGGGTGGCAGGGCTCAAAGTCGTGCCCTTCCCGAAAACGATTGGCAGGATGGCTCGTAGAAAGCGCAAGCGCACACGGACTCGGGCTGGAACTAAGAATGGTCTTGAACGCCGTCGTCAACAATCCGGGGCAGGCGGGCACGGCGAGCGAGCAGGAGTTGATCGCGCGGGTCGAGCGTGGGCAGAACGAATTGTTCTATGAATTGGTGAAGCCCTGTGAGCGGCGGGTGTATGCGGCGGCGCTGGCGATTTTGCGCAACGAGACGGATGCGGAAGATGTGGTGCAGGAGGCGATGCTGAAAGCGCTGGCCAACATCCGGCAGTTTCGCGCGGAGGCAAAGTTCAGCACTTGGCTGATTCAGATCACGGTGAATGAGGCTCTGATGCGGCGGCGGAGGGAGCGGACGGTGGTAATGGAAGGCATCGACGAGCGGCGGGAGGAAGAGAGTGATTATGCGCCGCGGGACTTTGCCGACTGGAGGGAGATTCCTTCCGAAGCGCTGGAGCGGAAGGAAGTGCGGCAGAGATTAGCGGAGGCTCTCGCTTCGCTGGACCGCAAGTATCGGGAGGTCTTCGTGCTGCGCGACATGGAGCAGTTGAATATTCAGGAGACGGCCGAGGCGCTGGGAATTTCGGTGGCTTCGGTGAAGACCCGGCTGCTGCGAGCGCGGTTGATGTTGCGCGATCTGCTGGCTGCTGGATGGGAGCAGGGGTGGTTCAGCCGGCTGCCATTCGAGAAGGGAAGCAAGCCATGGTAGAGGGAGGATCCGTGAACTGCGAACGGGTGTGGCTCGAGATTTCGAACTACATCGAGGGAGAGGTTGACGCGACGCTGTGCTCGGCGATGGACGAACACTTCCGCACATGCAAGCATTGCGCGTCGGTGCTGGAGGGGACGCGGAACGTGATCCGGTTGTATGGCGACGAGCGGATGATCGAGGTGCCGGCGGGATTTGGGCGACGGCTGCAGAGAAGGCTGGCGCAGAGTGCGCGGGCAGGCGGTACGGGGTGGTCAACCTGGTCGGCGTGGCTGGTTCCGGTGGCGGCTTTGTTGTTGTTTGCGGGCGGATTGCGCGTGGCGAATTCGGTCACCGTGACGCCGGAGTTGAAGTCGAAACACGCGCAGCCGGGGTGGGGGATTCCTCCCGATATGCAGGTGGTCGTGACGGCGGATGCCAAAGTGTTCCACGTGGCTGGGTGCGGCGTCATTCATAACAAAGCGACGGAGCGGACGCTGACGGCGAGGGAGGCGATGCAGCAGGGGTATGTGCCGTGCTTGCGGTGCATGCGGGAATATCTGCATACGGCGAGTGCGCGGCATGCTGCGCTGGAGACGGGGGCGGATGTGGACGTGGAAGCGGATGCAGAGGGGGAACTTCGCGTTACGGGGCACTAAAGCCCGCTGCCAAATCGGTCATAACCCGGTCCCTGCGATAGGAGAGTTTGCGACGGTTTGAGATGGAGTTAAAATCGGCATCGTGCGAACCGGGAAACCTGCGCTGAGAATCACCCGAGTGGCTGCAAAGAATCTAAACCCCCGGGCCGCGTATACCCCTCGAAGCGGAATGCACAGCCTGTGCTAACGCGCAATTCAAGATCAAGTATGACAAGTGAGGAGATTGGGGTGTTTTCCACAAGGGAACACCTGGTTTTCAGTCGCCAGATCGCGATTTTTACTCGGAGATCTTGCAACGTGAATTTGAAAACCACCGGAAGCTTGTGCACCCCGAGTCAGGCAGCTAAATCCGACTAGCCGAGACTGTTGTAAGGCGTTAGAAGTTCCAGGGGTCGCGGAGAATCTTTAACCACTAAGGACACTAAGGTGCACGAAAGAAAATCCTCCGCCCAACAAAGACTATTCAACAGAGGGCACGGAGGACGCAGAGGGAACGTGGTCTCAGCAGACTAGTTGGTCGCGGGTGATTTTCAGGCCCGGGAGGTTTCCGAGGACGGTCACTGCTACCGATTCGGTTTTGAAGAATTCGTTTGAGAGGTTCGTCAGATCCTCGGCGGTCACGGCTTCGATTTTTTCGATCAGTTCGTCGAGGTCGTAGAAGCGGTCGAAATACATTTCCTGGCGGGCCAGGTTTGACATGCGGGCGGTGCTCGATTCGAGGGAGAGCATCAGGCTGCCCTTGAGCTGGGCTTTGGAGCGCTTGAGTTCTTCTTCGGGGACGGGTTCGGCCTTGAGATTGCGGAATTCTTGGACCACCGACTGTACGACTTTGGACGCGGATGCTAGCGAGGTGCCGGCGTAGACGGCGAGGCATCCGGTGTCGCGGTAGGGGTTGAGGTCGCTGTAGATGGAGTAGGCGAGGCCCTGGCGCTCGCGGATGTTCTGGAAGAGGCGGGAACTCATGCCTCCGCCAAGCAGAGTGTTAAGAATGTAGCCTGCGTGGCGCTTTTCATGCGCGATGGGATAGGCGGGCACGCCGAGGCAGAGTTGCACTTGCTCGAGAGCTTTCTTGTTGCGCAGGATGATGCGCGAGACGGTCTTCGGCGCCGTGGAGTGAAAGCCATTCTTCATCGGCTTCATGTCCTCGAAGGCTTTGGTGACCAGTTCGACGAAGCGGTCGTGATCGAGATTACCGGCCGCTGAGACAATGATGTTGCCGGGGGCAAAACGGTGGGCATAGGCTTCGACAACTGAGGCGCGTTCGAAGCGTTTCACGGTTTCTTTGGTGCCTAGGATCGGCTTGCCGAGGGGGTGATCCTTGAAGAAATTCTGGGTGAAGATTTCGTGGACGAGGTAGTCGGGATTATCTTCGTCCATTTTGATTTCTTCGAGGATGACGCCACGTTCGCGGGAGATGTCGACGGCATCGAAGACGGGATGCAGCACCAGGTCGCTGAGGATGTCGAGCGCGGTGGGGACGTGCTCATCGAGGACTTTGACGTTGAAGCAGATACATTCCTTGGCGGTGAAGGCGTCCATGTTGCCGCCGATGGAGTCGACCTGGCGGGCTATTTCTTCCGCAGTGCGGTGCTTGGTCCCTTTGAAGACCATGTGCTCGATAAAGTGGGAGATGCCGTTCCATTCGGCGTCTTCGTCACGGGAACCGGTCTGGAGCCAGATTCCGATAGAGGCGGAGCGGATGTGTTGCATCTGCTCAGTGATGACCGTGAGGCCGTTGGGCAGCTTTTGACGACGAATATTGCGGACTTCTTTTACCATTGCGAATCCTGATCGAATACTACTTAGTAAACTCCGGGGAAACTGGTGCGGAAGGATCTTTACTATTCTGACATAGGGGCGGTGGGTGTGCGAGAATAGTTTAGTGATTTAGAATCAGTGGGTTAAGGGGTTCATCGGAAATCCCGTCTGGGTGAAATTCTAAGTGCTGGAGATTGTTGGGAAGCCGACAATCGGTAATCTTTAAGACAGAGCTATGGCAGATTCATTACAAGTCGAGCTGCTCGGGCTGGATCGGGCGGAACTCACCTCGTTCGTTGAAGGTTTGGGGGAGCCGGCGTATCGCGGGCAGCAGCTGCGGGATGCGGTGTACCGGCAGCGGGTGGAGTCTGTGGAGGATATTTCGACGCTGTCGCAGCAACTTCGGGGGAAGCTGACGGAGAAGGGTGTGGCGGTGGGACTGCCACGGATCGCGCAGAGGTTTGTGTCGCAGGACGGCACGATGCGGTATTTGATTGCGTTGGCGGATGGGCAGACCGTTGAGACCGTTTGGATGCCGGAGGGGGATGGTGGAGAAGCGGGAGATGGAAGTGAGGCGGGGGAGGTGGCGGAACGGTTCGAGGAGAGCGCTCGTTTAGGTACCTGGGGGGCTAAAGCCCTGTTGCAAAAGCGGGAGCCTGGCGCAGCGCTGAAGCGCTGCGCTACCCAAAAGCTTACAGATCAGACCCCAGATCAGAAACAGAAATCGAGACCGCAACAGAATCCAGAGCGGGGGCCGCAACAGAATTCAGATCAGAGACCGAAACCGGGGCAGAATCAGGGGCGGTCGACGATTTGTATTTCCAGCCAGGTGGGGTGTGCGGTGGATTGTCAGTTCTGTCTGACGGCATTGCTTGGGGTGAAGCGCAATCTGACCGCGGGGGAGATTGTCGGACAGGTGTGCGCGGTGCTGAAGGATCAGCAGGTTTCGCCGCCGGAGGATCGCATCAATCTGGTGTTCATGGGGATGGGCGAGCCGTTCCTGAACTATGAGAATTTTGTGAAGGCGGCGCGGCTGCTGGTGGAGGAGGTTGGGATTGCGGAGCGGCGGATGACGGTGTCGACGGCGGGGATCGTGCCGCGGATCCATGATTTTGGCGGGGAGAAGATCCGGCCGAAGCTTGCGATCTCTTTGAATGCATCGAACGATGGATTGCGCACCCGGCTGATGCCCCTGAACAAGAAATGGAATCTGGAGATGCTGATGGCGGCAGCGAAGGAGTATCCACTGCGGACGCGTGAGTGGATTACGTTTGAGTACGTGCTGCTCGGGGGCGTGAACGACGGGCCGGAGAATGCGAGAGAAGTGGTGGAATTGCTGCGCGGGATGCGGTGCAAAGTGAATCTGATCGCGCTGAATCCGGGGCCGGGAATTGAGTTTACGACTCCAGACGCGCAGCGGGTGGCGGAGTTTCAGAAGATTCTGCGGGAGAGTGGCGTTCCGGCATTTGTGCGGCGTCCGCGGGGACGGGACATTTACGCGGCGTGCGGGCAACTCAAGCGTACGGTCGAGATTGCCACAGCACCGGCACAGTAGATTCCTTGGGCTTGGAAGGCGCGGACTGGGTTGCTGGAAGGTACACGCGGAGTATGATCGTGCCGTCTTCGCGGCGCTCGCGTGATATTCGACCGCGGTGTTCCTGCAAGATGCCTTGACACGCGCTCAGTCCAAGTCCGTCTTCGGGATCGAGCGGCGAAGCGGTGTGAGGGTCGGTCGTGGGGGACATCGCGTCGGTGACGATTTGCAGCACGGACGTGTTTGTTTGCCGAAGCGTACTCACGGTCAGGACGCGGCCGCCGTGTTCGCTGAGCACGTGCAGACAACTGGCGACGAGCTGCAGGCAGACTTGAAGTAACTGATTGGAATCCCCTAAAACTTTCGCGAGGGCCGGATCGAACTGGGTGCGGACCTCGGCGCCGAGAGCCTCCCACTGAGATTGCGTCAGCTTCACAGCGGTGCGTGCCAGGGTGTTGAGGTCGAGCGGGCTCTTGGGAGCGGGCGCCTGGCGGGCAAAGCTGATGAGGCTGGCGACTAGGGATTTCGTACGGCGGACATACTGGCCGATTTTTGCCGCCAGGGGCTTCTGGTCGTCGGTGAGCGGCGTGCTGAGCAGCATGTCGGAATAACCGAGCATGGCGGTGATGGGGTTATTGAGTTCGTGCGCGGCGCCGCCGACCAGTTGACCGATGGAGGCGAGTTTTTCGGACTGAAGGATCTGGGCCTGCAGACGGGTCAGGTTCTCGAACGATTCTTGGGAGTGATTCAGGAGGCGGATCAGTTCGCGATCGAGCAGATATTGGCGCCGGAAGACCATCACTCCCATGAAAAACGCAGCCGCCAGAGTCAGGGCTAGCCGGAACAGGCGAACGCGGGTTGGGACCTGGTTGTCGGAGAGCGCCCAGGCGGCGAACAGTGGGAGCGAGAACACCGCAATCATGCTGCAGCGCGCGACCCACACGCCGTAGAGCGTGGAGACCTCGCGGACATCGGCGGCGGGCTTCTCGGCGTGGGTCCGCAAGCCAATCCAGGTCAGCCACGCCATTGCAACCACCGTGGGAATGTCGTAAAGGCTGCCGCTGTAGTACACGTTCCGGGCGATCGCCCAATTGGAAACCGTGGAACTAGAGGCATAACAGAAGCTCATGCCGAACAAGCCTGCGTAGAGTTTTCTCCATTCTCCTTTGCTGGTGATCCAGCAGGCGAAGAGACCGAGCAGGAAGGCGACCTGCTCGGAGGAATAGACGGCATTCAAATGGCGGTTATAAGCGGCTATGTCGGCCACGACGTATTGCCACGGGATGACAAGCAAGACGTACAGATAGAACCACCACGTCAGCAACAGGGCGAAATCAAGGCGCCCTACGCGGGCGGCATATTCGTCGCGAGGGACGTGGGGGCGGATGGCCAAAGCGGCCATGAACGGAACGATGTGCAAGAAGATGATGATGTCCCCAGCGAAGAGGTCAGGGACGTCGGTGTGCAGCACCACTTCGTAGTAAGTCCAAAGCAGCTGATAGACGAGCCAGAAAGAAATGCCGAGAGTGATGAGCGCCCAGAACAGGCGCATGCGTCCCTGAGAGCTACGCACCAGCGGGATGAAGGCCGCAGCCCCCGAAATCAAAAACAGGCACTGGACGATATCGCTGAAAGCGGTCAACTGAAACGAGCGGGGCAGAAAGAGAGCAGCGAGGACAAACGCCGCCAACAGTCCGGCGACCGCCAGCAACCAGAGATGGGAACGCTTGCTCAAGACATGCCTCAGCAGTCATTTTAGACGAGATCGGAGTGACGCATGGGTTACTGTAGTAACCTTAATTCCGGGGCCCGGCAGGTGTACTCCAGAGTCTCACTTGCTGGTAAGGTTTTCTTATTCAATAATATGCAGCGAAGCCGCCACGCCCGTGGAGAGCGAATCCATTGAATCTTCGCGTTGAGCGATACCGACATTCCTGGAGATTGAAAATTCCGCCGGACCCGGGCGAAACGCGCCGGATTGAGCGCTGGCTGGCGACGGCCCGGGTGTTTCTGGCGGTTTCGACGCTGGTGGCGATCCGCATGGATCCTACCGAGCTGGGGAATTCGTGGGCGGCGTACGGGCTGTTTGTATTTTATTTGGCCAACGGGATCCTGATCCTGATGCTGCTGCGGCGCAGACAGCGGTCGACGGCAGGCTTTCGGCTGCTGGTGCACGCTGGGGATGTGGCTTGGCCCGCTTTGATCTCAATCTTCGCCGAAGGACCGAGGGCGCCGTTTTATCTCTTCTTTTTTTTCGTCCTGGCGGCGGCCGCTTATCGCTGGGGACTTTGGGAAACGCTGGCTACGGCAGCGGCCGAAGTCGGGTTGCTGTGGATCGAAAGCTTTATTCTCTTCCACCGCTGGCTCACACCTGTGGGTCGGCCGGGATTGCTGGGCTTGCGCGTGAATTTGAAGGAGTTCGAACCCGAACGGCTGTTCATGTTGTCGGTCTACCTGCTGGTGATGGGCCTGTTGCTGGGATATCTCGCCGAGCAGCAGAAACATTTGCGGGCGGAGAAGGCAGTATTGACCGGGACGCTGTCGCGGGTGCGAGTCGAAGCTGGCCTGACGGGAACGATTGAGCAGATCTTTCACGAGGCGATGTCGATGTACGGCGCCTCGCGGGTGGTGGTGGCATCGCAGGAGTCGCACAGTCAGCGTGTCTTCGTGGGAGAACTGGAGAAGGCAAGCGGACGTGCGCCTTCGGAGTTTCACTGGCTGGACTCCGGCCCGCGCGACGCGAAAACGTATCTGGATGATTTTCCCGGGGACGTGTGTTACGCGGCGATCGACGGGGATCGCTGGACGACTCTGGCTTTGGACGAGACTGGCCATCAAGTGCCGGTGGAAAACCTGGCGCCGATTTCTCAACTGCGGCAAGTCCAAGCCTTTGACGCAGTGGTGACGGTGGCATTCCTGTTTGGGAGCGAGTGGCGAGGAAGAGTCTTCCTGTTCGACCCGTCGTGGCGAGGCGAGAAACAGGAGGAACTGCGATTCCTGCTGGATCTGGTGCACCAGGTAGGGCCTGCGGTTTACAACGTTTATCTGCTGCATCGGTTGCGACGACGCGCGGGAGCGGCGGAGCGCGCGCGGTTTGCGCGGGAACTGCATGACGGGGCGGTACAGTCGCTGATTGCAGTGGAAATGCAGGTGGACGTGCTGCGGAGGCAGGAGGACGCGGGCAAGCCGATTGGCTCGGAATTAGGGCGGATCCAGGGGTTGCTGCGCGAAGAAGTGCTGAAGCTGCGGGAACTGATGCAGCAGATGAAAGCGATCGACGTGGATGCGCAGCGGTTGCTCGGGGTGTTGAATGATACGGTCGAACGATTTCAGCGGGAGACCGGGATCAGCGCGCGTTTCGTGACCGACCTCGAGGATCTGGACATGCCGCAACGGGTATGCCGCGAGATCCTGCGCATTGTGCAGGAAGGATTGGTGAACGTGAGGAAACATAGCGGGGCGCGGCACGCGCTGGTGCGATTGGGAGCGAACCCGGAAAAGTGGAGCCTGACCCTGGAAGATGACGGGAAGGGATTCTCCTTTGGGGGACGTTATAACCAGGATCAGCTGGAAGAGGCGGGAAAGGGACCTATGATCATAAAGGAACGGGTGCGTTTGCTTGCCGGGCAACTCACTGTAGAATCAAATCCCGGACAGGGAACGCGCCTGGAAATCAGTGTGCCTCGGAACGGGGGAGGGCTACATGAACTTTAAAAAAGCGCAGCCGGTTCGCCTTGTAATTGCTGATGACCATCCGATCTTCCGCGATGGTCTGCGGCGTTTGCTCGAGGCAGAGGCTGATCTTAAGGTTCTGGGGGAAGCGTCGGATGGCGCCGAAGCGGTGAAGCTGGCGAAGCAGTTGAAGCCCGATATCCTACTGCTGGATCTGGCGATGCCGAAGCACCCGGGCCTGGAAGCGCTGCGGGATCTAAGTATGCCGGCGAATGCAACTCCAGTACGGGTGATTCTGCTGACGGCGGCGGCGGAGAAGGGCCAGATCGTGGAGGCGCTGCAACTGGGCGCGCGCGGAGTGGTGCTGAAAGATTCTGCGACGCAGTTGTTGCTGAAAGCGATTCACACGGTGATGGCGGGCGAATACTGGGTGGGACGCGAAAGCGTTTCGAACCTGGTGCAGTACCTGCGTACGCTGATGCAGTCTTCCCATGACGAGGCGCGGCAGAAGAAGTTCGGTCTGACGCCGCGTGAACTGGAGATTGTTTCGGCGGTGGTGGCGGGGTACTCCAACAAGGAAATAGCGGAATACTTCAAAATCAGCGAAGATACGGTCAAGCACCATTTGAGCAATATCTTTGACAAGCTCGGGGTCTCGACGCGCCTGGAACTCGCGCTGTTTGCGGTGAATCAGGCGTTGCCTCTGAAGAGCATTGCCTGAACTCGAGGTTGCAAGAAGTTGGTACTAAGTGGCACTTCCGTGCCATTGGCGCTGCCGACTGTGAATACTAGAATTGTTAGAACGCTCAAAGCCTCAGAAACCTGTGGGTTCATGAGTCGAGTGTGCAGCCTTGGTGCCTGAGCGTAACGGTAGGTAGGGGCACAGTTTAAGAGTAGTTAGAAAAGAGGAGCCCGTGGCAAAACGTTTACAGCAGCTCTGGAACGATGAGCAAGGACAGGACATTGCGGAATACGCAGTGATGTTGGCTGTGATTCTGGTAATCGTCGTGGGAACGATCCGGCTCATCGGGTCGAATGCCAACAACGTGTTTTCGCAAGTCGGCAGCGCGATTCAGTAGTCAGCAATCCGACGACGCCCTATAAAGTTTGCAGGTCGGGATCGTCGAACCCGCCAAGTCAGCGCCAGCCTCGTGAAGGCCTGAGTTCCCGCCTTCCCTACCTCGGCTTTCTGGTTTCCGATACATTTACTTCTGTTCCGTTTGTGAGGGCGAGGACGTGGTGAGAGCCACCTTGTCCGTGCCACCGGTAGACAACCGGGTGAGGTAGGGGAAGAAGGGAGTGATCTCGAACTCCATTTTCTCGCGGGCGGAGGTCAGGGCCACGGGCTTGGCCTTGGAGAGTTCCACTTGATCGCTCCAAGGGTCGACTTTGATGCGACCGCCCAGGGGCAGAGCGGCGATCTGGTCGAGGCGCTTCTCGTCGAGCGCAGGAGCGGCAGCGAGCAAACTCGACATGCGGACGCTCTTGCCGCCAGCAAAACTGTTCCCCAGATGAGGCCGAATCAGGTGGGGCAGGTCGGGTCCCTTCACCTGTAATGCTTTCAGAAACAGTCCCGCATTGCCCAACTTGTCTTTGTAAGGCGAGTTCTTGAGCAGTTCGAGAGCTTTGGTGTCGGCCGCTTCCTCGTCCCCCGCAGTGCGCTTGAAGTCGAGGCGCTGGAACGACTCTTCGTCGGGGAAGAACATCTTGTCGTTGAAGGCGAGTTTGGTGTCGAAGTGATGTCCGAGGACGATGTGGCTCAGTTCGTGAGCCAGGACCATTGCCAGGGAAGCTTCGTCGGGAAGAACGTCGAGCAGGCCGCGGCTGATGACGATGGTGCGGCCGATGGTGAACGACTCGAGGGGCGCGGTTAACAGAACGCGGCAGTGAATGTCGCCCTGCAGGTCAATGTTGTTGGTGACCAGCAGATTGTTGACCACGGTTGCCAAAACCTTGTCAACTTCGCCGGACGGCGCGAGCAAACCAATCTTCTGCAGGCGGTCGACGGCGTTTTCTTCCGCCTGTTTTTCCCACATGCGCTCGGCGACGACGGGAGTCGCGTCGGCGGCGGCAGCGCTCTGGTCGTTCACGTTCTGAGGAGAATCGATCAGAATCTGGGTGAACTCCTCGTTCTTATTCAAGCCTTTCAGGTCATAGCCCCAGAGCCGGGTCTGCGCCTTGAAGTGCAGACTCTTAGACAGTCCGGTCTTGAGGTTCGATTCTTCGCTGTACACATAGGCCGGAAGCCATGTGCCCGGACGCATGTTCAGGCGCCAGCTGTCGAAGTGGAAGAAGAAGTTGATTTTGGGCTGCGGATAATAACTGCCGTTGAAGCGGACGATGTTGTAATCCTGATCTTCGACCCAGATTCTGCCCATGAAACGCGAAGTCTTCTGGCCTTCCTTGGGCTGGACATCGATGACGAGGCAGCGGAGCTCGCCAAGAAACTCGCGCCGTACGAAGGTGAAGTTGTAGTACTTCTTCTGGAAATCGGAATCGAGCACAACCATCTGGGCGAAGCCCATAGGCAGATAATGCAGGGAGTAGACGCCGGTCAGCTTGCTGAGCATGCGATGGCCGAATCCAGGCTGGCCGACGAAGGAAACGTCCTCGGGGCCGTCGGACATGTCGAGGCGGCCGAGAAAATACTGATCTTTCACCGGACTCGCATTTCCATTGGCGTCGTTCTTCAGGTCCTGCAGGTAGGTCTCAACCAACGGGTGCATGTGGCGCATCTGCGCCATGAACAAGTGCTCGCGCTGCACGACGTGGTCGAGCACGTCATTGAGCGTGTGTGCGGCGGGAGGAAGCGATTCCGTGGTTTGAGCCGGTGCCGGGGCTGGCGCCGTGGCGGGTGCGGCCGGAGCGGTGGTAGGACTCAAGGCGGGCTGCCCCGGGGAAGACGGAGAATCCTGCGCGGTGGCGGAAAATGCGCACACCAAAAAAAGAAGAACCACAACGGAACCCGAACGAACGATTCGCATAAAGACCTTCTGGGAGTCGATCAAGCTAATTGAAAAATGACATGCAAGACAACCGTCGAGTCTGAGGGTTGGCCGTCCTGCAAGGCGGGCTTGAAGCGGATCTGCTCGGCGGCGCGTACAGCCGCGTCATCCAGACCGTGCCCCAGTCCATGAACGATCCTTAACACCCGTAGTTTTCCAGATGCTTCAAGAACAACTTCGAGAAGCACCTCACCCTCGATGCGTTTGGCGCGGGCTTCTTCAGTGTAGATGGGTGTCGGCTTGGAAAGGATTTCCGCCGGCACAATTTTTGCGGCTGCTTGTGCCGCGGGGCGCGATTGCACGGTGGGAGGAGCGGGAACATCAGCGTCACCGAATCCTGCCTGACGAACCACGCCCCGGGGGGACGCAGAGGATGCGTTGCCGGTGGCAACGCCTCCGCCGAATCCGGTGCTGGCAACCACGCCGCGGGCGCCCTTGGCTCCGCCGGTTCCGTTTCCGTAGCCCGGTCCAGTGGGCATGTCAAATCCCCCAGCCTGCGCGATGTTGACGGCTCTGGTTTGAGTCGTTTTCGCGGGCACCCCGTTGGGATCGCCGAAGCCTCCGGTCTGTACCTTGTCGGGGGCGCGCTCGATGGTTTGCGGGGCGGAGCTTCCGGTCGAAAAGACATTGGTCCGCACGATTTGTTTCGGGATGACGGGAGCCGCAGACGGAAGAGTCTCCAGTTTCTTGGCGGCGATCTTGACTTCGGGAGCGCGAGCATCCTCTACTCTCGGCTTGGGCTGCGGCTGAGGAGCGGGCAGGCGCAACGCCGTGGGCGGAGGATCTAGTTTTGCCACTAACACTGGCTTCAGTTGCCGTTGCGGGGTGTGATTCACCGGAACGGGTGTTGGAACCAGTTCGATGGCGTGATAATCCTTCTTCGGGCTCTCAAGAATCTCCGGGTGGAGCACAGGGATCCACACGAGAATCGCGATGATCACGGCCTGTGTGCCATAGCTCAAGACAAACTCGGACCACGGCATCTTCCATTTTGGAAGAGATGAGAACAAGTTTGATTCGCTAGAAGGCGACGGCATATCGATCCTGATGCTGCGATATTGCAAACCCGGGATCCAGTGTAAAAGTTTTCCCTGCCCTTTCGAATGCTGGGAACCTGGGAAGGCAGGGTTTAACCCCAAAAGTGTACTATCCCGGCTTAAGTTATGCACGATAGAGGCCACTTCTCCCAACAACGGATTTGGTGTAAATCATTGAACATCAATGGGTTGCTGGGCGTACGGGGAGGCAGCACAGGGCCCGGAGTGGGTACCGTGCAAAAAAATACACCATACGGAGACAGAATTCCTTACAGCCAGCCGGTTGGGGCCTTCAGCAGCGAACGATCTTGGTGTCCTCAATCCCTTGCGTGGCGTTGCGAGTGTCGACCACCAACTGGGACTCCTGCACGACGCGGCGATAGTCGTAGTCGGAGTGGTCGGTGACGATGACGACACAGTCGTATTGGCCAAGGTCTTTCAGTTCCGAACACTTCATCTGCAGGTCGTATTTGCGGCCCTTGCCGATGAAGGGGAAGTAGGGATCGTGGTAGCTAACCTGGGCTCCATCTTTCTGCAGGAGTTCGATGATGGTGAGGGCAGGGGACTCGCGCAGATCATCGATGTCTTTCTTGTAGGCCACGCCGAGGATGAGAACTCGTGCGCCATTCACTGATTTTTTGTGGCGGTTGAGAGCGTGACTCACCGAGGAGAGTACGTGGTAGGGCATGTTGTTGTTGATCTCGCCGGCGAGTTCGATGAAGCGGGTGCGGAAATCGAATTCCTTGGCTTTCCACGAGAGGTAAAAGGGATCGATGGGAATGCAGTGCCCGCCGAGGCCGGGACCGGGATAGAAAGGGTGGAAGCCGAACGGCTTGGTGGAAGCGGCTTGGATGACTTCCCAGATATCGATGTCCATGCGGAGACATAGCAGCTTAAGTTCGTTGACCAGCGCGATGTTGACGCAGCGGTAAATGTTCTCGAGCAGTTTGGTCATCTCTGCGGCGGCGGGAGACGATACGGGAACGGTGCGATTGAAGATGGAACCATAAAGAGCGCCGGCGAGTTCAGAGGCCTGGGGGTTTAATCCGCCGACGACCTTCGGAATATCGCGGCGGGCGACCGTAGTGTTGCCGGGATCTTCCCGTTCGGGCGAAAACGCTACGAAGAATTCTTTTCCTGCGACAGGCTGGTTGCGAGCGGCCTTCAGCCCGGCCTTGTTTTCCTTTTCGAGGATCGGGATCATCACTTCTTCCGTTGTGCCCGGGTATGTCGTACTCTCAAGCACGACCAGCTGTCCGGCGCGCAAATGAGGAGCGATGGAGTGGGTGGTGTCGGTGATGTAGCTGAGGTCGGGCTCGTGGTACTCATTCAGCGGGGTGGGGACGCAGATGATGATGGCGTCCATCGCGGAGATGTGGGAATAGTCGGAGGTCGCAGAAAAGCCCTGCGCCTTGGCCGCCTGAATCTCCTCGGGCGCGATACGGTAGATGTAGGAACCTCCCTTGGCGAGGGTATCGACTTTGCGGGCGTCGATGTCGAAGCCGGTCACCGGGAACTTCTGTTCGCTGTACAACAGGGCCAGCGGAAGGCCCACGTATCCCAGGCCGATGATGCCCACGCGGGCCTGGTGCTGCTGAATTTTGGTCTTAAGTTGTTCCACGGACGCATCTGCGGCAGAGTAAGTCGTCATGAAATATTCCAATATGAAGCTGAAGTGGGGAGTAGGAAACACTCGATTGTAGCATGCAGAGGACTGGCAATTGCCTGTGAGCTACGGAAGCGGGCAAGGCCAATTCGGCAGTTTCGGGGGGCTGAATCCGTTGACGAAGAGAAGACTTGTCTGGACGCTGGCCGTTCTATTGACCGTGATGCTGGCCGCCTTCGCGGTTGATGCCGGCCGGTGGCTGGTGGTGGATGCGCCGGAAGCGTCGGACGTGATTCTGGTGCTGGCGGGCGAGACGGACCGGCGTCCGGCACGAGCTCTGGAGTTGCTGGATCACGGGTATGGACGTCGAGTGGTGATTGATGTTCCGGCGGCAGCCCGAATCTACGATTCGAATCAAGTGCAATTGGCCGAAAAGTACATACAGGGGCTTCCGGAGCGGGTGTCGGTACGGATCTGTCCGATTGAGGGGCTCTCG